>NC_007426.1:648805-973207 GCF_000026045.1 Natronomonas pharaonis DSM 2160 | reverse complement strand
GGGAGCTAGTGCTACGGGCCCGAGAAGACAGCAGCAACAAAAAAGAAACGCGACGCCAGCGCGGCAGTCGTCGTCAGTTCAGTTCGTCGTTCAGCAGGCGGCGAAGCACCATGTGCAAGACGCCGCCGTGTTCGACGTAGTCGACGGCAGCGGGGGTGCTGACCTGTGCGGTGACATCAAACTCGACTGTCTCGCCGTCCTCGCGTTCGGCGGTGACGGTCAGCTCCTGGTTGGGTTCGAGGCCGTCCTCGAGGCCTTCGATGGTGAAGTGTTCGGAGCCGTCGAGGCCGAGTTCCTCCCAGCCGTCGCCGTCGGCGAACTGCAGCGGCAGCACGCCCATGCCGATGAGGTTGTCGCGGTAGATGCGCTCGTAGCTTTGGGCGATGGTCGCGCGCATGCCGAGCAGGTCGGTCCCCTTGGCCGCCCAGTCGCGGCTGGAGCCGGTCCCGAACTCGTCGCCGGCCATGACGACAAGCGGCGTGTCGTCGTCACGGTAGCGCTCGCTGGCCTCGAAGACGGTCGTCTCCTCGTCGGTCGGATGGTGGATGGTGTAGCCACCCTCCTTCCCGTCAAGCATCTGGTTTTCGATGCGGACGTTCGCGAAGGTCCCCCGCATCATGACCTCGTGGTTCCCGCGGCGGGAGCCGTAGGTGTTGAACTCGTGGGGTTCGACGCCGCGTTCCTTGAGCCACTGGCCGGCGGGCAGGTCTTCGCTGAACTGGCCGGCCGGGCTGATGTGGTCGGTGGTGACGGTGTCGCCGAGCGTCAGCAGACAGCGGGCGTCGTCGACGTTGTTGACGCCGGGCTTATCAAGCGGGAAGTCCTGGAAGAACGGCGGCTCGCGGATGTAGGTGGACTCGTTGTCCCACTCGTAGACGTCGCCGGTCGGCGCATCAAGTGCTTCCCAGCGCTCGTCGCCCTCGTAGACCTGTGCGTATTTTTCCTCGAACAGCTCCGGCGAGACGCTGTCGGCGATGGCGTCGTGAATCTCGTCGGTGTCGGGCCAGATGTCTTCGAGGTAGATAGCCTCGCCGTCGTCGCCGACGCCGATGGGGTCTTCTTCGAGGTCGATGTCCATGCGGCCGGCCAGCCCGTAGGCGACGACAAGCGGCGGCGATGCCAGGTAGTTGGCGGCAATCTTCGGGTGGATTCGGGCCTCGAAGTTCCGGTTGCCCGACAGCACGCTCGTCGCCCAGAGGTTGTTGTCGTCGATGGCCTTCTCGATGGGGTCTGGGAGCGGGCCGGAGTTGCCGATACAGGTCGTACAGCCGTAGCCGACGACGTGGTAGCCGAGTTCCTCAAGCGGTTCGAGGAGGTCGGCTTCCTTCAGATACTCCGTGACGACGCGGCTACCGGGCGCAAGCGACGTCTTGACGTAGTCGGGGACGTCAAGGCCGGCCTCGGCTGCGTTTTCGGCGAGCAGCCCGGCCGCCAGCATCACCGACGGATTCGAGGTGTTCGTACAGGACGTAATCGCGCTGACGAGAACGCTCCCGTGGCCGATTTCGACCTCGGTGCCGTCCTCCAGCTCGACGGGGACGGTCTCGCCGAGGTCGGGCGTCTCGACGACATCCGCAGGGTTGCCAGCGGCGTCAGCCGTGACCGCGCCGCCGTCACCGACGACGCCCTCGGCCTCAAGCAGGCTCGGGAAGTGCTCGTCGAGGTTGCCCATCGGGATTCGCGAGTGGGGCTTCTTGTGGCCGGCGAGGCTCGGTTCGACATCGCTGAGGTCGAACTCGACGACTTGGGTGTATTCGGGCTCCTGCTCGCCGAACAGCCCCTGTGCGTCGAGGTATTTCTCGACGAGGTCGACGTGGTCGGGGTCGCGGCCGGTGAGTTCGAGGTATTCGAGGGTCTTGTCGTCGACCGGGAACATGCTGATGGTCGAGCCCTGCTCCGGGGCCATGTTCGAGATGGTCGCGCGGTCGGCGACGGTGAGTTCGGCGACGCCGGGACCGTAGAACTCGACGAACTTGTCGACGACGCCGACTTCGCGGAGGCGCTCGGTGATGTGGAGAACGAGGTCGGTCGCGGTCGCGCCCTCGGGGAGCGACCCGGAGAGACGGACGCCGACGACGTCGGGGAGACTCATCGTAATCGGCTGGCCGAGCAGCGCGGCCTCAGCCTCGATGCCGCCGACACCCCAGCCGACGACGCCGATGCCGCCGATCATCGGCGTGTGGCTGTCGGTACCGACGAGCGTGTCGGGCAGGAGCCACTGGTCGCCGTCCTCCTCGCGGGCGTGGACGACGCGACCGAGGTGTTCGAGGTTGACCTGGTGGACGATACCCGTTCCCGGCGGGACGACCTCGAAGTCCTCGAAGGCCTGCTGTGCCCACTTGATGGAGCGATAGCGTTCCTCGTTGCGCTCGTATTCGAGTTCGACGTTGCGCTCGTAGGCGTCGTCGCTGCCGAAGTAGTCGACCTGCACGCTGTGGTCGATGACGAGGTCACAGGGGATTTCCGGCTCGACGACCGTCGGGTCGACACCCTTTCGGTCGGCCGCGGAGCGAAGCGCCGCGAGGTCGACAACCGCCGGCACGCCGGTCAGGTCCTGCAGGACGACCCGCGAGGGCTGGAAGGAAAGCTCAGCGTCAGGAACGTCGGGGCTCCACGAAGCCGCCGCCCGAACGTCGTCTTCGGTGACCGTCTCGCCGTCCTGTTGGGCGTTCCGGAGGACGGATTCGAGCATGATGCGGATGCTGACTGGGAGCGAGTCAAGCTCACAGAGTCCGGCCTCTTCCAGCGCCGTGAGGTCGGCCATCTTGTACGTTTCGCCGTCGTGTTCCAGTTCCCGAACCGCGTTTGGGATGTGTTGGTTCGACATTATGCGACCTACGGAGAAACCGTATTTGAAAGTGCCGGGATAGCGGCAGCGGTGGCTGCTACCCGCGGGACCGTTGCCGACCCACAGAGTGTGAGTCGACAGCATACGCCCCGCTGTCGGCCTTCCGAACCTTTTTTGAGTACCACAGCAGTAGGGTGGTCTACCAATGGCCATCAAACCCGCCTACGTCAAGAAGACTGGAACGCTACTCATGGACCGATATCCGAAAGCCTTCGGTGACGACTTCGAGCACAACAAAGAGCTCGTAGACGAACTGACAAATATCGAGTCCAAGAGCGTTCGTAACCGTATCGCCGGATACGTCACGCGCAAGCAGCGCTCCCCCCAGCAGCCGGCGTAGTCGGGTTCTTTGCTCCGTCGTTTTCACGCCGCACAGCAGCGCGGCTGTCGACACAGAGCGAGAAGCCAACAGACCTTCACGAATGTACAGTTTCGCGGCTATCCCGGCCGGTAAAACCAGACGCGTTTCACAACCGTTTTCCTGTGGCTCATCATACCACCGCCAATGTCTACCACTCGCGTAGGAGTCCTCGGCGCGACGGGTGCCGTCGGACAACGACTCATCCAGTTGCTTGACCCACACGAGGAGTTCGAGGTCGCCGCACTGTCGGCGTCGTCGGCCAGCGCCGGCAAGACGTACCGGGAGGCCGCCAAATGGCGCGTCGATACGCCGATTCCGGAGTCGGTTGCCGACATGACCGTTGTCGAGACCGACCCCGACGCCGTCCCCGACGACATCGACCTGCTGTTTTCGTCGCTGCCGTCCGACATCGGTGCGGATGTCGAACCCGAGTTCGTCGAGGCGGGCTACGTCGTCTCCTCGAACTCCTCGAACGGCCGCATGGACGACGACATCCCGCTGACGATTCCGGAGGTCAACGCCGACCACCTCGGCCTCATCGAGGTCCAGCGCGACGAGCGTGGCTGGGACGGCGCGCTCATCAAGAACCCCAACTGCTCGACGATTACGATGGTGCCGGCGCTGGCGGCGCTGGACGAGTTCGGCCTCGAAAACATCCACGTCTCGACGCTACAGGCCGTCTCGGGGGCGGGCTACTCGGGCGTTACCTCGATGGAAATCATCGATAACGTCATCCCCCACATCGGCGGCGAGGCCGAGAAGATGGAGACCGAATCCCGCAAGCTACTCGGCTCGTTTGACGGTGCAGGCGTCGACCTCCACGAGGCCGATGTCTCGGCGTCGTGTAACCGCGTGCCGACGCTTGACGGCCACCTTGAGAACGTTTGGGCCGACCTCGCTGCGGACCCCGACCCCGCAGACGTTGTCGAAGCCTTCGAATCGTACCCCAGCGTCGACCTGCCGTCCTCGCCCGACCAGCTCATCGAGGTCTTCGACGAACCCGACCGTCCGCAGCCACGGATGGACCGGATGCTCGGCGACGGGATGGCCATCGCCACCGGCGGCGTCGAGTCGACCGCCGACGGCATCCAGTTCAACTGCCTGGCCCACAATACGATGCGCGGCGCTGCCGGCGCGAGCGTGCTGAACGGCGAACTGCTGCTGGAAGAAGGCTACCTCTAATAAATCAGCTCGTCGCTGTTTTCGACCATGTACAGCGTCCGTGCGGCGATGTTGACCGCGTGGTCGCCGATGCGTTCGAGGTCACGAATCGTCAACAGCAGCCGCGAGACCTCACGCAACAGCGACTCGATATCGCCTTCCGAAGAGGTTTCGTCGAGTTCCGTCTCGATGAGGTCGCGGACGACCGTATTGGAGGCGTCTTCACAGCGGCTGTCGACCTCGTCGTCGCGGTCGCTGATGGCGAAGCAGGCCTCGCTGTCTTCCTCGGCGTAGGCCTCCATCGCGTCCTCGACCATCTCGATGACGGCATCGCCGATGCCCTGAATGTCGACGTCGGGATAGAGGTCCCGAGACGACTGGAGCGTGTAGTCGCCGAGGTTCGTCGCCAGGTCGGCGACCCGTTCGAGGTCGGTGATGATTTTGAACGACGCGGCGATAAACCGCAGGTCGCTGGCGACCGGCTGCTGGAGGGCAAACAGCTCGATACACGACTGTTCGAGTTCGAGGTACAGCTCGTTTATCTCGTGGTCGCCCTCGATGACTTCTCTGGCGAGCGATTCGTCTTTCGTTTCCAGCGCACGGAGCCCGCGGCGAACGCGTTCGAGAACGATTTCGCTCATGTAGAGGACGTTCTCGCGGAGCTCGTTCAGTTGCTGTTGGTATCCCTTGCGTGCCATTTGTCTCAGTTGTGTGGTTTCCGTGATATGGTTCTTCGGGCGGGTGCCAATTTGGCCGGGCCGCGGTGTCGGTGGCGCTGCCGGCGTCCGTTCGAGCGGGTCGGTGACATGAACGGCATCTATCCGAACTTCCCGGTGATGTAGTTCTCGACGCGCTCGCTGGAGGGGTTCTCGAAGACGGAGGCGGTGTCGTCGAACTCGACGAGTTCACCACCGGTGAGGAAGACAGCCGTCTTATCCGAGATGCGGGCGGCCTGCTGCATGTTGTGGGTGACGATGACGACGGTGTAGTCCTCGACGAGTTCGTCGATGAGGTCTTCGACCTTCGAGGCGGCGACGGGGTCGAGCGCCGAAGTCGGCTCGTCCATCAGGACGACCTCGGGGTCCGGCGCGATGGCCCGAGCGATACAGAGCCGCTGTTGCTGGCCGCCCGAAAGCTCCAGTCCCGACTCGTCGAGTTGGTCGTTGACCTCGTCCCACAGCGCCGCCCCGCGGAGCGCCTCCTCGACACGAGCATCGATGTCGCCGTCGTAGCCCTGAATCTTCAGGCCGTAGGCGACGTTGTCGTAGATGCTCTTCGGGAACGGGTTGGGTTTCTGAAAGACCATCCCGACCTTCCGCCGCAAGGCCACGGGGTCGACATCTTCGTCGTAGACGTTCTTGCCGTGGAGTTCGAGTTCGCCCTCGATGCGGCAGGCGTCGATGCGGTCGTTCATCCGGTTGATACACCGGAGAAAGGTTGACTTGCCACAGCCGGACGGGCCAATGAGCGCCGTCACTTCCTGTTCGGGGATGTCCATCGTGATGTCCGAAAGCGCCTGCGTCTCGTTGTACCAGACGTTTATATTGCGGGCGCTGATGACCGTCCGGCCGGAGCCTCGTGTGGTGGTCGACTGTTCGAGACCGGCAACCGGTGAGTCGGTAAACGATTCGTCGTCTGCCGTCGGGTCGGTCGTGTCGTCGGAGCTCATTGTGTATCGTATTTGTTCCGGATGAGGATGGCTGTCGCGTTCATCAAGACGAGTACCGTAAGGAGAACGATGCTCCCGGCAGCAGCGATGTGCTGGAACGCCGGGTCGGGCTGTTTGGCCCACTCGAAGACCTGCATCGGCATGGCGCTGAACGGCCCGAGAAGCGAGTCGGGGGGCGCTATCATGAACGTCGCCGCGCCGACCATCAGGATGGGTGCCGTCTCACCGATGGCCCGGGAAAGCGAGAGGATGGTGCCGGTCATGATACCGGGCAGCGCCGACGGCAGGACAACATCACGGGTCACCTGCCATTTCGTCGCGCCGACGCCGTATGCGGCCTGTCGGCGCGAATCCGGCACCGCCCGGATGGCCTCCTGTGCGGAGACGATGACGATGGGCAGGATGAGAAGCGTCAGCGTCAGCGCCCCGGCCAGCAGGCTCGACCCGAGGCCGGCGGCGCGGACGAAGATAGCCAGTCCGAGCAGCCCGTACACGATGGAGGGGACACCGGCGAGGTTGGCGATGTTCGCCTCGATGAACCGGGTCAGCCGGTTGTCCGGCGCGTACTCCTCAAGGTAGATGGCCGCCCCGACACCGAGGAAGATGGTGAAAAGCGCTGTCAGCGCGATGAGAAACACCGAGCCGATTATCGCCGGATAGAGCCCGGCTCCGCGCCCGCCGGGCTGGTAGTTCTCCGGGAACCACGACGGCGGATGTGTGAGGAAATCGATGGTGAGCCAGCCGCGTGCCTCGTAGATGAGGTCGGCAACGAGCAGCCCCAGCGCGACGACGCCGACGAGCGTCGAAATGAGACAGACTGCCACGAACACCCGGCCATAGAGACGCTTCCGGGCGAGGTCGTCGCCAGCAGTCAGGTCGGCAAGGCGGTCGTCGGCCGCCATCTATTCGTACACCTCCCGATAGCGGGACCGGACAAGTTGGCTCAGTACGTTCATCGCAAGCGTCATGACAAAAAGCAACAGCCCGACCGCAAACAGCGACTGATAGCCGATGGAGCCGACGGAGACGTCGCCGATACCGATTTCGACCATGTAGGCAGTCATCGTCTGAATCTCCTCAAGCGGGTCAAGGGTGATAGTCGGGCTCATCCCGGCCGCAAGCGTCACCGCCATGGTCTCGCCGATGGCCCGAGAGATGGCAAGGACGAACGACGCGAGGATGCCGGAGACGGCGGCCGGCAGCACGATTTGTGTCGAGACCTCGAACTTCGTCGCGCCGAGTCCGTAGCCGGCGTTGCGGAGGTCGTCCGGTACCGATGACATCGCGTCCTCCGAAAGCGACGAGACCATTGGGATAATCATGATACCGACCACGATAGCCGCCGAGAGTGCGTTGAACGTCCCCGTCTCGGGGAAGACGCGCTGTATCTGTGGGGTGATAAACGAGATGGCGAAGAAGCCATACACGATGGTCGGCACGCCGGCCAAGATTTCGAGCGTCGGCTTCAGCACTTTCCGGGTGCGACGGTCGGCGTACTCGGAGAGATAGATTGCGGTCAGGACGCCGACCGGGAGCGCTATCGCGGCGCTGCCGACCACAATCATCATCGTCCCCCACACGAGCGGGAGCACACCGTAGGAGTTGGGCTCGATTCTGGGCGACCACTCCGTCGAGGTGAAGAACTCGATGACAGAAACCTCCCGGAAGAAGGGAATCGAGCCGGTGATGAGCACGAGGACGATGCCGAACGTTGTCAGGACGGTGACGAGCGCACAGGCAAAGAAGACGACGCGGGCAATCGTTGTCGCCCGGTCGCTGACGGCGTCGTCGGTAATGTCGGTCGTGCTCATTCGGTTGCCTCCGCTATCTTCTGTTCGAGTTTCGCACGGCTTTCATCAACGACCTCGTCGGGGGCGGCGTAGTAGCCGACGCGTCGAGCCGCCCATTGTGTCCACGTCAACGTCTCGTTGGGGGCGGCGATGCCGGCCTCGACGGCCGATTCGTGGACCGCGTCGTCTATCTCCTCGAAGTAAAACCGGGCGAACGCCTGCACGGCCGGGTCGTCGAGGCGTTCGGTGCTCAGATAGACGTACATCGGTCGTGTAAGCGGCGTGTACTCTTCGTTTTCGATTGTCTCGCGGGTCGGACGAACGCAGCCATTGCCGTCGTCGACCCCGACAAGCCGGAGTTGGTCTTCGTTCTCGTAGTAGAAGCCGGCCCCGCCGAACCCGATAGCGTTCCGGTTTCCGCTGACGCCGCGGACGATGACGTTCGTATCCGAGCTGGCCGAGTAGTCGTTGCGGATGTTCCCGGTTTCACCCATCAGCCGCTCGGTGAACGAATCGAAGGTACCGGAAGCCGTATCGCGGCCGAAGAAGTCGATTTCTTCGTCCGGCCACGCCGGCCGGACGTCGCTCCACGTCTCGACGTCCGAGCCCGACTCCCACATCGCCCGAAGCTCCTCGACGGTCAGGCAGTCACACCAGTCGTTGTCTGCATCGACCATGATGGCGATGCCGTCCAAGAGCGCCTCCAGCTCGATGTAGTCGACACCGTTCTCCGTACAGAGCTGTTCTTCGCTCTCCTGTACCGGCCGGCTGGCGTTCTGGATGTCGGTTTCGCCGCGGCAGAACTGCTGGAAGCCAGCGCCGGTCCCCGAGCCGCGAACCGGAATCGTCACGCGGTTGTTCCGCCAGAGGAACTCTTCGGCGACGGCCGCCCCGTGTGGCAGCACGGTGTTGCTCCCGTCCATGGTAATCTCACCGCGAAGCCCGCTGTCTTCGCCGGGCGGGTCGCCGAGAACGGTACATCCCGACAGGGCAGCAAGTCCGGCACCGGCGGCGGCGAGCAGCGACCGACGCGACATCGACCGGCCGCCGGATGAGGACTGCTCCCGGCCTCGTGTCATTGTCGTTACTCGCCCACCGGACACCTAAGTACTCCACTATGTTTTCTATATAGACCTATGTTTGGTACAGGGTTTCAAACCCAAATATTGCCAGTATTCGACTTCCGGTTGCGGCTCAAAAACCCTTTAGCAGCCGATATGCGCCCATTCGTGGCATCTATATATCTCGACAGAGGTTTATGATACCGGTGAGTAGCGTCGGGTATGGAGACGCGGAAGGTCCAGGTGACTGGCGGGTCGACCTACACAGTGTCGCTCCCAAAGGGGTGGGCGACGGAAAACGACATCAGCGGTGGCAGCGTCGTCGAGTTCCATCCCGAGGAGGAATCGCTCCTTTTGACGCCGAGACACGGCGACGATAAAATCGAAGGCACGCTCGACATCACCGGCCTCGAAGGCGACGAGCTGATGCGGGCGGTCGTGACGATGTACGTCAGCGGCTTCGACATCATCACGCTCGAGACGGCGCAGGTAAGCGCCGCCCAGCGACGGACCATCCGTGATGCCACACAGGGGCTCGTCGGGCTGGAGGTCATCGGCGAAACCTCCGGTCGGGTCCGCCTCCAGGACCTGCTCGACTCCTCGGAACTGTCGATGCACAACGCCGTCACCCGGATGCGGCTCGTGGCGACGACCATGCTCGCCGACGCTGTGACCGCGCTGCTGGATGACGACGACGAGCTGGCCGCCGATGTCGTCCAGCGCGACGACGACGTCGACCGGCTGTGGTCGATGGTCTCGCGGGTGTTCCGGTCGGTCCTGCGGGACCCCTCGGCGGCCGCAACTATCGGTCTGGACCGCGAGACGTGTTTCGACTACCACTCCAGCGCCCGCCAGTTAGAGCGCATCGGCGACCACGCAGCGAAAATCGCGACCCACGCCGAGACGCTGTCGACGCCGCCGACAGACGCCGCGGACGCCATCCGTGACCTCCACGATGAGGCGACTGAAGTCGTCGATATGGGCATGGATGCGCTGCTGGAGGATGACTCCGACCGGGCGACACGGCTGGCACACGACGCCCGCACGCGAATCGCGAACGTCGACGAGCTAACCCGCCGCGTCGACGACGAAATCCGAGAGCTTGACCCCCAACAGGCGCAACTGCTCGGTCTCGTTGTCGACTCACTGTCCCGCAGCGCCGACTACGGCGGCAACATCGCCGAGACAGCACTACAGAACGCCGCCCCGAAGCCGTAGCTTTTGTTCACAGCGGTCCTACGCCGACCTATGGTAACCGAGTTGCGCGATGGCGTCTGGTGGTTCGAGCCGATGGGCGTCAACGCCTATCTGGTCGCTGACGACGAGGGACTGACACTCGTCGATGCTGGGACACCGTTCGATGGGGGCACAGTGGTCGAAGCAATCGAAGCCGCCGGTTTCGATATCGCTGACCTCGAACGAATCCTCATCACGCACTACGATTTCGACCACGTCGGGCCGTTATCGACGCTCGCTGTGGACACGCCAGTGTACATTGGACAGGCGGATGCGCCACTGCTTACCGGGGCCGAACGGCCGTCGCCATATGGAATAAAGCGGCTGACACAGCTCGTTTCCGGGCCGTTCGTCGGTGACCTGCCGGAACGCCGCGTCCGGCCGCTCGAAGACGGCGACACCGTCGGCGGCTTCACCGCCCACCACGCTCCGGGGCACACGCCGGGCCATACCGTCTACGTCCACGAAGAACGCAGTGCGGCGTTTCTCGGCGATTTGGTCATCGAACGCGACGGCGAGCTCGCGCCAGCGCCGTGGTTTATTAGCCGTGACCGCGACCGGCTCGAAGAGAGCATCGCCGACCTTGCCGCTCGCCTGCCCGACTTCGAGGTGGCAGCGATGGGGCATGGAACACCGTTCCGCACGGGCGGCAGCGAGCGGCTTCGGGCGCTGGCAGAACGCTACTGAAAGGGCCGCAAGGAGAGACTTTATACGAGCTCTTCGGCGACCGTCTCGGGGTCGAGGATGGCCGGGTCGATGATGTGACCGGCCTGTCCCTTCACGAACTCGGGGACGGAATCGCGGGTGTACATCACAATGCGGATGTCGGGGTTGGAGTCAACGGCGATAGGAACCGACGTTGCCAGCCCCGCGTCGGTGACGACAAACACGTCGGCGTCGACGATACCGGCGTCTTCGAGGTCCGGGCGGGTGGCCGTCCCGTCAGCGTGGCTGACCGACGCCCCTTCGGCTTCGAGCGCCTCGCCGAGCCCTTCAGGGTCCGGGCCCGCGATGACGACCTCACTCATATTCGATGGTCGCCGGTGGTTTGTGGGTCACGTCGTAGACGACGCGGGCGACGTTCTCGTTTTCGCCCGTAATGCGAGACTGGATGCGCTGGAGCGTCTCCCAGTCAAGCTCTTGGGCGCGGGCGGTCATGCCGTCGCGGGATTCGACGGACCGGACCGACACCACCCAGCCGTGGACGCGGTTGTCACCCTTGACGCCGGTCGCCTTGCCCAGCACCGCCGCCAGGGCCTGCCATGGCTCGTACTCTTCGAGTTCCTCCTCGACGACGTGGTTGGCTTCACGGGCGACCGCGAGTTTCTCGTCTGTTACCTCGCCGAGGACGCGGATAGCAAGCCCCGGGCCGGGGAACGGCATCCGCTCTGCGATGATGGATTCGAGGTCGAGTTCGCGGGCGACCTCGCGGACCTCGTCCTTGTAGAGGTCTCGCATCGGTTCGACGATACCCTCGAAGTCGACGACCTCGGGAAGGCCGCCGACGTTGTGATGGGATTTGATGGTCCCCTCGGATTCGATACGGTCGGGGTAGATGGTCCCCTGGACGAGGTAATCGGCGTCGACATCGCGGGCGACGGTCTCGAACTCGCGAATGAACTGCTCGCCGATGGCGTGTCGCTTCTCTTCGGGGTCGGTGATGCCTGACAGCGCATCAAGGAAGCGGTCGCGGGCGTCGATGATTCGCAGGCTGTCCATGTAGTCGAACGTGTCGCGAATCTGGTCGGTTTCGCCTTTCCGCATCAGCCCGGTGTCGACGTAGACGGGCGTCAGCTGGTCGCCGATGGCCTCGTAGGCGAGGGCGGCGGCCGTCGAGGAGTCGACGCCCCCCGACAGCGCGATAACGGCGTTTGCGTCGCCGACATCGTCGGCTATCTCTGCAATCTTTTCGTCGATGAATGCTGTGGGTTCAACCATTATGCGGTCACCTCTTCGGTGTCAGTGTCGGTCGTTTCGAGTATCGTTTCGACCAGCCCAACGAACGGCGGTGAGGCACGGCCGGGCCGGGAACGGAACTCCGGATGGAACTGCGTGCCGAAGAAGAACGGGTGGTCGGGCAGTTCCAGAATCTCCATGCGGTTTTGGTCTTGGCCGGAAAAGACCAGCCCCGCCGACTCGAGCGTCTCGATGTACTCGGGATTGACTTCGTAGCGGTGGCGGTGCCGTTCGGTACACTGTTCGTCCGCGTAGAGTTCGTGGGCCAGCGTCCCCGCTTCGATGTCGGTTTCGTGAGCGCCGAGCCGCATCGTCCCGCCCATATCTTCGACCTCGTACTGCTCGGGCAGGATGTCGATGACCGGATGGTCGGTTTCGTCGTCGATTTCGGCGGAGTGAGCCCCGTCGAGCCCGCAGACGTTGCGGGCGTACTCGACGACCGCCATCTGGAAGCCGAGACAGAGCCCGAGGAACGGGACGTCGTTTTCACGGGCGTATGTGATGGCCTCGATTTTGCCCTCCGTGCCGCGGCTGCCGAAGCCGCCGGGAACGATAATGCCGTCAGCACGGCTGAGCCGGTCGGCGTGGGCGTCGTCCATCTCGTCGGCGTCGACCCACAGGACGTTGACATCGGTGTTGGTCTCGAAGCCGGCGTGTTTCAGCGACTCATAAATCGAGAGATAGGCGTCCTCCATGGCGTACTTGCCGACCAGCGCGATGTCGACTTCGTCGGTCGTCTCCTGGGTGACGATGTCGCGCCACTCGTTGGCCCGCTCTTCGGGCGGCAGCGCTCGCTCGTCGAGGCCGAGCTGTTCCATCACATACTGGTCGAGGCCCTCCTCTTCGACCATCAGGGGGACGTGGTAGATGTCCTCGACATCGGGGTTCGAAAAGACCGCATCCATAGGCACGTCGCAAAACAGCGCGATTTTCTCTTTGGCCTCGATGTCGAGTTTGTCCTCACAGCGGCCGACGAGAATGTCCGGCTGCAGGCCGATAGACCGCAGTTCCTTGACGGAGTGTTGAGTGGGCTTGGTTTTTTGTTCGCCGTTCTTCGAGTAGGGGACGAGCGTGACGTGGGTAAAGAGAATATCGTCGTCATCCTCCTCGTGGGCGAACTGCCGGAGCGCCTCGAGGTAGGGCATTCCTTCGATGTCGCCGACGGTGCCGCCGACTTCGATGATACAGACGTCGTGGCCCTCGGCGGCCTCCCGAATCCGACGTTTGATGTCGTCTGTGACGTGTGGGATAATCTGGACCGTTTTGCCGAGATAATCGCCGGCACGCTCTTTTTCGATGACGTGCCGGTAGGTCTTTCCCGTCGTGATGTTGTGGTCGAAGGTCATGTCGATATCGAGGAACCGCTCGTAGTTCCCCAAATCGAGGTCGACCTCGCCGCCGTCTTTCAGCACGTAGACCTCACCGTGCTGGTAGGGGTTCATCGTTCCGGCGTCGACGTTGAGATACGGGTCTATCTTGACCGCCGTCACGTCGAAGCCGGCGTTAGCGAGCAGGCGTCCCGTGCTCGCGGCGGTGATGCCCTTGCCCAGCCCGGACATCACCCCGCCGGTGACGAAAATGAACTTGTTCCCCATCGAGGGGTCGTAATCAGTAAGCTCCGTCGGCATACCGACGGTGCGCGAGCGTCGGACAAAACGGTTTCGACAGTCGCCGACTGCGGGCGCCGGTCCCGTGGGGGCGAGCCACAGGGCGGCTCAGACCGAGTCGGGAAGCGCCCCATCGTTGAAGAACGCGGCGATAGCCGCGCCGACGCGCTGTGTCTGGCCGACGAAGAAGTGGTCGGCCGGCAGCGACGCAACGTCGCCGCCAGCGTCGGTGAGAGCGTCGGCAACCGCCGTCGCGTCAATCATCGTGTCCCGCTCGCCGTAGACCAGCGCCATCGGCGCGTCAATATCAGCGACGGCGGCGACGGCATCGAGCTCGCCAGCAGCAAGCGACGCCGCCGGTGAGAGCACAGCGACCGCCGATGGCGGCGTGCCCGCCTCCGATTCCGCCGCGGCGGCGACAAGCGCCAGACAGCCGCCGAAGCTGTAGCCGAAGAGCCCGACAGCGTCGTATCGCTCTCGCGCCCACGCGTACGCCGCCCGGACGTCTTCGAGTTCGCCGCGGCCCTCGTCCCACGGGCCGTAGTCGAAGCGCAGACAGGCAGCATCGAGGTCGTCGCTGACGGCCTCAAGCCGCGGGTCGTTGCGGTTGCCGCCGTGCTGTGGATGTGGCGGGCAGGCGACGACACACCTATCGGCGTCGGGCGCATCGAGCGTGCCGCGAATATCGCGGTCCGCAGGGACGACGACGGACTTGCTCATCGCTCCAACAGCGATTCGCCGGTCATCGTCTCCGGGATGTCGACACCGATAGTCGAAAGCAGCGTCGGCGCGATGTCGGCGAGGGTACCGCCATCCCGAACGGTGTAGCCGCCGTCGGTGCCGTCCGGCGTACAGTAGACGAACGGAACCGGGTTCGTCGTGTGAGCGGTGTGGGGTGCCTCCGGCGTGCCCATGTCGTCGGCGTTGCCGTGGTCGGCCGTGACAAAGAGGTGGCCGCCGGCCTCCCTGATTGCGCTTTCCAGCCGACCGAGCTGTTCGTCGACAGCCTCGATGGCCGCCTTGGCGGCCTCGAAGTCACCGGTGTGGCCGACCATGTCCGGGTTCGCGTAGTTCAACACGAGTACGTCGGGGGCGTCGGCCCCGATGTGGTCGATTGCGGCGTCGGTCAGCTCCGGGGCCGACATCGCCGGCTGCTCGTCGTAGGTCGGCACGTCGGGGCTGTCGACGATATCGCGGCGCTCGCCCTCGAAGGCGACCTCGCGGCCGCCGTTCAGGAAGTAGGTGACGTGGGCGTACTTCTCGGATTCGGCCATCCGAAGCTGCGTGCGGTCGCTCTCGGCGAGCACCGCGCCAAGCGGCTGCTCGGGCGCAAGCGGCGGGTACGCAACCGGCAGGTCGAACGTCTCGTCGTACTCGGTCATCGTGACGAGTGCTGCTGCCGGCGGGTCGGTCTCGAACGCCCAGTCGGGGTCGATGTCGGCTAGCATGCGGACGAGCTGGCGAGCCCGGTCGGCACGGAAATTGAAGAAGACGACGGCGTCATCGGCCGAAAGCGGCGCGTCCGTGCCGGAAACGAGCGTCGGCTCGACGTACTCGTCGGTGTCGCCGCGGTCATAGGAGGCCGCGACGGCCGCAACTGCTGAGTCGGCCTCGTGGGGGGCCTCCCGGTGAACGATGGCGTCGTAGGCGCGCTTTGTCCGCTCCCAGTTTTCATCCCGGTCCATCGCGTAGTAGCGGCCGCAAACAGTTGCGACGTCGCCGGTCCCGGCCTCCTCGACGGTCGCCGCAAGGTCTTCGATGAAGCCGACGCCGCTTTTCGGGGCCGTATCCCGGCCGTCGGTGAACGCGTGGGTGACCGCCTCCACGCCCCGCTCGGCGGCGAGGTCGACGAGTGCGTGCAGATGCGACTGATAAGAGTGGACGCCGCCGTCGCTGACAAGCCCCATAAAGTGGACGCGGCCGTCGTGGTCGTCGGCGTGGTCGAACGCCCGCGCCAGCGCCTCGTTGTCCGCGAAGACGCCGGCGTCGATGTCGTCGGTGACGCGCGTCGAGTCCTGCTTGACGACGCGGCCCGCGCCGATATTGAGGTGGCCGACCTCGCTGTTGCCCATCTGTCCGTCCGGCAGCCCCACGCTGCGGCCGTGGGTCTCCAGCTGTCCGGTCGCACCCCGCTCGGCGAGGGCGTCGAACGCCGGCGTGTCGGCGGCCGCGACGGCGTCGGTCTCGTCGCCGTCGCCGAGCCCCCAGCCGTCGAGGATGACAAGCGCTGCTTCCATCAGGTAGGCAAAGCCGGCCGGGCCGTAAGGCCGTATCGGTGTCGCTGCCGGGGCTGGTGGGCCGCCACCGACACGACCGGTCGTCTCGGAAAGGTTTTCCCCCGGCCGCCGGTAGCGGGCGGTATGAGACTGCGGGTCATCGGCCTGCTGTTGCTCGTCCCGGTCGTGGATATCCTGCTGCTTGTCGTGCTTGCGACGCGGCTGGGACCGGTCACCATCGGCCCCGTCGCGACCGTCGCGGTGGTCGTCCTCACGGCGCTGCTCGGGCTGCTGTTTGCCCGCGCCGAAGGGCGACACACCCTCCGGAAGATACAGCGCAAGCTCGCAAACGGAGACGCGCCCACCAACGAGCTGCTGGACGGGCTGTTGCTTATCATCGCCGGGACGCTCATGCTGACGCCCGGCGTCATCACCGACTTCATCGGGCTGTTGCTGGTGCTTCCACCGACCCGGTATCCCATCCGCATTGCGACGAAAAAGTACGTCGTCACGCCGTTCCTCGACGACAAGACCGGCGGCTTCGCCTCCGGCAACGTTTACGTGGGCGGCTTCCCGGGCGGCGACGAGACGGCCGGGCAGGGCTTCCCGGGCGGCGGTGGCCCCGGAGGTGGCTTCCCCGGTGACGCGTCCGGTCCCGATGCAGCCGGCGATACCGTCGAAATGGGCGAAGCGGACTACGAGTTCACCGACCCCGAACCCGACGAGGACGACGACACCGACTCCGACCGAACGGCGTGACACCACGGGACGTGGGGCGGACGAAGAGAAACGTTTAAACAAATCACCCCGCTACGATGAACTGCGCCAACCTAGGGCCAATAGCTCAGCTAGGTATGAGCGCTCGGCTGATAACCGGGAGGTCCTCGGTTCAAATCCGAGTTGGCCCACTCGGTTTCCAAACGGTCGTTGGCCGTTGGAAATCGGTGGCCAAACTCCCGTTGGCGTCTCATTTCCGCCGTTTCAACGTTTGAGCAGCCCCCGCTCTGTGATTGTCCGACGCAAAAACTACCTGCCCACCCTTCACGTCGTGCGATTCTCGTAGCCGAAACTGACTGGGGGGCAGCAGCATGACGGGCAACGCCTGCCGCTGCGACGGCCCACCTATCCGTCAGACCGACGAATCCAGGCACCTACGGCAGCAACGGAACACCGGCGTCGGTCCCATCTTCCCGCGGTTGGCGGCGGTCATAGCATCAGCGCTCGTAGCCGAGTACGACCCGGCGAACAACAGCCCGTTCGCAAAGCTCATTTGTGCGCGTTCGCAGCGTGGCTGGGCGTCCGGCTGACCGGGGCGATGTTTGACGAGCTGGTTGGAGCCACCGGCTGGCTTGATTGCGCCCAGTCGACCATCGGCCGCGCACTTGACCGACCCAAGTTCTGCGCGATTTGGTCAACCGTCGTTTTTCGGTCATCTCACGAATTGAGGCAGAAACAGGGATTTATATGCGCTCCCGCTCGTACGCATAGCTACGCAGTCAGTCTCAAAAGGCAGTCGAGATGACTACCCCAGAAGCACCCGTAACTCGGGCGTCCGGGGTTATAAATTCATCTCCTGCCGGCGACTGCACACACAATCCAAAACAATGAATCTGAGTAACCTACTCAACCCGGAAACCGACGATAGACGCGCTGTATCGCCCGTTATAGGAGTCATCCTCATGGTTGCAATAACCGTTATTCTTGCAGCCGTCATCGGCACCTTCGTCCTCGGACTCGGCGACCAAGTCCAAGAAACCGCACCCAACGCGCAAATCAGCGCCGATAACGGTACTGATAATGGTAATATCGAGACTACGTTCACACACGAAAGCGGAGACTCGATAAACGCTGAAAACCTCTTTGTAACGGGTTCGGCAGTTGATGGTGAACGCATCCGTGCAGATGACGAAGACCTAGAACAGAACGTCAGTGATACAATGAGGGCCGGCGGTCAGATCGTTCTTAACTCGGACGGCAGCCCCGGTAGCTTCGACCCGAGTGGCAGCGATGACATTCGCTTAGTGTGGCAGTCGCAGGAAGGTGAGCGAACATCTACGCTCGCCTCGTTCGAATACGGTCAATAACCCGAATATATCCACATTTCTTTGTGCTCTCCAACTCAGTAGACACCGACACGGCGAAACGCAGCCTCGTTGAGACGTACGACCCGCCAAACTACGACGACCCGTGGGACGCTGTCGAAGACTACGAACGTGTCCAGCGGTACACAGCTAAGCACCCACAGCAGGGGTCGCAAGCAGTCAGCACGGCGGTCGACCTCCCGCGGGGCCGCATCCGGTCGTGGGTTGACGGCGACGGGATGCCGGACTGCTACCGCTGCCTGCAAACGGCGCTGGAAAACGGCTGGATACTCAATGGGTGGGAGGACGACACAGCCCGCTCAATGACGACGCTGGCGGCATAGACGCTCGCAAGCGGTAGTATCAACGAGCATTGGACGCCGACGTGGGTAACTGACGGCGACGACGAAGCCGACGCACTACGCCACCACGCCGACCGTGCCAACGTCGTCATCGAGCAGGCTCGTGAGGCAGAGGACGACCGGCCGGCGGAGTGGCGGCCGGCAGAATCAGCCTCGGTGCTCGGCCGGGAGCTCTATACGTGACTCGGCCACCGTGGCGACAAAAGCTCCGACGCGGTGCTGGCAGGGCCACGTTGCCGTTCCCCTCGGCAGTAGGGACGAGATTCTGCCCTGCTGCCTCAGAGTTGTCTGGCTTGTTTTGCGTCGGGCGTGCCCACTACGGCTCAGAACACTTCAATATGCTGTGCGGTGGTTCACGCCCGCCGTGAACGACAGGATTCTCGCCTCAAGGGGAGGGAAACCAGATTCTTGAACAATTTGAGGAATGTTCATATATCTACGAATTGTGAAAGTTCTCCGCTGGAGTGCAGCTCCCGATACCGTTCGAGGTCTTCGAGCGTATCCACCTCCAGCCAACCGCGGTCAATCGAGACCGCCTGCAGGTGCCAGCCGTCGTCGATCAACTGCTGGAGGAAGGCGGTCGTGTCAATCGAAACATAGCCATCGGTCTGAGCGTCCAGTTCAGTATAAGCATCAACAAATCGATCGATATGATCGTTCCGTACTTTCAGCAGGCCGACGTACTGTGCATCGATCGTATCGTATCCCTCAGGCGTCTCGCCGATCTCGTGGATCCGTCCCTTATCGTCGATATCGAGTGTTTCAGCATCTGAGAGAGGGTCCTCGAAACGTTCTTCCCATAGCTTTCGCCACTGCCGGTCGACAGCGACACAGAGAGGTGCGCTACAGTCCAGCAATGCCTCAACCACGTCGCGCTCGTATACGATATCGCCGTACGAAATAAGCAGATCCCCCTCTCCAGAGTCGGGAAACGCCTCCGCGGCACAAAAAAGGCTGTATATCATCTCGGTTTCGTCGTAGACATCGTTGTGGACCGTCTCAAACCCACGATCGACGATCTGGTCGCCCTCATAGCCTGTGACGACGACGTGGTCCCTGACACCGGCTTCTTTGAGTGTCTCGACGTTTTGCTCCAGCAGTGACTGACCGCCAAGTTCGACGAGCGGCTTGGGCCGATCGTCAGTGAGAGGTCGCAGACGTGTTCCTTGGCCTGCTGCGAGGTGAACGGCCACAGGTGTAGCGTTAGAACCACCATCTGTAATAGTGTCCAGCTCGTCGGGGGGAGTCTTCCCAACGGTCTGGTCTAGCGTGTGCTCTGATATCGTCTCATCGTTCATTGTCCAGATTCTCCGAACAGCGCATCGAATAGCTTACGATCGAGAGCCCGAGACGACTCTGGCCGATCCGGATCACGTTCCGGGTGCCACATGATCCCGAGGACCGGGAGTTCCGGGTGGTGCAGTGCCTCAACGGTTCCATCGGCAGCAGTCCCAAGCACCGACAGTGGATCCGCCACACCGGACGGATCGATCCCGTAGTCATGATAGCTGTTTGTTTTGATCTCTGATGGGAGTTGAACGGTATCGGCGTCCTCGCTGAAATCGATCGCCTCGTAGCCGAACGACACACCGTGGTCCACTGCCACATGGCCGGACACAGGAGAGAGGCTTCCATCAAAATGGTCGTTCAGAAGTTCGAGCCCGCGGCAGACACCACAGACCGGAACTTTGTGATCGATCGCCCATTCGAGGGCGGCCCGTTCGAATCGATCGCGTTCGGGTGCCGGATCGTCCGGGTTTTTGAGATTTGAAAGGTCGTTTCCGCTCGTGAGTACAATCCCATCAAGATTCAGGGAGTCAAGGTATGTTTCAACGTTCTCAACGGTGTTAGGTAGCGGAAACGGCCGGAACTCCCAGCTCTCAAGCAGCTCAGTCCAAGCCTGATCCAGGCAGTCCCGACGCTCGCCGTACTCTTCGACGACTTCGACGCGCTGTGTGACCCCGAGCCGGCGCATATTAGCGAATCCGCTCGACTGCCTTAGCTTCGCAGTCGAGTTCGATTACCTCTGCCCCGCTGAGTTGTTCGTAAAGTGATTCACCAACCCCGATCGCCGCTGGCAGGCCGAACTCTGCGGCCCTGATCGCCATGTGGGAATTAGTTCCACCATACATCGTCACGAGCCCGGCGATGTCGTATCCGAACAGCCAGTCGTAGCCCGGATCAGCCTGCGGAATGAGGACGATCCGGCCGTCGAGTGTCGGATCATCGTCCTCATCCGGCTCCGCTATCTGTTCGCGGACAGTCTCGGTTGTAACGAAGTTCGGCTCACGCGCTGGCCGTTCGAAACGGTCAAACTCCCGTTCTTCAGTCAGCAGCGGTGGAAGCTCGACGGCCTGGGCGATCGTGTGGCGTCTCTGCCCCTCAGCAGCTCGTTCATGGAGCCATTCAGCCGGCTCTTGGGGTGGATGCCCTGTCGTGAGCTCGAGAACGTCTTCGATCGAGACGTGTGAGAGGGTATCGCGATCGAGATCGTGTTCTTGGCCGTAAGCTGCCAGACGTTCGAGTGCAAGGCTGAGGTTCTTCGAGAAGATGAACTTGGCATATTCTCGGCCTTTGATCGAATCACGCAGGAAGTCGACGAACCGATCAATATCCGCCGGAAGCCCGATCGATTCGAGTTCAGCTTCGATTTCTGCTGCGGTCTCGCCATCCCAGATCGCATCCGGTCTGGGGTGGGAATCTGGTTCACTCGCAGTCTCAACTGTCGGCCGGAGATAACCCTCCGGATCGGCGGCGTACCGTGGAGAGGTGATGTCGTATGTGCCCGGCCGGAGGTGCCCATACCGCTCGACGTATTCTTCGAAACCAAGTTCTCCCTGAGCAACCAGATACCCGTCATGTTCGAATTCACGGGCGACGGTCTCGAGTGAGTTGAGAAACTCTGACACCTGTTCGTCTGTCAGGATGCCTTTCCGTTCGAGGGATCGAAGCAATGAGACGGCGACGAACGCTGCTCGGGCTAGATGCGCGAACGGCAGTGTTCCAAGCCGTCGACAGTCCTCGAGCAGAGTGCGGACAAGCTGTAGGTCGGGGATGTCAGCCGTCCTGAGACGTTCGTACCGGCGTTCGAGATCGTCGACCTTCGCCATATCGACCCCGCCTTCGACGCGCTCAAACGCACCCTGAGTGATTCCTCGTAACCCCTCGCGGAGTTCATCGAGTTCTGCATCGGTGAATCCGGCCTCCCGCAGCGGCTCGGCGCGGTGCTCGAAATCGAATGGCAGGCAGGTGACCGCGATCTCGAACTCGATTTTGTCGTGGAGTTCGGGGTTTTCTTCAAGCCGAGTGAGGTAGTGATCGACCAGCTTCTCGGCCAGCTCATCCGAGACTGCCGCAGGGATGAAAGAGTTGAAATCGGCACGTACATCGACGTACGGCTGGCCGGCAAAGCTGAACATGAGGGGGTGGGGTCGGACATCCCGATAGCCGAATTCAGCCCGCTGGCGTGCCCAGACCTCGTCCATGATCAGGTACCGGTACAGGGAGTCGGCCAGCAGGCGAGGCGTCCGGCCGATAATCTCTGCCGGGTTCCAGTCGGGCATCACTCCATAAATCGCCCGATCGCCGAAGACGAACGGTGAAGCTGACTGCCGGGACTCGAAGGTATCGCGGGCTTCTTCGATCGCCCGGACGACAGCGCCGTCGTCAACGGTCTGTTCACCGGGGTCGACTGTCATCGGTCTGACCTGAAGAATATACACCTCGCCGTCGTCGGTAACGGCAAACTCCACATCTAGTCCGTCGTGGCCGACGACCTCTTCGAGTTCGGCAACTGCCCGCAGAAGAGCCGGCAGGCAGAGGGCTGGATCACCGGTTGAGGCGACCGATCTGTCAGCGATAGATTCGCCCGTTGCGGGCTCGTTAGCCGTGGACCGGTCAGCTGTGTCCTTGCGGACGATAATCGTCCGGATGTCGTCGCCGCTGCCGTCAGTGACGGTGACCGTGCTGCCCGTCTCGGCGTCGTAGTTGATCACGTAGTAGGGGCTGGCGTGTTCGACCGATCGGGTCATCACGACGCCACTGGCGGCGACGTCGGGGACCATCGGCTGGACGAGCACCTGGTTGTGTGGGTTGCCGTCGTAGGAGTCGATCACAGCTTCGATCGCGTTCCGCAGGGCGGTCTCGTCGTCGGGCGGCACGTCGAGGACGCTCTCGAAGCGGCCGGCGTTGGAGTGCTCCCAGCCGTCCTCGGCGAGGGTGCTCGATCGGACGATCACCGGGCGATCGAAGGTGGCCTCGATCGTGTCGGCGACGGTGGTCGGATCGTCCTCGAAGTCGTCGACGGTGAAGGTGTACTGGGGGGCGATCGTGCTCTCGGTGACCATCGATTCGAGGCGCTTGAGCGTGTTGGCCTTGGTGTCGAGGACGAACCGCGCCAGGTCCTCTGCGGTTTCGAGTTCCGCCCAGTGGCCCGCCACGTCGACCGGTTCGGGGTGGATCTCGCCGACCGAGAGGGCGGTGACCAGATCCGCGAGGTCGTCCTCGGGGCCGATCAGGCTGCGATCGACGAGATCGGAGACGAACCGCATCGCGGCGGGGGAGAGTCGAGTGAGGCCGGTGAACTCGGCGTCGGCCTCCTCGGGATCGAGGTCGGATGCGACGCGATCGACGTACGGTTCGTCGGCAGTCTCGTAGCGGGCTTTCTCGGCGCGCTCGCGGCTCGCCTCGGAGCGCGATCGGTAGCGGGTCCGCCAGCGTTCGTCGATCGCGACCGCGGCGTCGGCGGCGGTGCTCTGGAGGTCGGCGACGATCTCGGGCTGGAAGACGACGTCGGCATAGCAGACGTAGGTGGGCCGGGTCTCGTCGAGGGGGGCCGACAGGAGCGAGCCGATCGTGCCGGTCTCCTCCCAGTCTTCGTTGCGCGAGAAATGGATGTCGGGGTACTCCTCGACGATCTCGTCCATGCGGTAGCCGCCGACGAAGTGGATCTCTGGGTTTTCCAGGGTGGTGCTGAACGCATCGATGAGCCAATCGAGGACGCGACGATCGCCGGAGATGCGCTGGAGTGCCGAGGGGACGGTGCCGGAGAAGGGGCGGCCGGCACCGAGGATAACGACGAAGGGGCGAGTCATCAACAATACCTTTGGTGGAGGTTTATTTATGTTCTTTCGCTTGCGATGACTCCCGACATTTTGATGATGATCTACACTATAGTGTCCTCGCGGGAAGATCAGCAGTCAATTGTGCAGAAATATAGGATAGTCTGAACGAGGAAAATTGTCCGATATAATCAAACCGGTTCGTCTCGAATCGATATTGATTTTGGGAGTTATCGCTGAGTTGAGTATCCTCTCGAAAAACATCCAATCGACTCGAGGAACTACCTTCAAGATAGCATCATTAGTGGAGAAGCGAACAACGATGTACAGCTGGTGTTCGCCAAACTCAATCACCCAAACCCGGGTAAATTTCTCCGTGTGGTACGCCGGAACTCCTCTGACAATACGAACAGTAAAACAAAGTATAGCAGAGCGCCTGAAAATACGAGAATACCGACTGTGATGGCGTTGTACTCAATCAGTCCGAATGTCTGTTCGATATACAAACCGGCATAGACGAAAATACCCATAAGCAGTGCCGAAGTTAGCTGTTTAGCGATCATCTCTGTTGGTGTTTTAAATGATGACAGCCGCTTGACGGCGATGTATGAGAGCGAGAGCCCCACACCTGCAGAGAGTGCTGTTGCGATTGCGGCACCGACCCAACCGAATAGGTAGATAAGGGTGACGTTCAAAATTAGGTTGGAGAGAATAAAGGCGGTGTAGATGTAGAACGAGATATCGGGCCGATCCAGGCCGTTGAGTGCAGTGAGGAACTGGGACTGGTACCCCTTCAACAGGACGGCCAGAATGAGTATCCAGAGGACAGCCGTTCCCTGGACGAACTCGTCACCATATATCTGCAGAATCTGTTCGGAGAGTATCGTGCCACCAACGAATCCGGGTATCAGGATCAGTCCCTGGTACGATATCCCATCTTCGATGAGTGAGATGGCGTCTTTCCCTTTGGTCGATGCTGCGTTGCTGATCTCAGGAAAGAGCGTCGTCCGCACCGAAGAGCCAAAAAGGGTAAGAAACATCGTCAGACTCCAGGCGATGGAGTAGACGCCGATGAGTGCGGAGGAGACGAAAAATCCCATAATTACGATATCAGCTTCCTTGAAGGTCCGGCTCTCGACGCTCCCGAGCCAGGAGTACTTGGCAAAATCGAGGAGACTCTTGAAATGTTCGAGTGTTGGACGTTTGAAACTGACGCCCAACACCGCGATAGCGAGGAGCGTGACGAGGAAGGCACCGATCGCCTTGCCCGCGAGGAGTCCCGTGAGACCGAGGCCGAAGAGGACGGGAACGACGAGTGCAACCTGTGTCAGGCTCTGGGACGCTTCCTTGAGTGGTTTGAGAACGCCGTAGACGTGGACTCGACGCTGTCCTTTCAGTCCGGCCCCGACGATGGCAAACAGGAGCTGGACGGTGACCAGTAAAGCGACGAGAAGGGCTGCTTCCGCACCGACGTAGGCGTTCACCTGGTCGCGAAAGAGAAGCAGCACTGAGACGGCCACGGCCGCGAACGCGGCGACCATCAGCGCGCCCGCGACGAAGTACCGGTCCGGATCGTCGCCTTCACTCATTCGTTTCTGGACGGCCGAGCTGACGCCCATCGAGCCACCGAGCTTGAGCCAGCCGGCGACGGCGATCGCGACGGCGTAGAAGCCGAGCACTTCTGCGCCGAGAACTCGAGCGAAGTAGATCGTGGCGAGGAAGCCGACGACGGAGGCCGTGACCTTGCCGAGAAAGTAGATCACGGAGGTCTGGCCGATCCTCATATAACCTGTGGGCAAACTTTCGCGGAGAGACGTAAAAACACACCGAAAGGACGGGTCAGTCGGGTTGCTGTAGGTCGGGATGCCAGGAAGCGTCCTTACTGGGGTTGTTCCAGACTTCGTCGCGGTACTCCTGCCACTGTTTGTGCTGGATACGAATGCGGACGGGGACCAAATCTAATCCGATTATTCTCACCGTCGAAAGGTGGTGAATCCCACTGTACCAAATTCAGTACCTCACAAAGCATCGCCAGTTAACCCGACCTGAGTCATCTGTTGATGAGTCGCCAGCACAGCCGAGCAACGCTGATCAAAAACGGAGCTGTCGGTGTCGGCGGCGGTCAGCCGCCGGCGCAACAGCGTTGCAACTTGCGAAAACGCTTGCTGGGTCAGTGACGACCGGTAGAGACCTCCACCTGCTCGGGGAGCAGCTCGACTATATGTCGCCGAAGGAGTGTGTTAGCGACTCGTTTGAGCCGTTCCGGTTCGAACTTCATCCGAAGATGGTAGAGTATCGTGTTCGCCGGTGGCGGGTCTTCGCTGGAGTTGTGCAGCGTCGAGATTGGAGTCCCGTCGGCGGTTGCGCCGACGAGGACCTCGTAGATGTCCTCAGAATTGATTTCAGCGTTGTCGGCAAGATAGAAAGCAACTTCTTCGTCAAGCTGGTTGATGAGGAAGTTAACGAGCTGGTCCTCGTGGATTTCGCTGTCTGCTTGTTGGTCTTGAACACACCTTCAGCAGGCAGATGTCCTAACTAACGGGCTTTGTGAAGTACTGATGTTTCTTATTCGATCAGCTCGCGGGTCTATGATTCTCCATGGCTGTTCAACTAGCTCGTCCGTTAATATTTAATTGTTCGAAACGCGACGGCTCCGCTATGGACATTGAAGAGCAGTTTTTCGACATCTGTGCTGAGCTGGAAACTAACAAGGTCGCCTACTGGGTTGATTTGGGCAATTTACTCGGATTAGTCCGCGAAGGCCATCTCATAAGTTGGGATGACGATATCGATCTCGGTGTCTGGTCCACGGACGTTGAGAAAGTCATTGACATGTTCGAAGAGTCCGAAGATTATGAATACAAAACAAAAACATATCAAAAGAAAGTATTTGCAGTTAAGGGGAGACCTCGCAGTTATGATGTCAAAGTTGATATTATTGTTCGCTCTTGTGAAGTACATTGTTGGTGAGTCAGAGAACTTCTCGAATAATCTGTTTCAGTGCTTCTCGTCCCGGTTTGCGGAGGATTCGTCGCCGAAGTTGGAACGGTCTAAGATACGCTGTCAGTTTGTCCTTTGAGACGCCTCGATGTGGCGAGAGCCACCGTCGCGCCAGCGACGCGTGGCTCTCGCACGTGTTCACGTGTGCGTCTCCATCAACGTACTCGCCGTCACCGTGAATTACTGATTCTCGGTGGAAGTCCTCATCATCGTCAAGTGGATCGTATGCCCGAAATCCGTCGGTATAGACGGTTAGCGACTCCTTCTCGTGGTTTTCGAGAAGGAGTCGCACCGTCGCTTCGTCGGCGGATTTCGCCGGGACGACGTATCGCTGACCGGTGCCGCGATCAACGAGCGTGAACACTGGTGGTTTGTCCTCCTCATACGTTCCTCGTCCGCGTTTCGAGAGAGCACGCGAGCGCGACTCTCGGTCGCGCTCGCGGCCCTTCTTCCCGGCAGAGACGTAGAACTCGTCGATCTCGACCGGGCCAACGAGGTTGATGGCTGGCGCGTCGAGCGTTCTGGCGAACTGCTCGACGCGCCGGCGAAGTGAGCGATACGACACGTCAATTTCAGCGTCTAACTGGCGGATACTCGTGTTGAACCGGAGCAACGAGTAGAACGCGAACAACAGCTTGTCGAGGCCGATCTTCGCGTGCGCGAAGATCGTGCCGGTCTTGTCGTTGAACGTGCGGTCGCAATCCTTACAGAGATACCGCTGGTACTCTCGATAGCTGCCGTGTTTGATCACCGACTCAGACCGGCAGCGCGGGCAACAGAGGCCCTCGCGCCAGCGAACCTGCTCCAGCAGGTTCGCGGCGCTCGCCTCTGAGCTCAGCAATTCAAATGGGAACATTGCGTTCGGGTGACGCGTTCGCGTCACCCTTGCCCGCTACGCTTTCACAGCGACAGCTCTACCCGACCAACAATCTGCTTCCGAAGAGCGTTATTGTTTATCATGCGGGGGAGCAGTATGCTTGGAATGTGACTCATAGACGAATATCAAAGGCGAACCTAATCTCTCGTTTACATTCGGCCTATCACTGGTATGTCAAAGATAATACTATTATGGATCCAGTTTTGAATACAATAAATAAAATCAAAGTTAGAAAAGTACCAAAATACCATTACGAAGACCGCATGTACAGTGAGGAACACGGCGTATACCTACCCTCCCAGCCTGAGGAGTATCTGAAACGAGTCTATGGGAATTGGCAAGTACCGACCAAAGATTACGACTTTTGGACAGACAGCGGTATCCTATATGATGGAGATCCCGGTAATGTGATTGATCAAATCAGACAATAAAATAAGCTGTAGGTTCAACCTGTCAAATGTCACTGCCTAAACATCCTCTGAGTAATAATGTAGTCCAAGTCCAGATATGAGACTAATTTGTTGTTATATGGGCCGTGGCGGTTACTCGCCAATATTTGCAATGGGCCGAAGCCACGCCACTCCCGAAAGAATACCTTTCCCAGTCACGTTATCGGCCAGCCTTTCGATTGGTTTCCTATCAATATGTTTAATTTTATCACTGTCACGTGCCTCCTGCAAGGAGTACTTCGCAGTTGATAGGTCTGTTTTGGGTAGCTGGCCGTTTGATTCAAAGTAGCTGATTACATTCCCACTGCCGTGGTCGTAGGAGTTGAGATATGCTTCCGCACCTGGAAGTCCTTGGCCGAGAAACGAATCCATATTGTACGACCCCGAAATAAATGCAGGCTTACCTGCAGCGGCATTACCTGCAGCCTTCCGATGTATCCAGTATTCCTCTCCCCCAATGGATTCCCGCTGCAGGGTGTCGTGCCCGACATCCCACAGCAGCGATGCGTCGCTCGCTTTGGAAGTGATATCTGCCAACACATCGGCCATATAGCAGTTGGCGAGAAGTCGATTGGCATAGCCGAAATTCATCGCTGCATGCTGGGTCTGAACGTATCGGTCCCCTTGGACAGTGTTCGTATCAATCCCCGAGAATCGCTCCGATCCATTGTAACATTTCCAGTTCTGCGGGAGATCTCGGACTCTGCCACTCCACGCGTGGAAGAGTAGCTTCGAGAGTTGGAGTTTGATTTTATCCTGAAGAGCGGCATGTTCTCGGAACTTGTGGCGATTGGCGTAGTGCCAATTGATGTAGAGGGTGAGTTGATAGTCCCCATGCATGGCAACCAAGACATCGCCCTCACTGAGTCCCCACTCTGTCGCAGTGTCCGAATCTAACACCTCGTCAACGACCTGGAACTCGATAAAGTGGTTTCCTGATAGGTTTGGAATAGGAGTGTCCTCACGTGCGTTTGGGTGACTGAGTATCCACGGCGGGACAAGCTCCCGAATCTCCCGTGTCCGGTTTTCAGTTTTGAACATATTTCCGCCGTTTTCGATGTTGGTCAACAGGTCCGGACTGAATCCCCATTCGTCAACGACGTACTCGGCGCCGTGTTCCAGCATACCGATGGTATCCTGCTTGTCAGGACTGAAACGCTCGTCTGGACTTTGCAGGCGCTCACAGAATTTGGTTAGAAGTTCATCAGTCACGTCCTCTTCTTTGAGGCCGGTCCGCAGGAGAGACATGCCACAGTTGACGACATTCGAACAGAACTCAGGATAGACCGTGCCCGTCGTTGCAACAGCTATCGATCCCGGAGTTTCAGATTTTGACGGGCCGATGTCCCCAAGTGCAATCACTCTTTCCACATCCGGTATACCTGCCACGGTCTTGAGATCATCCTTTAGTGTATCATCGATCCCGAATTCATCCTCGACAACAACCGTTTGCTCGGCATGCATTTGTCCACCCATTGAGCACTCTGTACGTACTTATTGTGGCCAACTCTATTGAATCCGCCGAATCCCTGTTTTATATACTCCTCACCCTGTTTTCGGTTCGCGGAGTCCCCCGTTCTTATGGAGCCCGTAAGTTTCCAATCTGACAATAGCGCTCAGTTGGACAGTGCCGAACGAATGCGGTCCACCGCAGTGTCGATACCACCGGTATTGTTAATGGTTAGTACCTGCGTATGCTTTTCTGCTGCCGTCACTACCTGCTGACAAATGTTATCCAAGTCGTATTGAACCGTTTGAATATCCTCCGAGACCCATTCTTTTGAGGCAGGAACGTTTCCCCGTTTTTGTTGTCTCTGAATGCATGTGTCGACTGGGGCATCCACGTAGATGAGTAATCTGGGTGTAGGCGTACGCTGGAAGTAGTCACTCAGTGGGAACTGTCTGTCGTCAAACCGCCATAGTATTGAGACCGCGCTCTGAGAAAAGCCCTCGTCGATAAAAAGTGTTTCATCGTCCTCGACTGTTTCAACCCCTATTTGATATGTTTCAGCACATCGTTTGACCAGTTGATGAAGTGTCTCCGGTTGATATCGTGCTTCGTTCAGTATCAGAGACAAGACATGGGGAAAGTTAGGGTAGCTTCGAACAAAATCGTCGAATACCGCTCGTCTGAGACGATATTCGATAACGCTATCGACAAGCAGTGAGCGGAGAAAACCCGGGGTCATCCGATAGAGGATCCGGTACCGTTTGCGTGCTTTACGTAGCATCCACCGTTTCACAGCATCCTCTTGGAGCGCTCCAAAGAATTTCGGGTTATCGATTACGGCACCGTAAATCGTCGATTTTCCAGCACCCGGCGGCCCAACAAATTCAATATGACTCATAGTTTACCCAGTTGAATCTAACGAGAGTTCAGCAACGTACCCTGGGCTCGCAGCTCTGCTGAAACCCGTCTTCCAGAGGACCATGGAAACACCACCAACTGGTGGGAGGTATGTCCATTCGTTTAGTTGCAGATCTGTTTCGGTGATGGAAATAAGCTGCTCAAGGTTCTTAGGGTCTACCCAGCAGGTGTGTGTGGGGTTGTTTGGCTGGTTGAACAGTGCTTTCCTGAAATACGCGAAGCCGTCCGGATTCGGGGTCGTGATTATCAGTTTCCCCCCCACAGCGAGATTGCTCTCCGCAGTGCGGATGAACTTCCCTATGTTTTTCAGATGTTCTATAACCTCACCAGCAACGATAACATCAAACTCGGTTTCCGACTCAAAGATTTCGGCGTCCCCCACCTGAACATCGTACCCTTCATTCCGCATCTTTTCGATCTCTTCCTCAAGCACATCTATTCCTTGTACGTGGCACTCGGTGTTTGTTATCAGATACTCATGTAAATTTGCCGACTCTCTCTTCTCTTCACTATGTCTAGCACATCCAATATCAAGAATCGTCTCCGTAGTCTCGGGGATTCGTTGTAACACCGCATCATAACGTATTTTCTCTGACTTCCCCATGCATATGTTCTCCGTTTCGTGCTGTAAATGGCTTCTTATTACCTCCCAACATTCATAGGATAATAGAAGCTCTTACACGTACACCGCTGTAACTATCGAAAAATGCGTGTCGCCATCATTCTCAAAACATTCCCGCCAGACGTCATCGGAGGCATGGAGACCCAGACGAAACGTATGGCAACCGAGCTACACCATCAAGGTCACGACGTGACAGTTTTCACGAAACGCTTCGGTGACCATGATGACAGTGATGTCCCATACGAGGTGGTACGTATCCAAAACTGGCGGGTGAATCCGTTCGTGAGTGATCTCACTTTTCTCGTGTTTGCGATGTTGGCTCTCATCCGTCGTCGTAACGAGTTCGACGTCCTCCAGTGTATGATGCTTTACCCAGTCGGCTTCCTTGGATACGTTCTCAACCGCCTTACCGGCCTTCCGTACTTTGCATGGGTCCGCGGTGGGGACTACTATTTCATGAACGACGTCTGGTGGAAACGTTGGATGATGCGTCGAGTTCTCGATGACACACTTGTTCTCGCGCAGTCCGGAAAGATCCGAGACGATGTAGTCGCCGACTTCGATGATATTGAGTGCAATATCGACATACTTGGTAACGCTGTATCCATTCCTGACGAAACAGCATCAGGAGAAGGAGTCCTCTACGTCGGTCGACTCGCACCGAAGAAAGGTATCGAGTATCTCATCGACGCTGTCGCGGAGATCAACGCGTCGCTCACTATCGTCGGTGACGGATCCGAGCGCGACCGGCTCGAACGACGCGCCGCCGAGGCCGGTGCTGATGTCACGTTTGAGGGCGAAGTCGACCCCGACGATGTCGGTCGATACTACAGGTCAGCAGGTGTGTTTGCCCTCGCGTCGACTGAGGGTGAAGGAATGCCGAACGTTGTGCTCGAGGCAATGTCGTGGGGTCTACCGGTCGTTGCGACGGACAGTGGTGGTCTTCCGTCGCTGATCGACACTGGATATAATGGGTATCTCGTCCCTATGCGTGATTCGCAGGCGTTGTCCGCGAAGATCGAACGACTTCTTGCCGACGACCAGCATAGGGCCAATCTAGGCGAAAATGCGCGAAGATTCGTCGCCGATTACCACTCTTGGGAGGCACTCTGTTCTGAACTCAAAACCCACTACGAGCGTGTTACATAAACAGATAGGGTTGCCGCAACATCCGAATAGCTTCTAATTGCGTGTTATGAACGCGGAAGATTGCCTTTTGCAAATTCGTTGTCACGGTTCATGATGGGGACCCATCTTGAGTGAACGGCGGTCAAATGAAAACATCGAATAATATCATTCGCCGTTGAGTATGGAGTTTTACCACGACACACGTGAGTGGTTGTATGGGGAATTTCAGCTACAAAAGCAGACGTTTGAGAGAGCGTTTTAGAAGCCACGTATCGATAATTGATAGTGCAGAGAGCTTCAAACGTGACGATTTGGCATACTCGCACTGACTCTCCAATTTCTTTGGAAGCCTTTCAAAATAATATAGAAGAATGGTGAGATGATGTATCGTATGGAGAAATTCTTCAAGCTTTCTGGAATTGGTCTCGGACGGGGCCGTCTTGAGATAACCCTCATCGAACGCATCACAGAGTTTTTGATATTGTGTCCAACCTGTATATGGTAGTCGCTGTATAATCAGTTCCAACGCTGATTTAAATATCGCAACGTCTTCAAGGGGATGTCCGGTTGCAACCCCGTCAAAATCAATAAGCGAGACGCTGCTGAAGTCAGTATAAGCATGATATAACATTAAATCGCCATGAATGAGGGATGAGATTTGTTGTGAGTCGTCGTACCGTTCAACCCTTGACCATATTTCTTCGACTAGTTCGCTGTCAAGTTATTGTTCCAACCGCGGGTGAATAGATCCATCAGACACTGCGTCGTATTTATCAATATGAAGGTTAGATATATCGATTTCTGTCGATTCGTTCGATGTCTCTTGATGGAGGCGACCAATGTATCTTCCAACCTGTGTCACTGCCGCTTCGACCTGGTCCCGCGAATGCCACCAGAGACCGGGGACACAGCGAAGGACAAGCTGATGAGAGAGCGGTCGCCCGGGTGCAGGCTCCATGAGTTGAATGTATACGTCGCCCTCGAACACCCGACTCTTGGGCATCCCGATGTCAGTATCGAGTTCGGTCAATCGCATGAGTTCGTCGAATTTCCGGTCCCACCATTTCGCATACCGTATCGAATCGTCGCCGACAGTCACCTCATAGAGGGAGCGCGTGACTGGACGAACGGTAACGTCTCTGTCGAACTCCTCCTTTACAACCGACTGGATATACGTCGCCCGCTCCTGTTTATTTTGATTGGTTGTCATCGTGTCTCGACAGTTCGGTTGTCAACAGTTCCCGATCCATGGCTATGACTTTTGTCATCGCTCGTGCTCTATCTGCTATCATTTATAATGCTTCGAGTACCCTCCGCCACCGCCGGACGGCAGCGTCGAAGCTGTACTCGGCTTTGATGTGTTCCCGAGCATACTGACTCAGCTCCGTCAGGTCATCGCGGTCGAGAATTCCCTCGATGTCCCGTGCAATTGCCTCGCCTGCAACCTCGTCCATCAGAAAACTGGTTTCGCCCTGCCGAACCACGTCCGGCACTCCCGAAACAGGTGTCGCAAGCACGGGTGTCCCACAAGCCATTGCTTCCAGAATCACCGTCGGCAGCCCCTCGGTCGGCTCCGAAGGCAACACGAGCAACCGCAATTCGCTCAACTGCCGGGGCACCTCGTCGTGATCGACCCACCCGGTAAACTCCACCTTTCCCGCCTCGATCTCCGCGGCAAGCTCTTCCTCCAGTTCCTCCCGCAGATCGCCATCACCGATAAACCGAAACGTCACGTCCTCGGGCAACTCCTTCGCCACCGCCGCCAGCGTTCGAACGTTCTTCTCCTCGTCGAGCCGGCCCAGAAACCCGACCACGCGATCGCGCTCTTCGAACGGGACTCGCGGGTAAAATTCATCCGTATCCACGTACCGCGCCCCGTTCGGGTACAGCTTCTCCTCGAACCGATCGAGCCCCAGCTCCTCGGCCATCGAGGGCGTGTAGGTAATGATCGCATCCGCGGCGTGATATCCCAGCCGCTCCATGGACCACACCACGCCAGCCAGCCCGCGGGCCAGCACGTCCGGCAGCCGTCGCTCCCAGTGAAGGCGGAGGGTCAGCGGGACGTTCCCCCGCGGCTGGAGTACGACCGTCTTTCCGGCGAGTTTCGCGGCCACGATCGGGAGCAGATAGGCGGTCACCCCGAAGAAGAGCACGACCTCTTCCGGCCGCCTTCGGAGGATCATCGCCATCCGGACCTGATTCGCCAGAAACCGCAGGGCGGCGATCGGGATCGGCCCGCCGGTGCCGACCCTCGAGACCTCGATCGTGTCGTACTCCTCGCGGAGCGGGGACTCCTCAGCGACAGAGATGGCGACCAGCGAAACGTCCGTGATCGCCCCGAGGATGTCGAGCAACGTCTCCGCGTGACTCTCGGAGGCGGACCCGATCGGGTGGGTGACGACACAGACGTCGTCGGGCTCCGACATGATCTCCGGTTGGTCGGTCCGGTGGAAATACGTACCGCTATCGAGTTCACCACGAGTCGCCTGTCTTCTCACGCCTCGTCCCTGACAGTATGATAGACACGCTCGCAGGCCTCGCCGTCCGGATCGTCGTAGAACGCCTCCCGCACAGCGGCCCGATCGTCACCGTGCTCGTCGGCCCCCTCCAGGATCGCCCGCACGGACTCGACAAAGGCCTCGGGCGTCGTCGCGATCGTCCCCGGCACGTGGTCCTCGTAGTCGAAATACAGATCTCGATCCTCGAGATACACCTCCAGGTCCGGGGCGAAGAAGACCATCGGCCGATCGAGCAGCAGGAAGTCGTAAAAGATGCCCGAGTAGTCGGTCACGAGCACGTCACACTCCCGCAGGAACGGATAGAGATCCCCGCCCGATTCGAGGACAGTCACTCGATCGAGCCCTTCGAGATCCCGATCGAACGTCGTCGCCGGGTGATGGGAGATATACAGCGTCGCGTCGTGGGACCGGAGCACCGAATCGAGCCGCTCCAGTCCGAGATCGAGCTCCGACAGTGGGACGCCGTTCCGCTCGCCGTACCCCTCGCGATACGTCGGGGCGTACAGCAGCACCGGCCCCTCGGCGGCCCGATCGCGGACCGCCGCTAGTGCGGACTCCTCCAGCCCCAATTCCTCGTCTTGGAACGCGTCGAACAGCGCGTCGTTCCGGGGCAGCCCCGTCATGAGGGCTCGATCTGCGGGCGCACCGCGCATGCTCTGCATATTCTTCAGGGGCGGCCCGCTGCCCGTGACGACGTACCGGCGGCGACGCTCGAAGAAGAACTCGACGAGCACCTGGACGATCCAGGGCCAGTCCCTGGTGTGGTCCTCCAGCATCACTTTGAGGTAGTTGCCGTGGGTCAGGTGTATTAGCCGCGCCCGACCCGCGTACGCCGGCGCGATTGGGCCGTGGGTCTCGAACCAGTAGCCCGCCCGTAGCAGCCGCCACCGCCCGGCGAGACTGTGTCTCGTATACGCCTCGTAGCCGTGCTCGCGCAACTCCGCGACGATCCGCTCGTCGGTGCCGATCCAGACGTTCCGGACGTCTGGCTGGCAGTCACAGTAGAGAAACAGATACTTCGAGTTGTCCGCGAACCGATCTCCCTGGCCGGCCATGAACAGCCACAGCGAGTCGTCCCGCGGGACAAGATACGACACTAGGAAGACGATCGGTGTGGCGAGCAGCGCGAGGACCTTCCGGATCGGTGCGAAGGCGTTCCGAACCGAGGCGATCGTGCTCGCGACCGAGACGATCGCGATCGTGAGCGCTGAAAACAGTATCATAAATAACGGACCATCGAAATCGGCTCGGTTCCTTGCATCGACAGTTCGTGTCCACGACTGGTGGGGCCGCCGGCTAATAGCTGTCGACCTCGATTCGGAAGCTAACGTGAATTTTATGTCCGAAGGCGAACTGCTTTATATATGCCAATTGAATGTCCATATTGTTCAGAATATTTTGATTCGAAAGAGTCCTTTGCTGTCCATCTCGTTGAAGAACACGAGTGGGAGCAACTGAGTCGAATTGATAAAAAACGGGTCAGAACGTTCTGTCCGGAAAAAACCCCAGATCGGGGCCCATTGTCGCGTCTGTCGCTCCGTATCAAAAACTCATCCGCTGGTCGGAGGGTTAGTTCAACTGACGTTCGAAACCGCATCACTCGGCGTGGTCTGTTGCGTGCCGGTGCCGTATCGACGGTTGGTCTCGGCGGCATATACGGCCTCAACTGGTACCTACAGCAAGAGCCGACACTATTACAGGAAAACCCAGATCTCATCGAGACCCGGCAACGTGGAATCGACGGCTCAATTATCAACGGAACCGCGTTCAACTCGATTTACGATCGACAGTCTGTTTCGATGGCGGACGTCAAATATCGGTTTGTCGTCGTATCAGATAGCCACTGGGGACACAATTACCAGGGAGACTACGGCCCACAGGGCTGGGTTGAGGCCATTGAGCGGGCCAAAGACGAGATAGAAGCGGTCCATGACGAACGCGAAATCGATCTGTTGTTCCACAACGGCGATATCATTCATAACGACCCAGAAGATCATTTCACAGTTATTGAAGAGTTCTTTTCGGAGCTTCCGGATCCGATTGAGTGGTATCCCGTTATGGGCAACCATGATCTCCTCCCTGGCGAAGAGTGGGAAGCAGTCTATGACATCCCCAAAGATTACACCGTCGAACTGGGCGAGTATGTGTTTATTATTTGCGACACGGCTGAACCCGGCGATCCAGGCGGGCGTCCTGGAGCCGACGTGGATTTCCTTCGATCACAGATCGACGCGTTCGCTGACAAGGCTGGCGTCTTCGTCCTGATGCATATCCCACAAACCTCTGCCGAGGGCGGTTCTGGTGATCCGGATGCGGTCCGCGCACAGTTGGCTCGGGATCCAGTTACCGCGACGTTTTTTGCGCACCGACACGGTAAGAACGAGGTACAACAACTCAATAGCAACAACGACCGCACTGTTTGCTACTGTCCATTGATAGGAGACGAACGGCCACACGTACAGCGCGGGTTCCGTGTCGTGGATGTCATCGAAACGACGGAGTAGTCATTTTGAACCGAGCAAAGCGACATCTGCAGGGTTGCACTTCATTTAGAATACGGTTCTAAGCCCTGTAGTGTCTCTGTAAAATTTCTGTGCCACACCTAGTAGCCGCCTATCGACTGACGATCCCCCAAGCGCTCTCGAAGAGGTACCCGACTCCAACCAGACCAGTGAAGACGAATAGCATCACGATCTGGGCGACTCCCGCCACGGACGGCTCGTCGATCAGCTCTCGGAGCCGGCGGGGGAGATGCTCGAGGAACAGCGATCGGAGGAACCCGAACTCTTCGGCCGAGGAGCCATCGGTCCGGCGTTTCATCGCCCGCTTCGAGACGCCCTGTTCGAACGCCCGACGACAAAGCCACGACAGCCGCGTCCGGTGTTCGAACACCTTGTGGCGCACGATGGCCTCCGGAATGTACATGACGCCGCGATCGTATTCTGCTTCGAGCCGAGCCCCGATCTCGGCACCTTCGGAGTGCCGGTACTCCTCCCCGGTCGGCCCCAGTTCGGGATCGAACCCGCCGAGATCCAAAAACACCTCCCGCCGAAACGAGATGTTCGACTCGAACGTGTTTCGAACCTCGGTTCTCCCGTCGGCGAATCCGCGATGGGTGACGCCGACCAGCCAGTCGAACTCGTCGGGCAGGAACGACGGTCGGCCGGCGAGCCACTCTCCGGTCATGCGTCCACCGACCGCGACCGCGTCGTGCTTCTCATAGGCCTCAACGAGGTGTTCGATCCAGTCTGGTTCGGCCACCGCATCGTCGTCGATGAACGCGACAACGTCCCCGCTCGCCAACTCTGCTCCATGGGTCCGACTCACTGACACACCCCTGTTTTCCTCGTTGCAGTGGACCACCACGTCGTCCCGATCGCCGAACCGGTCTGCGACGCGTTCGTACACCGCCTGGTTGCCGTCGACGACCAGTATCGCCTCGATCGGATCGTACGTCTGTGCGAGGACGCTTTCGACCGCCTCGACGAACGACTCGAAGCGATCCATCGAATAGACACAGACGACTACCGATACATCCATCAGAATGCCATATTCAAGCGGGTCGAATAAGCTATTCGATAGCCATCGTTAGATGTTGTCATGTTCGCTCATGTGAAAGCACGGTGTTAGTGATCAGGGAACGATTCGGACGATTTTTTGAGAGCTTCTTGAACAGGTGTTTAGGATTTGCCGCTGAAGTGGAACGGCTTAGAATACGGCGTGAATTTGTCTTCGGAGACACCTCGGTATGACGAGAGCCACGCGTCGCAGATGCGACGGGGACTCCGCCTCAAAATTGCTGAAACCAATAATGCGCTACGTAAGTGCGTATACGCTTTTTCGGACTACATTCGCAGCGACATCGCCGCCACCAAACGGTAACCGACGTCGAAGTTACACGAAACCTTAATGAATTATTATTAACTTTTAACCCGGGGCCGCCCCATCATCGCCCGTGAACGAGAGGTTATATCGGCAGGTCGTCGAGGAGAGCAACGACGGCATTCGGGTCGTGCAGGACGGGACGGTCGTATTCGTCAACGAACGGCTTTGCGAAATGACGGGCTACGACGAGGCGGAGATTCTCGGCACGTCGAAGGCAGACATCGTCGCCCCGGAGTACAAACAGACCGTCGAGGCCCACCACCACGCGCGGGTCGCTGGCGAGCCCGCACCGAGCCAGTACGAAGTCGAGCTTGAGACAGCCGGCGGAGAGCGGCTTCCGGTCGAGCTTTCGGCGACACGCATCGATTACGAGGGGGAGCCGGCGTCGCTGGTGCTGCACCGCGACATCAGCCAGCGGAAGCGCGAGGAGGCAGCGACAGAGCAGGCCAGAGCGCAACTTCGGCAGGTCATCGACCTCGTTCCGGACCCGGTGTTCGCAATCGACGGCGACGGCGAGTACGTCCTCGTCAACGAAGCGATGGCGACGCTGTTCGGAACGACGCCACAGGCGATGGTCGGGGAGACGCCGGCAGCGCTTGGCCGTCCGGCGCTTGTCGACCGGCTGCACGACAGCGACGAGTCAGTGCTGGAGTCGGGGGACCGACTGGAGCGGGCGGCCGTCGAACTTCCACGGGATGACGGCGCGGACATGACCGTACAGTTGACGAAGATTCCCTACACCGTCGCCGGGACAGGCGAGAAAGCGGTGCTCGGATACGCACGCGACATCACGGCTCGGCTGGCTTCGGAGGAGCGGCTGGAAACGCAGCGTGACAACCTCGAACTGCTGAATCAGGTCGTGCGGCACGACATCCGCAACGACCTCCAGCTTGTGACCGCCTATGCAGAAATCCTCGAAGACCACGTCGACGAGGCGGGGCAGGAACACCTCGAGACAGTCGTCGAAAACGCCACCAGCGCTGTCGAACTAACCCGAACAGCCCGTGATGTCGCGGCGGTCGTGCTACGGAGCGATGCTGACCGCGCTCCAGTTGATCTCGGCCGAGTTATCGAAGACCAGCTTGCGGAGGTCCGGTCGAACTACGAGCGTGCCGTCGTAACTACTGACGGTCCGGTACCGTCGGTGACCGTTCTGGCTGACGACATGCTGGCGTCGGTCGTCCGAAATCTCCTGACGAATGCCATCGAGCACAACGACACCGAGCCACCGACAGTAACGGTGTCAGTAACCGTCGCTGGCGAACAGGCGGTTGTTCGGGTTGCCGACGACGGACCGGGCATTCCGGACAACCGGAAAGAGGCCATCTTCGAGCGCAACGAGCGCGGCCTCGACAGCGACGGGACCGGGTTGGGGCTGTACCTCGTCGAGACGCTCGTCAACCGCTATGACGGGAGTATTCGGGTCGAAGACAACGACCCTCGGGGGTCGGTCTTCGTCGTTGAACTCCCGACGATAGAATCCTAAGACTCGCCAGCAACTTTATCGGGGGTCCCAGCGAAAATGTATACCGATGGATTCTCCGGTGCTATGCGTGGGAACCACCGATGTGCCACTCCCGGCAGGCACGCGGGTCGCTGAGACGCCGAGCGAGGCCGTCTCGGTCCTTACTGGGGGCGAAGCCGTGCGGTGTGTCGTCTGTTCGGTCGGCAGCGGTCCGACAGAGTGGGCCGCCGAGGCCGTCGAGCGAGTCCGAAACGCGGACGCGACGGTGCCGATACTCGTTGTCAGCGAGGCAACTGACGGCGACCTCGCTATCGATGTCGGCCGCGCGGGCGCAGACGAGTATGTCTCCCAAGAGCGGCTCGAAACGGACGGCGAGACGGTCGCTGACCGTGTCAGGGCGGTATCCGAAGGCGACGCGCGGCCAGCCAACATCGAACTCCGCGAGCAGGCGGTGGCACTCGAACGACTCGCGGGAATCATTGCCGACCGGTCTCGGAGTTTCGAGGAGAAGGTCGGCGATGTGCTTGAACTCGGCTGTGAACGGCTGGGGCTCGGTATTGGCTACCTCTCCGAAATCGACGGGGACCGGTTTTCGTTCACACAGAGCCGTGGACTGGAGGCGCTGCTCGAAGCCGCCGGAACCGACCATCTGCTCTCGGAGTCGGTGCCGTTGGAGACGACCTACTGTCGCCGGGTCGTCGACAGCGGGGACGTCTCAGGCTTCGCCGTCGGTGTCGAGGGGACACCGTGGGAAGACACACTCATCCGAGACGACATTGATTTCGGAACGTACCTCGGCGGGCCGGTCGTTGTCGATGGCGATATCGAGGGAACGCTCTGTTTCGCCGACGGGGAGCCACGTAGCACGGAATTTTCTGACGCCGAACAGACGTTTGTCGAAGTGGCCGTCGAGTGGGTGAGCCAGGAGTTCGAGCGTCGGACCTACTGGAACGAGCTACAGGAGACGACAACGCGGTTAGAGCGGACCTTCGACCGTATCAGCGACGCCGTCTTTGCGCTCGACGAGAACTGGAGCTTCACGTATCTCAATGGACAGGCGGAGACGCTGCTCGACCGCGAGGCCGACGAGCTTGTCGGCAAGAACGTCTGGGAGGAGTTTTCCGAGGCGCTCGGCCAACAATACGAGCACGAATACCGTCGGGCGATGGAGACACAGGAACCGGTCACTTTCGAGGATTACTACGAGCCGCTGGACCTGTGGACGGAGGTCAACGCATACCCCTCCGAGGACGGCCTCTCCGTGTTCTTCCGGGATATCACGAAACAGAAGCGCCGCGAACAGGTTCTTCGAGGGCTCTTGGAGACGAGCCGAGCGCTCTTTCGCACCGAGTCACAGGAAGCTATCGCCGAAACGGTCGTCGACGCCACCGAAGACATCCTCGATATCGACATCAGCGGCGTCCACCTCTATGATGATGGGACAGGGACACTCCAATCGGCGGCAGCGTCAACGGCCGTCTTCGAGCTGGTCGGCGAACCGCCGACGTACGAGGTCGGTGAAGGGCTCATCGGGTCGGTGTTTGAGAGCGGGGAGCCGAAGACCTACGACGACATCGAGCGCATCGACGCCTACGATTATGGGTCGGTCCGGTCTGCCATCGCAGTTCCGATGGGCGACCACGGCGTTCTCAGCGTTGGCTCCGAGACGCCCGGGGCGTTCGACGGCTCGGATGAATCCGTCGTAGAGCTGTTGGCGACAACCGCAGCGGCCGCTCTCGACCGGGCAGCGCGGCTGTCGACGCTGAAAACATACGAGACGGTGTTGGAAAGTACCGAGGACATGATATACCTCGCCGACGCCGACGGGAGGATTACGTACCTCACGGCGCCGCTGGCCGAGTGGCTCGGCTATGACCGTGAGGACTTGGTCGGTGAGTCGGTTACGTCGGTGTTCCCTGACGCCAAGCCAACCGGAGAGGCGGCGACAGACGGACAACGAACAATCGAGGCGACCGCACACACCGCAGGGGGCGACCCTCGGCTTGCGGAAGTGACGGTCGCACCGCTTGAGAACGGCGGAGTCGTCGCCTCAGTCGACGACATTCGGGAGCTAGCCGCGACGAAGGCAGAGCTATCGACCGAGCGAGACCGGTTTGCAGAACTCTTCGAGCGGATACCCGACCCTGTCGTCGAGGCTACCATCGACGATGAAGAGGTCCGCATTGAAGGCGTCAACTCGGCGTTCGAGTCCGTCTTTGGATACGAATCGTCCTCGGTAGTGGGACAGAAGGCCGGCGACGTTATCGTCCCGGAAAGCCGCGCCGAAACCGCCGACGAGCTTCGGGAGATGCTCAAAAGCGACGGTGTTGCGACCCGAGAGATACGACGCCGAACCGTCTCCGGCCCCCGGCAGTTCCTCTTCCGTGGCTTCGTCTACCAGACCGGCGAGACCGACCACGTGTTCGGTATCTACACCGACATCACCGAACAAAACGAGCGCGAGCGGTATCTCCGTGTCACGAACCGCATCCTCAGACACAACCTCAGAAACGACCTCAACGTCGTTCGCGGCTTTGCGGAGCTGTTGGCCGCCGAGCTCGACGACCCGGAACACGTCGACTACGCGGAGCGCATCTTCGAGACGGCCGACGAGCTCGTGTCGCTTGCGGCGGACGCAAACGAGCTCCGAAACGTCGTCGGCCGGAACGTGGGCCCGGGGCTGGAGGAAGCTGCACTCGCCCCGTTCGTCGAACGCGTCAGCGAACAACTCAAGGCGCGGTATCCGTCGGCGACCATCGACCGGTCGGTTCCACCAGCGGAGACAGCCGTGGTCGACTCCCGGTTCGAGACCGTTCTCGAACACGTCATCGAGAACGCCATCGTACACAACGGCGACGAGCCGAGCGTTCGGGTGACCGTCGGAGAGACCGACGATACGGCGGTTACGGAGCTGTGGATCGACGACGACGGCCCCGGTATCCCCGAAACGGCACGGAAAATAATCACCGGCGAGCGCGAGATTACGCAGTTGGAACACACGACCGGGATCGGCCTGTGGGTCGCTAGATGGGTCATCGAGGCATACGGCGGCGAACTCGACTTCGGAACGAGCGACCTCGGCGGCACCCGGGTCGTGCTCAGGCTCCCGTCGAACGCAAGAGAGGACTAGTTGAGGATGTCAGCCGCGGTCTCGACGAGGTCGACGGCGTCCCGGCCTTGAAGCCGGTTGTCGCCGAGTTTGAGCCGCAGCCGTGGACGGCCGACATCGATCGGGACCTTCTCCGTATCGAGCAGACCGGCGTCCTCGAGGTCGGTCTTCGTCCGCGAGAAGGTCGCCTTCGAGGCGACGCCGACATCCTCGCCCCACTTGGAGATATCGTACAGCAGATTGCCGTTCTTGGCGGTGAGCAAGAGGAGAATCGAAACCTCATCGAGGCTGTCGCCTCGGCTCCGAACCTCGGGAACGGCCTCAAGCACCGCGTCGAAGTCCGCTCTGGTCTGTTCGTCGAGTGCCTCCTCCAGCGTTTCCCGGACACGAGTTATCGACGGTGTCCGAAGGTCGTAATCGAGCGCCGTCTCAAACCGGTCGTGGTAGCTCTCATAGACGTCGTCGACGACGACCCCATCGTCGGTGCTGAGCGCTGCGACTCCGTCACCCGTCGGGACCGGCGCGACAATTTGGTCCTCGGCGGCGAACACGGAGTTGTCGGCCGGCTCCGAAAGCACACGTAGCGATAGGTCCCCCTCCTCGACGAGTGCAGCGGCCTTCGAAGCGACGACAAAATCCCCCATTGCGTCCTTGAGCGTGCGTTCTTCGGCCAGTACGAGCAGCGTCGGTAGTGTTCGGTCGAACGATGCCGACACGAGCGCGGCAAGCGTCTCCTCCGATGGGTCAACGACGACGAGACTGTCTGTCCCATCAGTGAAAGCGGTTTCGACGACACCGACGACCCCCGACTCAAGCTGTGCTGTTTCCATTATTGATTCTTTGTTGAGTTGAATATTGTTTAATGGTTACGAAGTGTCCCAGACCAAAGCGCCGCAGAAGCCGGCGATTGCGGGGGAACTCCGCGGAATCTATACCGTCGGCGTAACTATCTCGTGTATGCACGAGCCGCCGCAGGAGTACAGCCGCGAAGAACGCTTCGCGGAAGCGAAATCGTTCATCGAGCAGTGTTACACCGAACTCGGGCGGGAGTCGGAAATCGACGACCGGCTCGCCGAAATCGAGGCTGAAATCGAGCGCCGAAACCACTACGAGCATACGCCCGAGGAGCTCGAACACGGCGCGAAGATGGCCTGGCGGAACAGCAATCGTTGTATCGGTCGGCTCTTTTGGCAGCAGCTCAACGTCGCCGACGAGCGTGACTGTGAAACCGCCGAAGCGGTCCACGAAGCATGCTGTCGCCACCTCGAGAAGGCCCGCAATGGCGGCGATATCAAGCCGCTGATTACGGTCTTCAAGCCGATGGTCGATGGTGACCGACAGGTCCGCATCTGGAACTACGAACTGCTGCGGTATGCGGGCTACCGGACTGACGATGGCATCGTCGGTGACCCCGACGAAATCGAGCTGACAGACTACTGCCAGTCGAGAGGCTGGGAGGGCGATGGCACGGACTTCGACATCCTCCCGCACGTCATCCAGATGGGCGACGACGAGCCGGCCATCTTCGAGGTCCCGGACTCGGCTGTCGGCGAGGTGCCGCTTCGACACCCCGACTACGAGTGGTTCGAGGACCTCGGGCTACGGTGGTACGACGTCCCGGTCGTGTCGAACATGCGACTCGAACTCGGCGGCATCCACTACACCGCCGCGCCGTTCAGCGGTTGGTACGTGTCGACGGAAATCGGCGCACGGAACCTCGCCGACGAGGACCGCTACGACATGTTGCCCACCGTCGCCGAGCGGCTCGGCCTCGATACTGACGACAACCGCTCGCTGTGGAAAGACGAGGCGCTCGTCGAGCTGAACCGTGCTGTGCTCCATTCCTACGAGGAAGCGGGCGTCACAATCGTCGACCACCACACCGTGACCGACCAGTTCGAGCAGTTCGAACAGAACGAGGCCGAGGCCGACCGAGAGGTAACGGGCGACCGTTCGTGGCTGCTGCCGCCGATGAGTTCGGCGACGACACACGTCTTCTCCAACGACTACGATGACCGCATCGAGAAGCCGAATTTCTTCTATCAGGCCGCACCCGAACCGCTCAGCGAGCGGCGGGAATCGCTCGGCCGCTGACAAATTGCCGGTTCAATCGTAGTCGTAGAACCCTTCCCCGGTCTTTTTGCCGAGGTCACCGGCTTCGACTTTCCGCTTGAGCAGGTAGGCCGGCTTGTACCGGTCGCCAAGTTCCTCATAGAGCGTCTCGGAGGCGTGCAGACAGACATCGAGGCCGATGTGGTCTGCGAGCTCAAGCGGTCCCATCGGAACGTTCGTGCCGAGTTTCATGCCCGCATCGATGTCTTCCTTGGAGGCGACGCCTTCGTCAAAGGCTCGAATCCCCTCGTTGAGCCACGGCATCAAAATTCGGTTGGTGACAAAGCCCGGCTTATCGTCTGACTCCCACGTCTCCTTGCCGAGTTCTGCGGCAAACTCGTGGGCGAAGTCGACGATGCCGGGCCTCGTCTTCTCGCCAACGACGATTTCGACGCCCTTCATCACCGGCACCGGATTCATGAAGTGGAGACCGACGACCCGCTCGGGGCTGGTCGTCGCGCTGGCGATGGTGGTAATCGACAGCGTGCTCGTGTTGGTCGCGAGGACAGCGTCGTCAACGAGCCCGTCGAGGTCGGCGAAAACATCTTTTTTGACATCGATGTCTTCGACGGCCGCCTCAATGACGAGGCCACAATCAGCCAGATCGCCAAGCGCGGTGGTTCCTTCGATACGGTCGCGTATCGCCTCGGCTTCTTTCTCCGTGTAGTCGCCGCTCTTTACCTTCCGGTCGAGGCTGTCTGCTATCGTCTCGAAGCCGCTGTCGACGTACTCCTGTTCGATATCGCGCATCACGACATCGTAGCCCGCCGCCGCCGCGACCTGTGCGATACCGCTGCCCATCGTTCCTGCACCGACGACGCCGACGCGGTCAAGCGAATCAGTGGTGAGCATATCGTGGGCCTGCGGCCGGCAGAAACCTAAGCGTACCGCAGGTCACCGTGCGGTCAGTCGTGGACGAGAACGTCGATAACGTCAGTCCCCGAACTGTCCAGCGCCTCGGCGTAGATGTCCTCGAATTCCTCGGGCGTTTCAGCGAGATGGCCGCGTGCTCCGTGGCTTTCAGCGTTTTTCGGAATGTCAACGTGCGGGTCGAAATCCATCCCCACGAAGTCGTAGTCGGATTCGTCGCCGCCCATCATCGCGACCGTGTTGTCCTTGAGAATGCGGTAGTTGCGGTTGTCTGGAACCACAACGGTCAGGTCGAGGTCGTATCGGGTCGCCGAATAGATGCTGTTCGGGTAGTAGAGATAGGAGCCGTCGCCGATGTAGCCGACGACTTCTTGGGGGTCATCTCGAAGCGATTCCGCCAGCGCCGCCCCGACGGCGGCCGGCAGCCCGTAGCCGAGGCCGCCGCCCTTGTTCGAGAGATACCCCTGTACGTCCAGCGGGAACCGTGTCAGCAATGCGAACTTGGAGGTGACGCCCTCGTCGACGATGAAGACGTCCTCCTCGACGGCGGCCATCGTATCGACGAGTTCCGCCTTCGACGACCGCGTGTCGCCGGGGGGCGTTTCGTCCTCACCGAGGCTCTGCATCGTCGGTTCGAGACTCGCCTTCATCGTTTCGACGTGGTCGATGCGGGCGGCCTGCTCGTCGTCGTCAAGACGCTTGTCGACCCGTTCGGCGATGGCGCGCATAATACGGCCAGGGTCGCCGATGACGGCGGCATCGGCGGGATGGTTTTTGCCGACCTCGTCGGGGTCGCTGGAGACCTGTACGGTCGTCGTATCGGCGTCGATAAGGGGCGACTCATGACGCAACAGCGTCGTGTTCGTCGAGCAGCCGACCAAGCCGAGCGTATCGGTGTCCATCAGCATCGAGGCGATGGACTCGTCGGGACCGATAAACGACACCCACTGGTCGTGGTCGGTCGGGAAGTTGATTTCGCTAGCGAGGATTTCGCCGTGGACGCGCGCGCCCGTCGCCTCCGCGAGTTCGACGGCCGCTTCGACGGCATCGCGGCCGGCGCGGGCGACGTGGTCGCCGAGGACCAACACGGGCTGGTCGGCCTCGACAAAGTAGTCGGCCGCAGTAGCAATCTGATTCGGGTCGCCGCCACCGGCGTCCGGAATCGGCCCCAGCGGCTCCGGGTCGGCGTCGGTCTCGGCCATCATCACGTCGGCGGGCAACGCGAGAAAGACGGGGCCGGTCGGCGGCGTCAGCGCCGTCCTGACTGCCCGACGGAGCAGCATCGGTAGCGAGTCGACGTGCGTTACCTCCGCGGAGAACTTGCAGAACTGCTCGACCATCGCTTCGAGGTCGCCGGTCAGAATGGGCTCTTCGTGCCGGAAGTCGAGTTCGTGGTTGCCGGCAGTGACGACGACCGGCGCACCGCTGTACATCGCACCGAAGACGTTCCCGAGACCGTGTGCCAGCCCGGGCGTAACGTGGAGGTTGACGACACCGACCGGACAGATGTCGGCGTCGTCTTCGGCGTGGTAGCGGCGAGTTGAGGCGTAGCCAGCCGCCATCCCGGTAGCGATGTCTTCCTGCAGTCCGAGAATGTACTCGATGTCGCTTTCGGAGATAGCATCGAGAACGGGGAGTTCGGTTGTCCCTGGGTTACCGAAGATGTGCTCGACGCCGTAGGATTCGAGCGCGTCGACGAAAAGCTCCGCGCCGGTGTCGGATTCTGCCATGTGTTCCCGTGCCGTCCGGGAGAGCAAAATAGTTGCCCCAAGCGGGGTGGCAGTCAGCCGGAGTACGGGTGGAAAGCCACAGACTGCAGTAGCTACTCAGACACTGGCGCGGCCCGAAGAGCGTGCAAGCCGACAGGACGCGGCGGCTACTCGGGGGCGAGCGCCCGCATCGTCGACTCTATCTGGTCGAGGTCGGCGCCGCGGGGGAACGACACCGATGCCGACTCGACGCCGTCGATGTCGGCGAACCGCTCGAAGTGGTCGGGTGCTGTGTCCGGCGTGCCCCAGACCGCGATTTCTTCGAGCAGGTCATCGTCGAGGGCGTCCATCGCCGCCGCCTGGTCGCCGTCCTGCCAGTGGTCGTATATTTCGTGGGCCGTCTCCTCGTGGCCCTGTCTGGCGAGGCTGTCCCGGTAGAAGGTCCCCATACCGCCGATGTAGAAGGCGGTGTGTTGTTTGACGAGCGATTTCGCCTCCTCGGCGTCGTCGAGGACACAGCAGGTAAGCGAAAGCGTCACCCGCTGGTCGTCGCGGTCCCGGTCGCCCATCTCGGAGCCGCGGTCGAAGTCCTCCAGCCGGTCGCGGATGCCATCGCGGGTAAACAGCAGGGCGTGCCAGCCGTCGGCGAAGCGGCCGGCAAGTTCGACGGCTTTCGGCCCCATCCCGGCAGCATCGACAGGCGGTGTCGGCTCCGGCGGGTCACAGCGGAGCCGGAAGCCCTCCAAATCGAAGTACTCGCCGTCGTAGGTGACCTCCTCGCCGGCCAGCACCTGCTTGACAACGTCGACGGTCTCCCGGGTTCGCCGAAGCGGGTTCCCGAAGTCGACGCCGTGCCAGTTTTCGATGACGACCGGCCCGGAGGGGCCAAGCCCGAGCCGGAACCGGCCGTCGGAGACCTCCTGTAGCGTCGCGGCGCTTTGACCGATGAGCGCCGGCGACCGCGAGTAGACGGGCATAATCGAGGTCCCGATATCGATGTCGTCGGTTCCCTGTGCGATGCACGTAAGCGTCGTCACAGCGTCGCGCCCCCACGTCTCGGGAAGCCACGCCGTATCGTACCCGAGCTGTTCGCCAAGCTGGGCTTGCTCGACGAGCGCGTCGACGCTGGGCTGTGCTGCGACCGGTAGGAAGACATCTCGGGGCATGTTAGAGGTTTGAATCCTCTAGTGGTGGGACTCCCTGTGCCGTTATTGTTTCGCCGACGATGTAGGAGGCGGCATCGCTGGCGAGGAACTGAACGATGTCCGCGATCTCCTCCGGCAGGCCCATTTCCTTGGCGACATCCTCGCGGTCGACATCGGAGGGGTCGAGACCCATCTGGGAGGCGACCCCCGGCGTGCCGACAAGCCCCGGCGCGATGCAGTTGACGCGGATGTTCTCGTCGGCGTAGGCGGCCGAAAGCGATGTTGTCAGGTTGACGACGGCCGCCTTGGCGGCTCCGTAGTGGCTCATATACTGCGACCCCATCGTGCCGGCGACGGAGGCGAAGTTGACGATGGTGCCGCCGCCGTCTTGGGACTGCATCTGCTGGCCGGCGACCTGCGAGCAGTGAAAGGTCCCGTGGAGGTTGATGTCGACGATGGTCTTCCAGCCGTTCTCGGAGATGTCGTCGAAGCCTGCCATGAACGAGGCCCCGGCGTTGTTTATCATCGAATCGATGCGGCCGAACTCATCGACGGTTGCCTCGACGAGCGCTTCGACGGCCTCGCGCTCCCGGACATCGCATTCGACGGCGATGGCCTCGCCCGGTCGGTCGCTGTCGTTGATTTCGTCGGCGACTTCGTCAATCTGTTCCTGTGTGCGTGAGGTGACGACGACGTTTGCGCCCTCGTCGGCGAACCGCTTTGCGGTTACAGCGCCGATGCCTTGGCTGGAGCCGGTGATAACGGCCGTTTGGCCCTCGACACTGAACTGCTCTAACATCGAGTCTCACCTGCGCGTGTCCGGTCTGTCATGCTGTGCCGCCCGCTTCGCCCCCTTCGTTAATAAAGGTAAGTATCAAACGAACACGGTAAACATTGGAAATGGAAATGGGATATTGTCAAAACAAAGATTTATACACGGGCGAACCGTCCGACAAGTGAATGGACGCACGGAGTACGCAGGGTCCCATCCACCGGCTCGCCTTCGACGTCGACTGGCGACCGGGACACGTCGCCTGTTATCTCGTCGATGGGCCCGAACCGGTTCTCGTCGACGCCGCGCTTCCGGAACACGAAGCGGCCTTCCGGCAAGCGCTTGCCGAACACGACTACACCCCCGCTGATATCGACCACCTGCTGATAACCCATCCCCACGTCGACCACGTCGGTTTGACGCCGACGCTGCTGCAGGCCGGCGACCCGACCGTCTATGCGCCCGCCGGCGTTCGCGAACGCTTCAACCGTGGCGTTGCGGGGCTCAGAGAACGCGTCGAAGCGAACTGCCGGGAAGCCGGGTTCCCGGACGAACAGCGCTCGACGGCCGTTGAGATGGCTGTCGAGTCCCTCGAACGCGATAGTACGCTGTTGGCCCCCGAAGCGGTCGACGTCTGGCTCGACGCCGGCGAGGAAGCAAACGTTGGCGGCCTTGAGACGACACCGGTCCACGTCCCCGGCCATCAGGCCGACCACCTCTGTTATCCTGTCGACATCGACGGCGAGGACGCGCTGCTGGCGGGTGATATGGGCATCAAGCCGTTCCGCCCCGTCGTTATGCATGACGGCCTCGATGACGGCTATCGGGAGGCGTTCCCCGCTTTCTATACCGCTCTCGACCGCCTCGACGACATCGATGTCGAGCGCGTGTACCCGGGCCACGGACCGGTCCACGGTGACCTCGCGGGCGCTGTCGCTCATGCTCGTGCGAGCCTCGATTCGCGACTCTCCCAGGTCGCCGACCTCGTCGCCGACGGTCACGCGACCGCACCGGCGGTTGCGATGTCGCTGGCCGGCGACCGCGAAATCGAGTACCTCATTCCCGAGGCGATGAGCGCGCTGGCCCATCTCGAAGCGGCCGGCGAAATCGACTCAACGCTAAACGACGGCGTCAGATACTACGACGCATGACTGACGACGCGGCACATGCCACGGACACGGAGGCTGTACTCTGGGATATCGGCGGTGTCCTCGTTGAACTCCGCTCGGTCCGTGAGGGGTATGCGGCCTTCGTCGCCGAACTCGCCGCCGATGCCGGCCGCGACCCCGATGCGGCGCTGGAGACGTGGCAATCGGTTCTCGGCGACCACTTCCGCGGCCGGGAGGGCAACCAGTACCGACTCGCGAGAGACGGCTACGAGAAAGCGACTGCGGCGCTTTTCGATGGTGACCCGCCGGCAGACTGGCTGGAAACCTTCGAAGCCGCGACGAAGCCAGCGCTCAGGCCCGAACCCGGGGCGGTCGAGACCGTCGAAGCGCTCGCTGAGGCCGGCTACCGACAGGCCATCGTTTCCGACATCGATACGCCCGAGGCCCACAGGATGCTTGAGGCCTTCGGGATTCGCGACCGATTCGACCATATCACCACCTCGGAGGCCGTCGGTTACACGAAGCCCGACGAGCGGATGTTCCAGGACGCACTCTCCGCGCTCGATGTCGCCCCCGAACGCGCGGTAATGGTTGGTGACCGACACAGCCACGACGTGACCGGGGCGGCAGCGCTCGGCATTCGGACGGTCGGCTACGGCGAGGAGGCGTGGGGCGACCAAGCCGACCACGAAATAGAGGATTTACGCGAGATACTGGAGCTTCTCGGCGTCGAAAGCTAGGTACTGGCTGTCTCAGACCGCCAACGCAACCACAACGCAACGACGCCGACGGTAGCGATACCGACACCGAACAGCCCGTAAAACATCGAGTAGCCGGGGCTGTCGTCGGTGAGGGCTACGAGCGCCTGCGAGGTTCCAAGCAGGACGAGGACGACCGCAAGCAGCGTCCGGAGGCGGCTGCCGGTCATGTGCGACAGTATTGATGACGGCCACAAAGAGACTCCGGTCGGCCGACAGCGGTCAGGCGCGGTCGTCGTTGTCGTCGGCTTCGTCGCCAGCGTCGGTGGCAGTACTGGCAGCGGCTTCACCATCCGCGTCTCCCTCACCACCGGCGTCAGCGTCGTCAGCAGCGCCCTCTCCCTGTTCGCCGTCGTTACCACTGTTGGCAGCATCGCCATCCGTCGGGGACCCAGCGACAGCATCGTCGCCGTCCCACTCCGGAGCCGTGCGACCAGTTGCGGCGGCCCGCTCGCGGGCGAACACATCGAGGGTTACCTTCGCGCCGCCGAGAACGACCGGGCCAATGAAAAGCCCCACCGCGCCGAAAGCGACGATACCGCCGAAGATACCGACGACGATGATGGCGGGATTGAGCGCGCCGGAGCGACCGATAAGCGCCGGCCGGAAGTAGTTGTCCGAGAGGCTCACCAGAGACCCGTACACGACCAAGAGTGCCGCAGCCGTCGGCCGGTCGGCGACGGCGAGGTAGACCGAGACGGGGACCCAGACGCCGAACGCGCCGACAAGCGGCAACAGCGAAAGCACGAAGGTCGTAACGGTGAGAAAGACGACGACAGGGACATCCAACAGGACCAAGGCCACACCGAGCAGGACGGCCTGTATCGCAGCGACGGCGACGTTGCCGACCACGGAGGCCCACATGAGCCGGTCGAGCTCCCGAAAGAGTTCCTGCTGGACGCCGTCATCAACCGGGAGGACGCGGTACAGCCACGCCAGAAGCTTCCCTCTGTCTCTCAGCAGCGCAAAAAGGACAAAAACGGTCACTGTCAATCCGATGAGCAGCGACGGGATACCGCCGACGACCCGCATCGCCCGCGTCACGATGCTCTGAATCGCCGAGGCGATTTGCCCCTCGTAGGTGCTGTAGAGGTTGACGAGGTCAACCTCGAAGCCGGTTGTCTCTTCTACCCATAGCTCGATTCCAGGGACATCGACGACCCCACGTTGGAGGGCCGTCGCAACAGCGACTGCCTCACGGAGCGCGATGGCAAGCACCGTAAGCAGCGGGAGCAGAAACGCCAGCACGGTCGCGACGGAGATAGAAACCGCCGCGACGAGCCGGCCGACGTGGGCTTCGAGCCGTCGCTGCACCGGCAGGAGGACATAAGCCAGCACGGCCCCAAGCAGTACGTACTCGAGATACGGGATGACGACCAGCAAGCCGAGAACGACGCTGACCGCCGTGACGACAGTCAGCGTGAGCCGGTCGGAGAACCACTCCGAGAGGTCGTCCCCGTCGTCCATACGTTCGCCTACTTCGGGGACAGTCGTATCACTGTTGTGGTGCCGGCACGGAAGCAAGCAAGGGCATTGGACACCCACGCCGGCCGCGGTAGCAGGGATAGGCGGCGACCGAACTGAACCAGACCGGACCGGACTACTAATACCCGGGGCGTCGAAGCACGGGTATGCATGTGCTCGTGCCGCTCGACGGGAACGCGCCGGCCGAGGCCGCCCTTGAGTACGCGCTGGCGGCGTTTCCGGACGCGGCGGTGACCGCCGTTTGTGTCGTCGGCGTCGTTGACTCGGCCGCGGCAGCCGACCAGCTCCCGGAGGACCGCCGAGCGGAGTACGACCGGGCGGTTGCGGACGCGGAGGCGGTCCTCGACGATGCCGCTGCCCGCGCCGACGGCCGACAGCTCACGACGGAGGTTATCTACGGGCCGCCCTCGGAGGCGATTCCCGACTACGCCGCCGACGTGAACGCCGACAGAATCGTCATGGGCGAACACGGACAGGCCGGCGCGAGCGACATCCTGCTCGGGAGCGTCGCGGAGAACGTCGTCCGGAACGCCCCCGTTCCCGTCACCGTCGTTCGAGGCGCAGACGCCGCCGGGGTCGAGCAGCAGATACTAGTCGGCGTCGACGGCTCGCCACTCTCGACGGCAGCGCTCCGCGAAGCCGTCACCGCACACGACCCCGACCGCGTCCGCGTGCTCACCGTCGTCGAATCGGACGGTGACGGCCCCGACGACAACGCCGCCGCCGAGCGGCTGCTGGAGACGACTATCGGGGCTGTCGATACCGAAGCGGCCGATATCGAAACCGTCGTCCGAGACGGTGACCCGGCGGACGCCCTCGTCGATGCAGCGGCGACGGCCGACCACGTCGTCGTCGGGAGCCACGGCCGGACGGGTATCGACCGGCTGACCCTCGGAAGCGTTGCTGAAGCGGTCGTCCGGAACGCTCCGGTGACGGTGACAGTCGTCCACGAGCGGCAGGTGGACTGACGGTGCCGCGACGCTGGAACGGCCACGCGTATTTCGTGCCGAGCGGCATCCACGGCCGGCCGATGTCAGCATAAGATAGCGCGGAGCCCCCTTCCTCGACGAGCAGCGCAGAGAGACGCCTGTCTCTCAAGCAGGGCGAGACCAGAGGTCTCGCTCGCCGTGCGGGCGACTCGTGGGTCGCCCGCAGACAGCGCAGTAGGGAGGGGAGGAGCGCGTCACGTCCCCCCACTAACACTGCTCTCTGCACTCGGCCAACTCCCCAACACCTGATAAAATAATTTAACTAAATGGAAACATTGAAACACGTATGGAAGCGCGTCGGGCGCTCCCGGTCAAACTTCTCGTGGCCGACAGCGACAGCGACGCACTTCTCGAAACTATCGACCAGTACAAACACTGTGCGAACGCAACCAGCGACCACTGCTGGGACGACAACGGCTACAAAAAAACAGCCAAGTACGCCGTCAAGGACGAACTCTACCACGACCTCAAAGCAGAGCACGACTTGACGGCGAATCTCGTCCAGCAAGCCATCTTCCAAGCCGTCGAAGCCGTCAAAGCTGGCGTCGAACGACTCGAAAAGAACGAAGACACTAGCCAACCCGAGTTTACCGCTGACACCGCTCGCTACGACAAACGTGCTGCGACCTTCCACGACGACCATGTTTCCTTGTCGACCGTGGACGGGCGTATCGAGGCTGACTATGTTCTCCCGGTAGACGAGACAAACACACCGTTCGAAGAGTACCTCAACGGCGACGAGTGGGAGTTCCGCACCAGCACACTCCACTACAAGCCCTTCGACGACGAGTTCTGGCTGCACATCGGCTTCAAACGGAACAAGGAAGCCACCGACAGCACCCAACCTGACGCCGCTGTCCCCGAGCACAACACAGTCCTCGGGATCGACCTCGGCGTCGAAAACCTCGCTGTCGCATCAACCGGGACGTTTTGGACGGGCGACGAGCTCGACCACTGGCACCGTGAGTTCCAGCAACGCCGCGGCGATCTCCAGCAAGCAGGCTCACAGGAGGCCCACCGCACGCTCCAGCGTGTGAGCAAGAAAGAAACAGCCTACTACAAACAGTATCTCCACATCGTCGCCAACGAGATCATCGAGGAAGCGGTCGAACACGACTGTTCGATAATCGCCTTCGAGGATTTAACTGACATCCGCAAACGGGCACAGGGAGCGACGTGGCATCACCGCTGGCGGTTTAACCGCCTGTATGAGTACGTCGAGTACAAGGCGAAAGCCTACGGGATCGACGTTGAGGAGTTGGAGCGGAGTCCACAGGTGAAGACAGTGCCAGCCTACTACACATCCCAGCGATGCAGCAGCTGTGGGTTCATCCACGAGGACAACCGCCCCACGCAAGAGTATTTCGAGTGCCAGAAGTGTGGGTACGAGAATCACGCCGACTACAACGCCAGCAAGAACGTGGCGGTGCGGTGTTGTCGGCGGCTACTCCGTCGCAACCAGACTGGCGGCGACGGAGGCGCATCTGTAAACATTGCGCTGAATGGCGGGACGATGACCGTGAACGTGTAAGCTGGGCGAGACCGACGGTCTCGCTAGCGATGCGGGCCAACGCCCGCAGAGCACCGAAGCCCCTTCGACGGGGAGCCGGGCCTCTCCGTGCCACCGCTCGGTGGCTAGAACGGGAGTCCACGTCAAAGCCCCACCCTCAACGAGCGAGGTCGTCAGACCGAGCGAAGTAGGGTGGGGTAGTTTACACGAGGAAGCCAGGGCTGGCCTGAGCGTCGAATGAAAGAGCCAACGGGGCGAGATGGCTGCGGCTGCCCGAGTAGTATAGTGTAACGTTTCGACAACTGCACTACACTTTTCGATAGCTGCACTACAAGGGTTACCACACTTCGATGAGTAGCAACGAATACGATGCCCGACAGAGAGTCTCCCAAGGCAGTCGACGACAGCACAGAACGGATAGCTGACAGGCGGGGGGTTCTCCGCGCTGCCGGTGCCGCGGCAGCAGTCTCGGTCGCCGGCTGTCTGGGGCTTGGCGACGAGGAGCCGGCGGAAGAACCGGATACCGGGCGTGACCCCGACTGGTGTGTCGACGAAAACGACGTCCCGGTCCCCGAAGAGTACCGAACGGCCGAGAGCATCGACGGTATCGAGCGCGACCCGGACGAACTAAGCGGTCGAGAAGAAGCAGCCTACCAGTGCCACCCGCAGGGGTATCAGTTGTGCGGAAACTGTACATACTTCATCCCTGGACATCGGACCGACGAGCAGGTGCCGGGAGCCTGTGCAATCGTCGAAGGCATCGCCCGGTCACAGGATTGGTGTGCGCTCTTCGAGCCGATGGAGGCGCTGGAGGACTTCCCAAGTCCAGCTCCATTCGAGGAAGACGGGCCGACGAAGCCGCCAGGTGTGGGTAGTACGGGGACCAGCGGAGAGAGCAGCTAAATAGATGCTTCAGCGAGCGCTGTAGGATTTGAACTTGGTAATAAGAGCCGGTGGAGGGATTTGAACCCTCGGCCTAATCCTTACGAAGGATTCGCTCTGCCAGCTGAGCTACACCGGCGCGCATTCGATAGTGGGAGGATAATCGGCATAAGGGTTGCGGACTCCGACGGCGCTAGCGGGTCAGCCGCACGTCCAAGCAGACGTTGAGTTCGTGCGGTGCGTACGACCTGACCTCACGCCGGGTTTCGATGTCGACATCATACTCGGGGGCGGCGGCCTCTCGGATAGCTCGCTCGCCGGGGCCAAAGGGGTCCGAGTCGTGCTGGATGTCGTAATAATGGAGCAGACAGTCGTTGCCGGCCAGCCGGACGGCCGTGTCGAGGAACTCGTCGGCGCTGTGTGGCAGGTTCATGACGATGCGGTCGGCCCAGTCGTCGTAGCTGTCGGCGGCCTCGGAACGCTCGTCCGGTGGCTCCGAGACTACCTCACGGACATCGCCGTGGATGGCCGTGATGCGGTCGGCAACGCTGTTGCGTTCGGCGTTGCGCCGCAGGTACTCGATTGCGGCCGCGTTGAGGTCGACGCCGACGCAGTCGGCCCCGCGTTTGGCTGCCGGGATGACAAACGGCCCGACGCCGGCGAACATGTCGAAAACCGACTCGTCGGCCTCGACATCGCTGACGATGCGGTGGCGCTCGGTGGCGAGCCGTGGCGAAAAATACACCTCGGCGATGTCAACCTCGAAGGCACACCCGTACTCGCGGTGGACCGTCTCGGTGGTGTCGCCGACGAGGACATCCCACTCGCGGACGCGGAGTTCACCTTCGACGGGTGAGGCACGGTTGACGACGGTCTCGATAGGTAGCTCGGAGTCAGCGATGGCGTTAGCGACCCGCCGGGCGCGTTCGGGGTCGTCCTCATCAATGATGGCGATGTCGCCGAGCCGTTCGTAAGAGGGTTCGAAGCCGAGAATATCGGCCGGAAGTGTCTGTGTCTCGCGGGCCGCGGGTCGGCGGTCGACGATGTCGGCATCGAGGTCAGAAAGCGCCGCCTCAAGCGCTGCCTCGTCGGCCGACTCGACGATCGGGAGATAGAGGTGGCCGTCATCGAGTTCGATTTCGTAGTCGTCGGCCAGCGCGTCGGCGTCGGCGATGCGCCCGCGGGCCGTCTCACCGTCCTCGCGGGGAACCCGGACGCAGCGAACGGACATTACCGACCGTCGGCCGCCGCCGGGGGTAAGTCTGACGCTCCGGCGGCGAAGCGGGGGGCTTTTCTCCCGCCGCGGGCGAGGCTCCGTATGCTCACCTTCGTCGGACTCGGGCTCTACGACGAGCGGTCGATAACCGTGGCTGGCCGGGAGGCGCTCCGGTCGGCCGACCGCGTCTTCGCGGAGTTCTACACCAGCAAACTCGCCGGAGCAACCGTCGAGGAACTGCAGAATCACCACGACATCGACATCGAAGTCCGGGACCGTGCCGGCGTCGAACAGGAACCGGGCCCGATACTCGACGCCGCCGAAGCCGGTGGTGCGGTCTTTCTGACCGCCGGTGACACGATGATATCGACGACACACGTCGACCTGCGGTTGCGGGCCGACAACCGCGGCATCGAGACGCAAATCATCCACGGAACGACCGCCGGCGCGGCCGCAGCGTCACTTTCCGGCCTCCAGAACTACCGGTTCGGTAAGGCGACGACGCTGCCGTTTCCCTACGCCCACGGCGGCGAGGGCGTCCCCGGAAGCGTCCTCGATACCATCGCCGACAACCGCAAGCGTGGGCTGCACACGCTCGTCTATCTCGATATCAAGGTCGGCACTGGCCCTCGTGGCCCGGACCCCGACCACGAGGAGTACATGACAGCCGACTACGCCGCCGAGCTACTGGCCGAGGACCTCGACACCGTCGGCGTTGCTATCGCCCGTGCTGGCAGCCCCGACCCGGTGCTTGCGGCCGACCGGCTGTCGGCGCTCGCAGACCGGTCTTTCGGCGACCCGCTGCATCTGCTCATCGTTCCCGGTGACCTCCACGTCGTCGAACACGACGCACTCGTAGCGCTTGCCGGCGCGCCCGAGTCGGCGCTTCCGGACCCGGTCTGAGCGTTTCTCTGCCGGCTGGGGCCTGCCACCGCCGATTAATCGAGGCCGGTCTGTGCCGCTTCCGGCTCGGCGGCGTCAGGGCTGCGGATGGGGACGGCTACACGAACCGACGTTCCGTCGTCATCAGTCGAGACGGTAACCGAGCCGCCGATAGAGACGACGAGCCACTTCACCAGCCACACGTCAAGGCCGCTGCTGTGGTGGAGTGGCTCTTCTGTGCCCTCTTCGGTAAAGACGAGTTCGGTGTCCGGGATGCCGGGGCCGTCATCTTCGATGACGAGGACCAACTCGTTCCCGTCCTGCTCCAGCGTAAGCCGGACAGTGGCTTCGGCCGGCGGTGCGTCGTTGTGGACGACGGCGTTTTCGACAAGCTCTTCGACGACCTGCCGCAGTTCGGCATCGATTTGCCGACAGCGGTCCATTCGAACCGCCACCTCGCAGGTTCCACCGAGTCGCTCGGCGGTTTCGCGAGCGGTCGTGGCCAATTCGGCGACCGGCAGACAGGTCCGGCCGCTCCGGTCGTTCGACAGCGCCTGCTCGATTCGTTGTGCCGTCGCTGACTGGTCGGCGAGCTTCGTCGTGTGTGCCCGAATCGTCTCGAGGGAGTCGTTCGCTGCTTCCAGTGTTGTATCGGCGTCTGCGGCGGCGTCAAGTTGGTCTTCGACCAGCGTCGCGTGGCCGTCGATGACGTTCAGATTCGTCCGGAGGTTATGACGAAGCACCCGATGCAGCACCGACAGCCGCTGTTCACGAAGCATCCGGTTTGTCACCTCAAACTGGATTGCCACGAAAGCACTCGGGGAGCCATCGTCATCCAAGATGGGCGAAATTGTCTGTTCGGCGATGTAGCGGTCGCCGTGTTTCGTCTTGTTCGTAATCCGCTCTTTGAACACCTCACCAGCGTTGATGGTATCCCACAGCTGGTCGTAGTAGTCGTCGTCCATGTCCCCGGACTGCAGCATCGACGGGGTTGAACCGATGGCTTCCCGTTTAGAGTAGCCGGTGAGGCGCTCGAACGCCGGGTTGACGTACTCGATGGTGCCGTCGGTGTCGGTGATGAACACGGCTGTGGCCGTGTGCGTGATCGCCTCCTTATATCGGAGCGCATCACGATGGGCTGTGATACGCCGCACCGCCTCGGGAACCAGCCGGCATATTTCCTCGATGAGTTGCGTCTCGGCGGCGTCGAAGCCATTGGAGTCGGTCGTGTAGACGCCGAGAACGACCGGCTGCTCGTCGGTCACAGCAACCGGAACGGCAAGGCAGTCGGTGACACCGCGCTCCGAGAGGCGGCGTGCCCACTCGGCGTCCGTTTTCGAGACGCCGACCCGGGTCGCCTGCCGGCGAGCAGCCGCGGTGAGAACTGGCTCCGTCGAACTGGCCTCGGCGTCCGCCCATCGGGGGTAGGCCGCCGCGTCGCCGGCGACGGCTCCGAATCCGTCGTCAAGCGAGTCGTCGGGAGCCGTCCAGCTTGATGAATCTAGCGAGCCATCGCTGCTGTCGTCGGCAACCGGGTAGAGCCAGACGAACTCGTAGGCGTCGATGGCGGCGAACTGGTCGGGGAGTTCGCGGACGAACTGCCACGGCTCGGCAGCGTCTATCAACGCCTCGTTGATGTCCCGGTGGATGCCCATCAGTTGCTCGAGGCGGGAAACCCTCGTCACGTCTTTCAGGGTGACCATCTCTGCGGCGATGGGCGAGTCTTCGGCAGTGAGGCGGTGTGTTTCGAACACCCGCTCGTCGCCGCCGACCGACCGAGTAATCCGCGTTGTCTCCCCCGTCTCCAGCGACGCCAGTTCCGTATCGAGCTCCGCGAGCGGGACGCGAGGGACGTACGAACGGCCGAGAATCTCCGCTGCACGCTCGTTGGCGTTGATAACCGTCTCCGACTCGTCGACAAGTAGCCCGCCGTCGGAGAGCCCATCGACAAGCGCCGAGTGGCTGGGCGAGCTGTGTCGGCGAAACTCCGCTCGGGCGTACAGCGAGACGCCGAGAGCGAACACGGCGACGCCGAGCGGCTCGTAGTTCGTCCGAATCAGTAGGTCAGAGTACGAGGACAGCCCGTACGGGACGATGGGAAGCGCAGTGGCGGCCACGAGCACGTATAGTGCTGCCGGCCGTGCGCTCCATTCGGCTGTTCCGCCCGCGCTGTTGCGGTTAAACGACTCGAACAGCCAGAGGAATCCGACGCCCGCGGCCGTGTAGGCAAAGCCCGTCACGAACCAGTGGAACGCGTGATAGCTGATTGCGATGTGAGCAAACGGGTCAGCGACGACCGAGGTGGCGAAATACAGCCCGTGAAGCGGATTACTGACCTTCACAGCTACGATGGCGAGATACACGAACGCCCCGGCGGCCTGTAGCGTGCGCTGTCGGTGGTACTCGCGGCCGGAGTAGGCGGACGCGAACGCGAGCCACGCGAACACCGTCGCGATTCCGAGCACGAGCGCCAGAATGTGCATTGCTCGGGCGACCGGGTGGGCTGTCGTGGCCAACTGGACCGCTGTCGCCAGCGACCAGAAGCCGTTGAGTGCGAGCAGTCCCACAAGCCCTCGGCGGACATCCGGATTCGTGAAGCTCCGGACAGTCGTCGCTGCGAGCAGACAGACGACGCCCGTGAGGGCAAAGACGGCGATGTATCCCTGCTGTATCATTATGGCGTCCATCCAACTACGGTCGGCAAGGCTTCGGTGGACTGCGTGTCTCTGATGCAGATGGTATGTATCGGCTGAAGTTTAATATACGCGTTCAGTATGCAGGGGTTCAATTCGTCCGCAGTGGCCGACGTTCTTGTGGACTCGCCCAATCAGGAAGAAGGGACATCTCTGTGAGACAAAACGCAGTCATGGTAACAAGCATCGATGTTGTCGTATGTCCGACGAATTAGGACAATAGTTCAGTAACCTGTACAAAGCAAAAGCGTTTTTATCCACCCGTTCGCAGCCGTCGTATGGAGGCTGTTAACACTACTGACGCGATAGTGTACGGGTTCAAGCACATTGCGACTGGGATACTCATTGTCCTCTCGGGAGTGTTCTTCGCGCTCGTCGGTGTCGGGTTGATGCTCGAGTCGCCGGTTGCCGGCATCGTGCTGGCACTTATCGGATTCAGTATCATCGCGGCTGGAACCGCCGGGCTCGGATACAAAGTCATTGCTGATGCGGTTGCAACTGGACAGCAGCGGGTGGCGGCCCACGGCTCGTCAACTCAGCAGCAGCGGACGGAAAAAGTCGCAAAGAAGGTGGACAACTGAGGTGGCAGTGCGTGGAATGTGGCAACTGTGGGACCGAAGTCAGCTCCGAGGATGACTTCTGTCCCTCGTGTGGAGCGCAGTTTTCCAGCAGCGCCACAGGGGATACGTCGTCGCGGGTCTCCGGTGAACCGGAAAGCCGGTTCGACATCGGGGAAAAGGGGTATCTCGGAATCGGCGGCATCAGCGGCGTCATCGCTTTCGGCTTCCTGCCGCCGCTCTTCGGTGTCGTCTCTATATTCTGTGGCGTACAGCTCTGGAGACACCACGATAAGAAGCTGGGCGGAGGCATCATCCTGTTCGGTGCTGTCGCGTTGATTGTCGGGATGTACGTCGGGGCACAGACGATGCAGTAGCAGCCGGCGTTTTTATAAGAATTCAGACACGTATCCTGACACGCTGAGGTTCACGCGTTCTTCGAACGGCCCAGCCGGCTAAAACGTACAAGCGCCAGCCCGATTGCAATGAGCGCGACGAGAACGCCGAAACCGGCGAGGTCCTCGACCGCCTCGTCGTCTTCGGTTTCGAGGCGGACCGCGTCGGGATTGTCCTCAAACTCATTGCAGCTACGTGTCTCGGATATCTCCTCCGTCTCACCGGGGGCAAGCTCCAGCGTTCGCGTCTCAAACAGCTCGTCTTCCCCATCATCGTAGACCAGATACAGCTTGATGTCCTGTTCGTGAGTTACTTCACCGGTGTTTCGGATGGTCGCATCGATGTTTGCAGTACCGCTGGGGCAGTCGCTGTCATCGACAGCGAATGACTCGATGACAAACGCCGACAACTCCGAGAGGTCGACGGAGTCGGTTTCGACGGTCGTCAGCGTGGCGCTGATATCATCACCGTGCCAGACGAGCCTGACCTCGTCTTCGATTGGCGTCGTCTCGATTCGGCTCCCCGCGGCGACTGTCTCGGGAACGTCTGTATTGACGCCGCCCTGAACTTCGAGCCGGTCGCCGTCGATGGTGTCGCCGCTTTCGTGGGTCAGCGTTAGCGTCGTCGACTCGGTTGCGGTATCGAAGGCGGCCGACGGGACCGCCTCGTCGGCGATACCATCGTCGCCGATACCAAAAACGAACACCGACGCTGTCGTCGCAAGGATGAGCGTGATGGCGACGAGGAAGGCAACGCCGGTGACCGGAACAGCACCGCGGCGCTCGGGGACCATTTGTTGAGACTATTAGCAGCAGATATAAATACCTGTCGCGGTGTCGAGCTGAGCGATACACCGACAGCGGCTACAGCTACCAGTATATCTCGTCAGCTCGGTGGTCGCGGTCGTAGGCCGCCAGCCCGTCACCGAACAGCCGCGAAAAGCCCGGCGTGTCGTCAAGCAATACGGCTGTGTAGTCGAGAAACGTCATCGGCAATACGAGCGTTCCCTCATCTCGCACAGCGCTCACGACACCGGTGTAGACGTGCTTGTGTCGGCGGTCGCTGACGTAGCAGGCTGCGACCGGGAGGGTCTGTTCGGCTGCCTCGACAGCGTGTAGCGCCTCGATGGCGCGGTAGGTGAGTTCCCAGCAGAAAATACGGGGGTCGTCGGCGAGCAACGACTCGAAATCGACAGCAGCTTCGAACCGGGAACGAAGGTCGACAGCACCGAACAGCACGTTGTCCTCGATAGCCCCGGCAAGGTACCGCGGGATGTCGTAATCGGTGTGTCGCTCGAAGGCGTCGGCCAATCCATCGACGAGCGCCCGTGGGTCGGCAGGGTCGGTCGCAGCGAACCGCTCGACGAGGTCCACATCGACAGTTTGGTCCCAGCGGCCGCGGATTGCCGTCACGGTTTCCGGCCGGGCTGTCGCCCCAGCGATACGGTCGAAGAATGCCGATGGGGTACTGGACTCGATTGTAAACTCACCGCGGTCCAGCGCCGCGAGGTCCTCCCAAAGTGCGAGCAGACGGTCGTTAGCGGCAATGTGTCTGTCGACGCTGGCGACGGCGTCGCGGTCGGCGTCAAACGGGAGCCGGTCGCCATCAGCGACCAGCGCTGCGTCGTCTGTCCGGATATGTCCCTCACCCAGTGTCTCATCGAAGGTAGGGTCGAGCCGCTCGGTGACAACCGGGTCGAGGTCCTGCTTGCGGAGGTTCGTCCCAGTAAACCGGCCGTATCCGAGTTGGGTGTTGTAGACCACGCCGCCGCCAGCGGCCGCCAACGCGCCACCACCGCCCGCTGCCAGCAGTCGGCGGCGAGTTATCGTCGGTGTTTCGGAGTCGCCGTGCTGTGTGGGTTCGTTATCAGCCATCTCAGTCGGCGGGGTCGGTATCAGTTCGGTCGACCGACGGGTGGTGAAGCTCGACATCGATGCCGACAATCGAGAGCAGTTCTTCGGCGATATCCAGCAGTTCCGGTACCCAGCGGGCGATGAACCACGCCAGCCCTGCCAACGCGACGACCGCAAGCAGCTGTGCGAGCACCCGGTCGGCGACGAAAAACGACACGCGGGCCGGGTCGGTCAGCCCGAAAAGCGCCATTATCGGACCTTCGAGCCACGAGTAGGCGAACCACTGGTAGCCGTTCGCCAAGGCGATGAAGACGTTGCGGCCGATGTTGAGCACCCAGATTATCGAAATCGAGAGGGCGATGCCAACCGCCTTCCGGCGCAGGGGCGCGTTGACGGCGGCGATGAGGCCGCCAAATATCGACATCGCGCCGATGCCGGTACACTCGAAGACGACCCGAGAGGCGCGGCCGGTTTCGGGGAACCAGAAGGTGTTCATCAGCGTCGACCCCTCATCGGGGTCCTGCATGTATTCCATGCCGTCGGCGAGCGACAGCGCGTCGATGACCGTTGCCGTCTGGAAGGCGACCGCCTCGATGAGGAGCCCGCGAGCAAGCTCCGAGGTCTCAAAGGGCAGGTAGATGACGGTCATAAACGCCACCGCACGCGAAAGCGTCAACAGCGAGTCCCGGCCCGCAAAGACGAGCCAGCCCACGTACAAACAGGCCGGCACGGCGATGAGGATCAACACCGTCTGGACGACGCTCCGATGGACGAAGGCGAAATGCTGGATGAGAACGAACCAAAACACCGCAAACAGCCACCACGCACCCGCCGTCAGTCGGCGGGCGGCGAGCAGGTTATCGCGGTAGTCGGCGGCGACGCCGGCGATGAAGGCGGCCATCACCACCCACGCGAGCACGTCCGTGTAGGGGATGACGTGCAGCTCCGCGATGGCCTCCAGCAGCGACATTATCGTCGATTACGCGAGGACAGCCATAGGTCTTGCCGTCGTGGGGAGACCGGCCAGCTTCTCCTATTGTTTGAGGTGGCGAGCGATGACCTTCTTTTGAATCTCCGAGGTCCCCTCGTAGATGGTCGTGATTTTGGCGTCCCGGTAGTAGCGTTCGACATCGAAGTCCTTGGTGTAGCCGTAGCCACCGTGGACCTGAACGGCTTCGTTGGCGACATCGACGGCAGTCTCGCTGGCGAAGTATTTCGCCATGCTCGCGGCCTTCGGGTCGACCCCAGTTTCGTTCTTCCGGGCGGCGTCGCGGGTTAGAAGACGAGCGGCTTGTATGTCCGTCTGCATATCGGCCAGTTTGTGAGCGATGGCCTGGTGTTCGATGAGCGGCTTGCCGAACTGCTCGCGGTCGTTGGCGTACTCGACGGCATCGTCAAGCGCGGCCTGTGCGAGCCCGACAGCCTGTGCAGCGATGGCGATGCGGCCACCAGTCAGGATAGAGAAGGCGGCTTGGAGCCCGTCGCCGACCTCCGTAAGGCGGTTCTCCGCGGGGATTCGGACATCGTCAAAGAGAAGCGTCGTCGTGTCGCTGGCGCGTAGGCCGAGTTTGTCTTCCTTCTTGCCGACCTCTAGCCCCTCAACATCCTTCGGGACAAGAAACTGTGTGACCGTATTGGGGTCGTCGCGGTCAGTCTTCGCAAAGAGAATGACGACACCGGAGCGTTCCCCGTTCGTAATCCACTGTTTTTTACCGTTGATAACGTACTCGTCGCCGTCTTTGACCGCTTCAGTAGACATTTCGGCGGGGTTCGACCCGGCGTCCGGCTCCGACAGCGCGAAGGCACCGACCGGTCGGCCGTCGACCATCTCCGAAAGCCAGCGGTCCTGCTGTTCCGCGGAGCCGAACTGCCGGATACACGATGTTGCGAGGCCGTGAACGGAAAGCGCCGTCGCGACTGCGAGATGGCCGCGAGCGAGCTCCTCGTTGACGATGCTGTAGGTGACTTCGTCGGCGTCGAAGCCACCGTACCGCTCAGGGACGGTGAGCCCCGTCAAGTCGAGTTCGGCGAGGGCATCCCAGATATCTTCAGGAAACGCCTGGGCTTTGTCGGCCGACTCAACGTTCTCGGATACGTCCTCGTCGACGAACTCCCGAACCGTCTCCTGAATCATCCGCTGTTCGTCTGTCAGCTCCATTACCGGCCGTTCGGCTCACGGGACCGTAAATACTGCCACCACACGGTGATTCCATCGAGAAAAAGAGTTTTACTAGTTGGGCGGGTGGAGTACCTATGGAGGAGACTGCCGATGACCGGGTCTACTACGTCATCAGTGACCTACATATCGGCGGTGACGAACAGCTAGAGGAGGTTCCGTTCCTCGATGAATTGCTCGCGTTTCTCGAACGGCTCAGAGCGACTGACGATGACATCGAACTCGTCATCAACGGCGACGCATTCGGTCTCTGGGAGTTCACCGGGCTCGACGGCGTCGAGAAGTTCGACCACCTTGTGGCGACGTACCCGAAGCTCTTCGAACAGCTTCGAGCGACCGGCGAGCAGGTACAGATTACGCTGCTGCCGGGGAACCACGACCACGAACTCGCCGCCTACGACGCCTACGTCGAGCGGTTCGCCGAGTACAACGTCGACCTCATACAGGGCCAGTCCATCGAACGCCGTGTCGGCGACCACGTGGTACATTTCGAACACGGCCACCAGCGGGATGCGAACAACCACATCGAAGACTGGGGCAACCCGTACGACAAGCCGCTGGGCTACCACTACAACACACAGGTCGTGAGTCGGGCCGGTCACCTCTCGGACCGTGGCCGCTACAACTGGCTCAAAGACGTCCAGGCAGTCACACCGACCGAGCGGGTGCCATCATGGGTGTTCTCGAAGTACTTCTATCGCGAAATGAACCCGCTGTTGCGGTATGCGTTGCTGCCGTTCCTGCTGATATTCAATATCGCTGCGCTTGTCGCCATCGCGGCAGGAATGGACCTCGCCGGTGTTATTTCACTGCCGGTCGAACAGACAGAGGCGTTCCTCACGGAACTCGGTCCCGCGGGAACGACCGCGTGGTTTCTGCTCGTCGGTAACGTCGTTATCGCGGGGCTGCTGGTACTTGTCGGGATTCCGCTGTATCTCATCAGGCGCGACATCACGAAGACGGTAGACCGATTCGGCGTCTTCGAGACGGACCTCACCGTCGACGCCGAAACACCGTATCAAGAGGCCGCCGAGGAGGTCTTCGATGCCAATCCGGACGCGTCGGTGTTCTGCTACGGGCACACGCACCGACCGATGGTACAGCACGTCGACGGCGGCGCACTCGTCAACACGGGCACGTGGTTGAAGCGGCTCCACCGGCGCGACGGCGTCATCGGCGTACTTCCACCCGTGTTCTACCCGTCGTATCAGCTGTGTGCGGTCCGGATGGAGGCCGACGGCGGCGACCTCGTGGTCGACTACGAGGAGATAGAGAAACCACTGGCCGCTTCGGACGAGTTGACGTTCACCGAGCGGGCGCTGACGCTCGGCCGGAAGCCGGAACCGGAGTTGCCCGACGGAGTCCGCATCGCGGGCGACAAGCGGCGTTCGGACTGACGCCGTGGTTAGGCTGCCAAAACAATTATTTTTGTACCCATCTAACTTAGGATAGGGACCGGCTACCTACACCGTAGCTATTTACATATCATGTCCGTTAAATAACGAGGGGTTGTACGATGAAACGAAGTTCATCATGCGTGGGACGTTCTTCGGGACGGACCTCGACATCGTGTTCACCGTCGAACCGGACCGAATCGTGGTCGTGACACAGATGTCACAGCACGCCAACAGCCTCCGTGGACACTTCTACGAGCAGGTCGGGACGACCGCAGCAGACGCAGTAGCCGCAGTATCGAACTAGCTAGTACCCCAGCCGCCACACTCCGCGCAGCGTGAGCGCGACGACCGGAAAAAGGAAAAACAGGTAGAACAGCCCACCGGGCGGCACGGACGGCAGAAAAGCCATTGCAGCAGCGGCAACAACCACGAGCACTGCTCCGGCCACCACCGCTGCGCCGACCCGCCTGTCGAACGGCGTGAGGTCGGTGTCGCTAATCGGGAGTTCGAACGCCGCAACGAGCGTTTCGGGGTCGTCAACCGGACCGACAAGGCGCTCGGTTTCGCTGTCGCCCCAGCCGGTCGTGACGGTGACCGTTCGCGTTCCGTAATACCGGTCGGCAAAGCGGTCGCAGACGAGGTCAACACCGCGGAGCGTGTCGACGGGGGCTGCCCACTGCGGCGTCTCAAGCCGGGTATCGTAGGCAACGAGGTGGTCGCCACAGCGGCGATACTCCATCGCGTCGTGGCGGAGTATCTCTTCGAGAACGTCGCCGGCGACGATGACGCCGAAGAGTCCGATGATGATGCCCGTGACCGCGAGGGCAGCAAGCGGCGACGCGTCGCCGCCAAGGCCGAACGCACTGACGAGCACCCACAGGACGAACAGGTAGGGAACGTGGAACGGGGCCCGCTTCGTGAGCGCCGCGCTTGCGGCAGCGAGGGCTGCCGACCGGCGGCTCGTCGCAACGACCTCCGATGGGTCCGCATCGGGCACCGACGGCGGCTCCGGCGCTGCCGCAGACGCTTCGGCGTCCGGCTCGGGGCCGGAAAGCCAGCCGGTAAGCCGGCCGCCACCGCCGCGTTCGGCGCGGAACCCGGACCAATCGACGAGCAGCTTGACAAAGACGAACGCGCCCAGCACGAACGTGCCAGCGGTCGGTTGGGTCTGCGGCAGCACAATCAGGAGGAACATCAGCAAAAACGCCTGTCTGGCGGGGGTTTCAACGACTGCATACGGCGAAACGTCTTCATAGCGGCGCTGGCCGAAGTACTCCCGCCACAGCTCGACAACATGGCCGATGAGCAGTCCGCCCACGGCGACGAGGACTGTCGGGATATGAACGGCATCAGCAAGCGGGCCAAGCCCCGAGATGGCGACGCCGACGAAGATGGCGACCCAGACGGTGAACGCGATGACGTTGGATGCAAACGGGAGATTCCGCGGATACACCGGCGGGAGCCGCTCGTGAATGGTCACGCTGCCGTGTTTGTCGACGAGGTCGCTCTCTGTGACACTGATGACGCCGCTTTCGCGGTCTTCTTTCGGGGGCTGTTGAGCAAAGAGCGCTTTCAGACCGGCAAGCGGGAAGACGACCAAGACTTCGACGACGTATATTATGACCAGTGTTTCCGCGCTCCAGTCGAGCCAAACGACTCCCACGAGCGGCAGCAGGTTCGCCAAGAACATCGGGGCGAAGGTGAGGGGGCGCGTCGTCCCACGTGGCGGGCCAGGGGAGGGCATTCGTTGTTCGTGGTCGGCCGCGGAGGATATTAGTCAGTACGGATGCTCGACAGTGGATTCAGTGTGTGTCTCACCCGCAGCGGTGCGTCGTTTGCCCGAGAGGGTTCTTCGAGAAGAATCGGTCCGATTGCCGTATCGAAAGCTCTCCCCCGAGAAATCGGGTAAATCGACCGCGTTCGACCGCGCCGACACGTTCATACGCTTCTGTCGCGACTGATAGAACACGATGATGCTTCCGACCCACGTCCTGAGCGGGATGGCGCTTGCGCTCCCCCTGCTAGTCGTGGCACCGGAGTTCGCCCCCGTCGGCCTCGTCGCCGGGTTCCTCGGCGGACTCGCCCCCGACCTGGACATGTATTTCGGCCACCGGAAGACCCTCCATTACCCGGTGTACTACTCCGTGCTGGCGGCCGTCGCGGTCCCCGTAACCCTTGCGGCCCCGTCGACGGTGACCATCGCCATGGCACTGTTTTTCCTCGGTGCAGCGCTCCACTGTGTCGCCGATGTCTTCGGCGGCGGCCTCGAACTCCGCCCGTGGGAAGGCACCTCCGAGCGGGCGGTTTATGACCACCTCCGCGGTGAGTGGATCGCTCCTCGCCGGACGGTAGGCTACGACGGCTCCCCGGCCGACCTGCTCCTGATGGGCGTGTTTGCGGTGCCGCTGCTGGCCGTTCTCGATGGTCCGCTGTGGCTCGTCGTTCTCGGGACCGCCCTTGTCGGCGCGGTCTACACGCTTACCCGCCGACACCTTGCGGCACTTGCCCCAATCGTCGTCCGGGCGCTCCCGTCGACCGTCCATCCGTACGTGCCGGCGCGGTATCGGAGCGAAGGTCGAGGACAGTAATTACTGTCAAGGCGTTTTCTACGCCAGCACTACGTCTCGTCGTCTGTCTGTGTTAGCTCCGTAATCCCTTCTTCGATGGTCTGTGCCTGTTCCAGCTGTGATTGGGCGGCTTCGGCGATGTCTTCGATTTCGGTCGCGACATCACGGGCCTGCGCTGCGGTCTGGTCGACCATCGCCGCGACCTCTTCGGTGCTTGCGGCCTGACCGTCGGTCGCTTCTGCGACCTCCTCGATACCGTCGGCAGTCTCGCGGGCGGCGGCAACGATGGCGTCGAGTTTCTCAAGGACCGATTCGACGTGGTCGACACCGTCGCCGACGCGCTCGCCGGTCCGTTCTAAGTTCGCCGCTGTCTCTTCGGTGTTCTCCTGAACGGCCGCAACGAGTGACTCGATTTCGGCGGCCTGCTGCTGTGACTCTTCAGCCAGCGACTTGACCTCGTCGGCGACGACGGCAAAGCCATCGCCGGCTTCATCGGCGCGGGCAGCCTCGATGGACGCGTTCAGTGCGAGAATGTTCGTCTGTTCGGCGATGTCGTCGATGATGTCGACGATGTCGCCGATTTCCTCGGCGGCGTCCCGAAGGTCGTCGATGTCATCAAGCATCTCCGCGCGGTCCGCATCAAGCTGTTCCATCAGCTCGCGTGCCTCCCCGGCCGCCTCCTGTCCGTCAGTCGCCAGCGAAACCGTCTCGTTGCTCGCCGTATGCACCTGGTCAGCGCTGGCGGCGACCTCCTCGATAGAGGCGCTGATGTTCGACACCTCGTCGGCGACACCTTGCACGTCGTCGCGCTGCCGGTCAGCCAGCGCCGCGATTTCGTCGCTGCCCTCGGCGACGGCTGCGGTCGCATCGCGGAGTTCAGCGATGGCGGCCTCTATCTGTGTCGCGGTCTCACGTCGGCGTTCAAGCTCGGCTTCCTGTTCCCGGAGGTCGGTGATGTCCTGGATGATTGTCGCACCGCCGACGAGCGCGCCGTGGTCGTCATACAGCGGCACGCTCGACAGGACGACGTGGCGCCGCTCGTCGTGGTGGGTGAGTAGCTCGATTTCGTTCTCCCGAATCGGGTCTTCGGTCTCCAAGACGACATCGAGCATCGTCTGTTTCGTGTCGTGGGTCTCGTCGGTCCGATAGATCTCCCACAGCTCCATCGAGTGTGCATCGTCCTTCGTGACACCCGTCAGCTCCTCCATCGCGTCGTTGAACAACAGTACCTCGCCCTCGTTGTCGAGAACGATAACCGGCTGAAGGAGTTCTTCGAGGGCGTTAATCCATATCTGCTCGCCGGACTGGAGGTAGGCGTCCATCGCGACCTGCAAATCGAGATTCGTGACCTTCAGGAACGACCTAAGCTGGTCGCGGGTGTCGGCGACAGCCGTGGCAGCGTCGCCGTCGACCTCGTCTTCGAGGCGGTCGAACAGCTCTTCGACCACCATATCGTGGTACTGGCCGTACATGCCGATGTAATGCTTCGGTGGCATGTCCAGCCGCTCGTGTAGCTTGCCGATAATCGCCCGCTGCCGGAAGTACTCTCGTCCGTAGCCGGGAGCGCCACCGGGGATGTAGGGATGGTCACCGAGGCTCAGCAGGTACCGTTTCTGCGTCCACTCAAGTTCGTCGACAGAACGGTCCGACCGGTCCAGTATCGACCGCGTCTGTTCGTACTGGCCGAGGTGGTCATAGAAGTGGTCGGCGGCGTCGTCAGCCATCTCCTCGAAGACGGGCGTCAGCGACGACAGCCGCTCGGCGTCAGTCTCATCGAAGCCGACGAACTCCTTTCGCCAGTCGATTTCGTCGTCATCGAGACCAATCGCCGACAACAGCTGTGTCTCGTCAATCTCGCTTCGAAGGCCGATGTCTTCAAGCGCCGGTGCATCGCCCGCCTGCATCGCTCGTCCGCCGTCGGGTCGTTTCGTCGTCCGAGCGCCGCCCGTCGTCTCGGCGTCGCCAGCGCTGTCGGAGGACCCGCCGCCGGGTCGCAACCGTGCCAGCATCGCCCGTAGTCTGTCGAGGTATGTCATTGGTGGTCGTTCGCGGGAGCGATAATATGGCAGAAACCTCCGCAACGGCCGAACTTATATCTGGTGATAAAATGTGAACTTCGTTTAACGTTCGTTTAAAGAACGCAGGTATGGAGGGGCAACTTGGTGGCTAACTGCCGGATGCGTTGGCCCTCGAGTTCGATACCCGCCGATCGTCCGTCAGAAAGACACGCTACTGCTCGCGGTCGAAGGCGTCGACGACGGCCTCCATGGCCGCCTCGTCGTCACCTTGCAGCCGAAAGCGGCCGTCCCAGTCGCCGGCCGCCATCGCTTGGGCGAGCGACGGCGCAAGGTCGTATTCGGCTGTCTCGCCGTCGGGAAAGACGATACCGAGGTCGTAGTCGCCAGGGGATTCAAGCGCTCCGATGGCAGCCAATTGGTCGACGAAGGCATCCGCCGCTGCCGCCTCAAAAAGGACGCTGACGTAGTGTGTCTGCTGTGTCTCGTCGATGGCTGGGACCCCAAGTTCCGCGACATCGCCGTACGTCGCAAGCAGGCGTTCGGTCTCTCCGTCGGGGGTGCCGGTTGGAGAACCTTCAGCAGCGACGGTAACAAGCGGCGAATCGGCATCAACTGGAGCGGCATCGGCGACGGAGACTGGTGCTGGAGAATCGTACTCGGGTGTCGGGGGCGTTTCGGCCGGCTCTGGTTCGGGGCTGGAGCCGTCCGACAGGCTGTCGAGACAGCCGGCGAGCCCAGCGCTTGCAAGGCCGCCGGCTGCGAGAAGTTGTCTGCGGGAGACCATACGGGTGCTGGCGTCCGAAACGACATAACGACTGTGCTCGCGTCGGCCCAAAGGCACTTGTTCGGACCGCCTGACCCGCTGGAGATGACTGCCCGCCCGACTGATGCCGTGTTCTTTTTCCGGCAGGTGACCGACGCCGACGACATCGAAAACCCGTAGCAGCGGGCGGGAGGGACAGTCCAGCGCTCGGGGGAGTCACTCCGGGCGATAGAATTATAACGATTAGTTAGAATTTGACCTCCTCCCACGGCTGAAGCCGTGGGATTCCCCGATGGGGATATTAGGGTTGCGCGTTTCCTCGGCGGCTCAAATACGCTTTCGCGTGGCCAGCGTCAACGGTCGCCGCCCAGTTATGACCAAGGGCGTGCTTTCCAGCGCGTATAGCTCGGTCAAACGAGCCTTCCCACCTGCACGTGGCAGGCGACCACGATGTGGTCGGCAGGTTGTTCATCCTGCTGGGCCGCACGGTTCGCGTCACCCGAAGTGTTACGCCGTGCATGGGTCACCCTCCCGTTGACTGATGTTTTCAGCTGCGTTCAAATCCGCGTGCCGCACATACCCACAGTGCGGGCACTCGAACTTGCTCCCGTCACGACCCACGAGTTCATCGCACTGACTGCACTCCTGACTCGTATTCTCGGGGTCTACTTTCTCGACGCAAACGCCTTCTTTCTCGGCTTTGTACGTGATGAACTGTTGGAGTTCGTAGAACGGCCACGAGTGGACGCCATTCCACTCGCTACCGTCACGGATGTTTTCGAGGTCTTCGAGTTTGATAACGGGATTCTCGAACTGACTGGCATATTCGACGAGTCGTTTGGAGAGGGTGTGGTTCATGTCTTGGATGCGACGATACTCCTTGTTACCCACGCGAGTTCGGGCGCGATGCGCCCCAGTTTCCTGTAGAGAGTCACGCAGGGAACGGTAGTACCGCCGCACAAACTTGTGTTCCTTGCCACTCACAAGGAACGACTCAGCACTCGCATTGTCTGGCGTGGCCGCGAGAATGTAGTTGTGACCAACGTCAACACCAATGGGTGTTTCCTCGCCATCCTGTTGCTCGTCGTATTCGACTGTGAACGAGCAATGCCAGTCGCCGCCTTCTCGCCACACGCTGAGTTTTGTCTTCTCAGCGTCACCATCGAGCAGAGCTTGGACGGGTTCTTCAATACTTTCGTGGACGTGGATTGGCGTGTACCACCAATCACTGATACACGGGAATCCGATGACGACAGAATCGTTCTCAGTCGTGTGGATTTCCCAGTTCTGGTTGTTGACCTCGATGGGCTGTTCGCCCGTGTACTCGATAGATTCGTCGGCGTAGTCGCTTTTCGCGTTTCGGATGGCTTGGTTTTGGAGTGCTGAGTAGAGTGGGTTGTCGATGTCGCCAGTCGTCACGGACGAGGCGAGCGAGTCGTCCTCCCAGCCGTCCACGAGCCATTGTTTGCACTCGCGGAGGATGTGGGTGGCTCGTTGCCACTCTTGGCGGCGCGAGCGGCTGGGATTGCGGAACGTGGTTTCCACACTCACCTCGACCATTACACGTGTAACGTACTGTTGCAGATTTGTAAAAGTTGATGGTTCAGCACGCTGGAATATCCAGCCGAGCGCCCGAGCGTGGAACGTTTCCCTGTTGTCGGCTTCATCCCACGGCTGAAGCCGTGGGCTTTCGCCTCGCAACACTGTAATGATAGACGATATCAACCAGCCTGCCGCTCCGCCAGCCGGTACGGGGGCCACGACAGCGCACGCCCGGCGCTGTCTATTCCGCTACCAGAGACACCATGACAGGAATCCGCCGCCGGACGATGCTAACGTTGCTCGGGACAAGTCCGCTTGGTAGTCTCGCCGCCGACAACAGCGACGAGGACGGCGGCCGTACCCGATTTACCGTCCTGCATACGAACGACGAACACTCCCATCTGATTCCGTTTCCGGTCGTCAACGACCACCCGGAGCGGGGGGGCACTGCAAGGGGCGGGTTCGCCCGCCTCGCTGGAGCGGTGAGGCAGGTCCGGAACGAAAAACAGGCCGCCGGTGACGACGTGGTCCTCCTTTCGGCCGGCGACCTGATATCCGGCCCCCCGTTCGGCTGGCTCCCGCTCGAAGGTGTGGCCGCCGAACTGGAACTGATGCAGTATGTCGGCTACGATGCGGCCGTCGTCGGCAACCACGAGTTCGACTACGGGCCAGGGGCCCTCGCCGAATACTACGCCGCCGGCGGCTACCCCGATGCACACGAACGGATGCCCGTTCTCGGGACGAATATCACCCCGCCGTCGGGACACGGACTGGACGATATCGGTCTCTTGCCGACGACCACGATGGAGCTACGGGACGGGACGACTGTCGGCGTCTTCGGGCTGCTCGGTGAGAGCGCTATCGACGTGATACTGAAGACGGACCCGATAGCCTTCGCTGACCAGCACGAGACGGCGCGTGAAACGGTCACTGAGCTCCAAGCGGGTGGCGCGGATATCGTCGTCGCGCTCACTCACGCCGGCGTCGAGGAGGACCGCGAGCTTGCACAGGCAATCGACGGTATCGACCTCATCGTCGGCGGTCACTCCCATACTGCCCTCACCCAGCCGCTCAACGAGGACGGCACCATCATTGCACAGGCGGGGGCACATCTCGAGTATCTCGGGCAGCTGGAACTGGCCTACGACCGCGCCAGCGACTCCATCGAACTCCTGAACGACCGCGACGGGACGGCGTTCCTGCGCCCACTCGATGCCACCGTGCCGGAGGCACCGGATGTACGGGAGATGGTCGCCGAATACGAAAGCCGACTCCACAGCCACGTCGAAGCAACCACCCACGGTGAGTTCTCTCGGTTCGACGAGTTTCTGATGCGTTCCGATGTCTCGCTGTCGAGGGGGCCGCCCCGAACGGAGACGGCGCTCGGAAACTTCATCACGGACGCCATTCGACTGGAGACGGGACGCCACCTCGGCGAACGCGTCGACTTCGCCTTCTACCCGGACGGGCTGATCCGCGAACAACTCGCACCCGGAGCGGTCGAATGGGCCGACGGTGAGGTACTGTTCTACGACCTTGTGACGACGAGCGGCATCGGCGTCGGCAACGACGGCCGGCCCGGCTATCCTGTCGTCTCCTTTTGGGTGACTGAAGACGAGATACGTCGGGCGATGGAGGTCAGCATCCTGCTGTCGGGGGTCATGGGACCGGCATACTTCATGCAGGTTTCCGGCGGGCGGTTCGAATACGACCCCGACCGCGCAACGTGGGGGACAGTCCCGGTCGTCGACACGCCGCTGCCAGCCTACCGCGCACTCTTGGGAGCCGAGCGGTACGTCGGCGACGGCATACAGGACGATGCACAGTACGAGCCGCTCGACGGTGGCGACCGTCTCTACCGGGTCGCGACCGACTACTACCTCGGGTCGCAGATTCCAGTCGTCGGCGAGATCGTCTCGCGGCTGGAAGTGACGCCGAAAAACGAAACCGGCGACCCGATAGCTCTTGCGGACGCCATCGTCGAGCGGGCAGACGGTCGAGAGCTGAAAGTCTGGGAAACGGTCGCCCGCTACGCCGAAAACCAGCCACAGGATGCAGACGGCACGCCCCGACTCGCACAGCAGTATCACGACCGGGACGGTCGCCTGCTTGAGACATCGGGCCGGCCGCTCGCTCTGAAGCCGCTTGCGGGAGCAGCGGCGGTCGGTGCGGCCGGGTATGGTGTCCACCGGTGGCGGCAGGGACGCTCCGACGAGTAGCGAGCGAGCCCCCCTCGTGAACGACGTGTGCAATCGGTCGGGGGGCCACGCCTGCTGCTAGAGGCACACCAGAGCACATTACTCCGGCGGGGGGGTACCGGCAGACAGCGGGGGAGTACTGCAAGCGACCCCCGCATCAGGTCATGGATTCCAGCCCACAGGGCCGGCGGGCAGCCTGTCCTGTCGGGCTCTTCTCAGTACGGTTCGTCAGACGGCGACAGCGGTGTCGTCCTCAAAGACGACGACGATTGTCGGCTCGTCGTGGGATACGTCACAGCTTTCGGCCCGTTCGACCGCGTACGTCCGCTCGCCGGGGTCGTCAGCGACCACCGGCACGCTCCCGGTTAGCGTGTGGGTACGCTCCGCGCCGCCGTCGAGCCGGTCCGGAGTACCGAAGGAGCGAGGCTCATACCGGACAGGGAAGGTCTCATCGCCGAATTCAGCGACGCCGCTGAGACAGCCACGAGCCGACGGAAGGTCGACAGGGCGAGTAAACGGCGAAGGGTTCGTAGCGGTGACCGTCCAGAGGTCGGCAGTGACGCGCGGCCGGTCGCGCTCGACATGTTCGTCGGTCACCGAGATGGTTGTCTCGTCTTGCATCTCGACCGTGTACTCGACATCGCCGGTAGCGAGGTCAGCGCCAATAAAGACGACGCCGACGGCGACGAGCACAACGGCGACGTAGGCGGCCGTCCGCCGGTCGATGTCGAGCGATTGCTGGCGGACACCGTAGCCGAGGCCGACGAACAGCCCGGCAGAGGCCGCAAGCAGCAGGAATATCCCCGTCTCGCCGAGCCCGTACCGGGCCGTGACGTAGCCGAGGAAGACGGCATACGAGAGCCCGGAAATCGCGTAGGCAACGACATCGAGGGCGTCGCGGTCTATCGCGAGGCCGGCAACGAGGAAGGCGACGAAGGCGACAAAAAGCAACAGTGCCGTCACCGTAATCGAGAGGCCGAACACGACATCGCTGACAAAATACAGGAGGGCAGCGAACGCGAACAGTACGCCGAGGACATACAACAGCTTACCGCCGTCGATGTTGAAGTTCATGTGGAGGGACAGGCGTGCTACAGCCACTCCGTTCATCAATCTTTTCACAAATTTTAGGAACAGGGGTGGATATCTCCCTCCCCTCGATTCGCCACCGCCACTGAATCCCGAACAAGGGTTAATGATATACGGTAGCACAGTGAACCCGGCGCTATGAGTTCGGAGCTTCCGGCCGACGTGGCCCCGGAATTTTTCGCTACGATGGTGGAGTCCGTCGGCGTGGGCGTCGGCATCTACGGAGCCGATGGCCGGTACGTCTACGTTAACGAGGCGTACGCGTCGCTTTTCGGCGCGTCAACTGCGGAGCTAATCGACACCCCACTCTGGGACGTCGTCGATGATATCGAGGCAGACCGCTTCGAGAGCTACTGGAACTCCTTTGAGGAGGGTGAAACCCGGACGGCCGAATCGGTTCACAGCTACGGCGGCGAGGGCGTCCCCGTTGGAACAGTGACGACTCGACGAACGATAGACGGCACGGCGTATCATTTCGGGACCATCAAAGACATTTCCGAGCGAAAAGCCAGAGAAAAAGAGCTCCGACGACAAAACGAACGGCTCGAAAACTTCGCGAGCATCGTCTCCCACGACCTCCGGAACCCGCTGAACGTCGCGCAAGGCTACATCGACCTCCTACGCGAGGATGTCGACCGCGACGAACTCCGGCTCGTCGACAACGCCCTCGACCGGATGGACGTGCTGATACGCGAGCTACTCGAACTCGCACAGGGTGGCGACCAAGTCGGGGAGGCCGAGCCGGTCGCGCTGTGTGCGGCCGCCGAAGACGCATGGGAGACCGTCTCGACGCCGAGGGCGACGCTCCACCCGCCGTCATCGACTGTCACGGTGCTTGCCGACCAGACGCGTCTGCAGCAGCTGTTCGAGAACCTCTTCCGGAACGCCGTCGAGCACGGCGGTCAAGATGTCGTAGTTACTGTCGGCGTGACCGACGAGGGGTTCTACGTCGCCGACGATGGTGTCGGCATTCCCGCCGACCGCCGCGAGCAGGTCTTCGAGACCGGCTACACGACCAGCGAGCAGGGGACCGGCTTCGGGCTAGGTATCGTCCAGCAAATCGCGTCCGGCCACGGCTGGGAAGTACGCCTCTCGGAGAGCGTCGACGGCGGCGCTCGGTTCGACGTTGTCGGCGTTTCATTCACCGACCGGTGAGCCGCCGTCAGAGGGAGACAGTCGCTTCGCCGTCGGCGTCATTAAACCCCGACAGCGAAAGGGTCGCCTCCCGACTGTCGACCGATTCGATATCGATTCGAGCGCTGAAGGAAGTATCTAGGCCCGCGACGAGACTGGACGTTTCGGTGCCGATGTCGGCACTGGTATCTACGACGCAGACGCCGATTGCGTCGTTACGGCGGAGCGATGACAGGAAATTGGTGTTGAGAAATCGGTAGACGGACCGCATATCGTCGACCTCGGTACAGATACCGGTACAGAGGAAAACGCCGGTGCGGAACCGGTCGGTCTCCTGCTGAATTTCGGCGGTGAGGTTCGACAGTGACATGCCGATAGTGGTCACATCACTGAGGTCGTCGATACCGACATCATCACCGCTGACCGACACATCGGTCGTGAGAACGGTGCTGGCGTCGCCGGCTCCGGAGACGACGCTATCCAACGAGCGACGCAGCGACCGGGCGTCGCCCTCAGTATCAAGGACGAGTCCGGCCTCCTCATTTCGGGGAGCGACGACGCGGGCAAACAGCGTCCGGAGCGCTTCGGTGTCGTCGCCAGTTATCAGTACCGAAGTGCCGTTGTCAAGCTCGGCGACCGGCAGTCCCGAGACCGAAAACGCCTGTTCAAGACTGCTCATTGGTCTACCTCCGTGGCTGCGGACTCGCTGTCGAGTTCGTGGAGCCGCCGTCGAAGCTCCAGAATCTCCATTGCCGTCTCGGCGTACTGCTGGAGTGTCTCGCGTTCGCCGGCGTCGTAGCTCCGCGGCTCGTGGTCGAGCACACAGACCTGTCCGATGACGCTACCGTCCGGGGCGGTCATATTCGCGCCGGCATAGGAGACGATTCCAAGGTCGTGGAGCTGCTCGTTCTCGCTGAAGCGCTTGTCCTCGTCGATGTCTTCGACGACCATCACGTCTTCCTGCAGCATGCTATGGGTACAGATTGTATCCTCGCGGGTCAGCGAATCCCAGTCGGCACCGGTACACGCAAGGAAGTTCTCCTCTTCGCGCTCGATGAGCCCGATGAACGAGACAGCGACGTCGAAGCGGTCGGCGATGAGGTCCGTCAGACGGTCGAAGCTATCTTCGATGGGTAAGGCGTCGACATCGTACGCTGCGAGTGTCTCAAGTCGTTCGCCCTCGTTTTTGGGGGCGAGGAACCCAACCTGTGCGCTGTGGGAAATAACATCGTCAACGACGAAGGAAAGACGCTCGTCGGCATCCGGAAGGTCACGGTTGAGATACTCGACAATCGTCTCTTCGAAGGCCGCAGTATCGATTTCTCCGGGAGAAGCGTCGGTAAAGAGCACGCATGGAGTCTGTGGTGCATGTTCTCTGATTGCACCGACGATGTCGAGTCCCGTCCCATCAGAGAGGTCGTAGGCAGTAACCACACAGACAACGGGGTCGTCGATGAGTACTTCCGTGGCATCCGAAACAGATGTCGCCGAAACCGCGTTGAGGTCGTCGCCAGCAGCAACGGCATCGGTAACGGTCGAGACACGGTCGGGTGTATCGACGCAGAGAACGGTCTGAGCCATAGCCAACTAGCCGCCTTCCAACCGCATAATCATTGAGGGTGTTTCGGATGGTCGAGCCCAAGCCGCTCGGCAGGTGTAGAACGGCACGTTTTATATTAATTACCCCGAGTTGTGAACTTATGACATGCCCTGACGGACCGACAACGGGACGGCCGCCGACGCGAGCGCCGCGCGGGATGGTTACGACGCCACACGCCGCCGCGAGCTCGGCTGGGTTGGACGTGCTTCGTGCGGGCGGCAGCGCGGTTGACGCCGCCATCGCTGCCAACGCGACGCTGTGTGTCGTCTATCCACACATGGCCGGGGTCGGCGGCGACGGCTTCTGGCTCGTCAAACAGCCCGATGGCGACGTTCGGGGCCTCAATGCCAGCGGCCCGGCCGCCGCTGGCGCGACGCGGGAGCACTACCGAGAACGGGGGCTGGACGATATTCCGGAGCGTGGGCCGCTGGCAGCACTGACGGTCCCCGGAGCCGTTGACGGCTGGCGGCGAGCCCACGAGGAATACGGCCGACTCCCGTGGGCAGCCCTCTTCGATGACGCGATACGACACGCCCGCGAGGGCACCGCCGTTTCGCGGTCGCTGGCCGACTGGCTCGTCGAAGACGTACCGGAGTTGACGGCCCATCCCTCGTCTGGCGATGTCTTTCTGGACAACGGTCAGCCGCGACGGGAGGGCGAGCTGTTCGCCCAGCCAGCGCTCGCGGACTCGCTCGAACGCATCGCCGAGGCCGGCGCGCGGGCGTTCTACGAGGGCGACATCGCAGAGCGCATCGTCGCCGATATCGGCGACCGCGGGTCGCCGCTTTCGACCGACGACTTCGCCGCGTTCACCGCCGAGTGGGTCGAGCCGCTCTCGACAACCTACCGTGGCTACACGGCCTACGAGTTCCCGCCGAACACGCAGGGGCTCGCGGCCATCGAGCTATTGAATCTGCTCGACGGGTTCGATGTCGCCGCGTGGGGAGACGGGACCGCCGACTACTACCACCACCTTGCCGAGGCGGTGAAGGTCGCTTTCGCGGACCGCGATGCGTGGCTTACCGACCCCGATTTCGTCGACATTCCAACGGAGACGCTGGCATCGGCGGCGTACGCTGACGACCGCCGCCAGTACATCGACGCTGGGCACGCCCAGCCGGCAGCCGATGTCGAGCCGGGAATCGACTTCGACGGCGATAGCCGACAGGTCGACGCCAGCGGTGACACCGTCGCATTCTCCGTCGTCGACGAAGACGGGCTGGCCGTCTCGGCGATACAGTCGATATACCACGACTTCGGTAGCGCCGTCGTTGGCGGCGACACGGGGGTTCTCATGCAGAACCGCGGCGCGTCGTTCTCGCTGGCAGACGGCCATCCCAACCGACTCGAACCCGGGAAGCGGCCGTTCCATACGCTGATTCCGGGGCTGTTGTGCGAAGACGGCGAGGCCCGCGCCGTCTACGGGACGATGGGCGGTGAGGGACAGCCACAGACCCACGCCGCGCTCGTGACGCGGCTCGTCGATTTCGGCTACGATGTCCAGCAGGCAATCGAGGCTCCGCGGTGGCTGCTGGGTCGGACGTGGGGAGCTGAGTCCCACGAACTATCACTTGAGGGTCGGGTCTCGGACGGTGTCGTCCGGGAGCTGCGACGGCGTGGACAGCCGGCGAGGAAAGCCGCAGATTGGAGCGAGCGCATGGGCCACGCACAGGCGATTTGGATCGACGGCGAGACCGGCTGGCTCGAAGGCGGTGCTGACCCCCGGGGCGATGGGGCGGCATTAGGATACTGAGAGAGATTCGGCCGCAAATACAGCTCCGGCGGCATTTCGGCCGTTTCACAGACGGTACAGTCCGTTTGGCGCCCGCAAAATCCGGGTGGGGGTTTATTCTCCCGGTCGACAAACGGCGAGATACCGAGCAATGGCCCTCCCAGCGTGGATAGAAGACCGAACCGAGTTCGACCTCAACAAGAAGTTAACACAGCGGCACGTCGTCGAGACGATGCTCGAAGCCGAGCGGCCGTTCTTTTCGGCGGAGCAAATCCGTGCTCGCGTCCAGCCGGAGGTGAGCAAGGAGACGGTCCGCAACCGGCTCGACGAGCTCCACGAAATCGACGTGGTCGCCGCCGAAACCTATCCTGAGTCGATTACCCTATACTATATTAACCATCCCGAATCGGAATGGCCGCTCTCCCCCGAAGGCGCGGAGGCGCTGTCACACTCGACACCGCTTGAGACGCTTTCGCTGGCCGACTTCGTCCGGCTTCGCAACCCGGCTGGTATCCGGACGCTCGTCCTCGCCGGGTTCCAGTTGAGCCTCGTGCTGTTTGTCGTCGGCGTCGTCGCCGCCGTCGCAATGGTCGACCCCGCAGTCCAGAGCGACAACGGCTTTTGGGCTGCCGCAGGGAACCTCTTTGTTCTCTGTCTTTTCTTGCTGCTCGCCGAGCGCATCGCCCGAAAAGTCAGAACCGACGGCGCGAGGAGCTTGCTCCCGACGCCAGAGCAGTTCGTCTCGAAATGAAACGGCGTCACAGCCACACTGACCACCACCGACCCTACCAATGTCGAACACCCACGATTCCCCGACCGACCCGCAGCCGAACAGTGCAGGCGGTTCGCAGCCGACCCCTCCGACCGACCCGGCTGAGCAGACGCCTCCCGGACCGGATATCCTCGCCGAGCGAACGCTCTCGGGCATCTTCGTCCACTTGCTTGGCCTCCTGACGTTTTTTATCGGTCCGCTCGTCGTGTATGCAGCCGCCGACCACGATTTCACCCGCGAGAACGCCCGGAACGCGGCGAACTGGCAACTGTTCTACCTAGCTGCCATCGTTGGCGTCTTCGGTATGCTCGGGGTCACGTTCGCCGCCGACGCCCTCCTGCCGGACCCGGTCGTGTTCGTCCTGTTGCTCGCTGTCTTTGTCGGGACCTTCGGAATCGGTATCGGCATCCTTCTCAACATAGGGTTCGTCCTCGTGGCCAGCGGCAAGGCCATCTTCGGACACGCATGGACATACCCAATCGCGCCGTCGTTTTTCGACCGACGGGAGGCGGTCGGCGGTGACAACATCCCGTGGTGGACACTGCTTTCGGTGTATGCGGTCGCTACGCCGCCGCTTTTCGCCACGCTGGCGTGGGAAGCCTTTGCTGACGGCCCTGACGCCGACCCGCTGTTCTGGGGCGTTTTCGCGTTACTTGCCGTCGTCTTCGTGCTGTCGTTTGTCACGTTCGCATTGCTGTACAAGGATATCGAGGCGGTTCGCGGGGCGGAGCATGGCTGGATGCCGGACCCACGGCTGTATCTCGGCGCGCCGGTTGCCAGCGGCATTGCGACATACCCGGTTGCCGCCGTCGCCGGGTCGATTAGCCCCGCAGGCGACGCCGTTTACGGATATATGGCCGTTCTCTGGGTCGCAGCAGTCGTCTATCTCGTCCGACGGGTGAGCCATGGGCGTTGACGAACTCGCATCGCCTCGGCTTGACCGCCCGGATGAGCCAGCCGTCGAGTCGGTGACGCTGGAGGACGGCGCGGTCATCGAGGCGCTGTCATCATCGACAGCCCGACAGATTGTCCGGTCGCTGCAGCCCGCACCGGCTGCTGCCTCCGCGATTGCCGAGGAGACCGAGACCTCAATCCAGACTGTCTCGTATCATCTCGACCAACTGCAGAAAGCCGGCCTCGTCGCGCCTGTTGGAACGACCTACTCCGAGAAAGGCACTGAAATGGAACTGTATGCAACGACGACGGAGTCGTTCCGGGTCGTTATCGGCTGATTCGGGGCGCTCATTGCTCGCGGTCGTCCCGCATCGCAGCGTCAACGATGCCGACAGTCTGGCCAGCCCCCACGAGCGCGATGCCGACAAGAACGAGCGGGCCGTCGCCACAGAGCGAGATGGTGTAGACGACCGCGCCAGCCACCGAGAGCCAGCCGGCACCGAAATAGACCGTCCGTGCGGCGGTGAACAAGTAACCAGTATACAGCAGTCCGGCGGCGGGAAGCAGCATCCAGCCGACGATGCTAACGGCACGCAACGGCTCCGACGGGAGCAGGAAGCCGGCGATTCCGGAAAGCGTCACTCCGAGGCCGACGACCAATACGGCGCGCCACGCCCGGAGTGCGCCGTCGTCCATCTCCGACCAGCCGGTGACGGCAAAGCCGGCGATGAACGCGGCCATCACGACGTGGGCCACGAGGAGTGCGTGGTCGCTAACCAGCCCGCGATGGGCGGCTGCGACGACAAGCCACGCGAGCGGCACGAGGACGGTCGGCCCGGCGTCACGGACGGTGCGAAGCACACCGCCGGCTACGGTCGGCAGCGACAAGAAGGTACGCGGCCGTCGGGCGAACTGCGGTCGCCGCGCTGTCCGAACGCGTTCGCTGTCCCCCACGACAGTTGCGCTGGGAGTGGCAGCCTCCGGCATCGACAGTCCAAAGCCGGCCGCGAGCGTATGACGGCGCGATGGTACGGTACCGACTGACGGACATCGAGACGGTCCGCGAGGAGGGTGTGTGGCTCTTTACTGGCCGGGTCGGTGGAGGCGAGGAACGTGAAATCATCGTCGTTCCCTGCGAGGACGACAGCGCCGACTCGGATGTCGAGGCATGGGAAAACCGTTGTACGCACGAAGACCAGCGGCTATACCGCGAGGATGTCGGCGCGGTTGTGCGAGACGGGAGCGTCGTCTGTCCGAAGCACGGCTCCGCCTTCGACAGCTGCTCGGGCGGCTGTGACAACGGTCCGGCGGCCGGCTCAACGCTGCCGTCTGTCGATGTCGCCGCTGAGGACGGACAGGTGTATCTCACCGACGACAACGTCAGCTACATCCATGCCGGGCCGAGCGACGACGATGATGACGACGAGCCGGGGTCGACCTCACACCTCCGGTTTTGAACCATTCGTCGTGGGCCGCTGGCTACCATTTTGCCGAGTACGTTCGGTAGCGTTGGCTCAAGCTGAGGTGGTACCACTACCCTGCGGCAGTCCCAGACGGTAATACAGCCGCGTCAGCTACCCACGAGTGAAGTCGTGGGCTTCCACCCGTAGTGGGGTTTCGGCCCGAGCGACCGTATCGTCGTAGGCTGACTGCAACCCGTCGGTTCCCCGTGTGGAATTACTCTATTCCACACTCGGGTACTCCACGTCCGCTTCAAACGACCGTGGGTACTGACCTATGGAGAGGCACTCTCGCGCTCTTGCGAGGGCGAGGCGATGGGGCACGCCGATTTAATTCTCGGTAACCTCCACTCGAACCCTGTGTGGGGTGCGGAGAACCCGTGTCCAGTGTGGACAGGGTAGCACGCTCGCTTCGTCGGCCCCGAGTTCGGAGCGGGCTGACGACCGCCCGTACCTGCGAACACTTGTGGCTCGCTGGCACTAGCATTTGATTTGTCTGAGTATTACTTGAAAAGAGGGATTTGAAACCCAGTCGTGCTGTAGCGCGTAGTTAGATTCACAAGTGACGCGCTTCCTCCCACGGCTAAAGCCGTGGGGTTCCGCGCCCCCTCTGTATGAGTAGCCCCGATCTAGTCGTCGGCCGTTTGCTTCTCATCGTCCGCCGTCTGGCCGCCGATAGGCGGCTTGACGGGCTGGTTCACCTCGCTCGCTTCACGCACCGCGACTGGTGAAACGCCTCTTCGGCGGGCGTCAAACTCGGAGAGCGCGTAGACCAGTCCCACGAGAGCCAACACGCCGACGGGCAACAGCAGCAGCGGCGAGATGCCGGTGAGACCCCAGACGAGAATGAGCGCGACGACGACGACGCCAACCGTCAGAGCGTAGTACAACTGGGTACGGACGTGGTCGATGAGGTCAGCGCCGGTAAAGGTCGAGGACAGCACGGAGGTATCCGAAATCGGTGACGTGTGGTCGCCAAGCACCGTTCCGGAAAAGACCATCCCGACGACCGCCGCGGTCATCTCGTGGGAGCCGGTCAACTCCCACGCAACGGGGATGACAATGGGCGTCAGAATCGTCATTGCACCCCACGAGGTCCCTGTCGCGAACGCGATGACGGCCGCAATCGCGAACACGACCGCCGGCAGCACGGCCGGATTGAGCACCGCCTCGGCGAAGCCGCTCACGTACTCGCCAGTCCCGAGGGTGCCCACGGCGGTGCCGATGCCCCACGCGAGCACGAGGATGGTGACAGCGGTAAGCATGATGCCGAACCCGTTGATGGTAGTGTCTGTCGACGCGCCGACATCGAGGATGCCGTGGAACTTGCCGAGCAGGAAGCCGGAAGCAACCATCGCAAACGAGCCGTAGATGAGCGCTGCGGTGTAATCGCCTTCGATGACCATCCCGGTCAGGTCAGCGCCGGCCGCGAGATAACCGGTGTACAGCGCCGCCCCGAGTGTCACGACGATAAGCACAACAACGGGTACGAAGAAGCTACTGAGGCGGTGGGTGTCCGCCGCTGGCTCTCCCAGCCCCGCTTCGGCGTCTTGCATGGGCCGAGCGCCGTCGCGATAGACTTTGCCGGTCCGCCACGCCCGACGCTCGGCGGTGAGCATCTCCCCGTAGTCACGCCCCGTCACCACGATGATGCCGACCATTGCAATGGCGAGGATGGCGTACATGTTGAACGGAATCGAACTGAGGAACACCTCGAACGCCGAGGGGGCGTCCTCGCCCGTGAGTCCCAGTCTCCCGTAGGCGTCATCGATGAGCCCGATCTGGAACGCCACCCACGACGACAACAGGACTGTCGATACCGGAGCTGCCGTGGAGTCAACCACGTACGAGAGCTTCTCGCGGGAGACCTGCAACTGGTCAGAGACATCTTTCATCGTGCTCCCGACGATGGCGGTGTTGGCGTAGTCGTCGAAGAACAGCAACAGTCCAAGCACCCACGTGGCAAGCATACCCTTCCGGGGCGTATCGAGACGCCGGAGCGCCCAGTCCCGGACGGCGTACGCACCGCCGAGAGTCCAGACCATCGCCACGCCGGAGCCAATCAGGAGCAAGAAGAGCAAAATCTGTGCGTGGAACCCATCGTCGGCGATAATCGCCATGACAATCCAGTCAAACGTGGTAAAGAGACCGAACCCATCCGCGACGACCGCGTGCACCCATCCAGTCGGGTCGGCGCGAGGATTCGGCCCGCCGACGTAGATGATGCCGCCCGACCAGATACCCAAAAACAGCGACAGCACGGCCTTTCGGGTGACAAGCGCCAGAGCGATTGCGAAAAGCGGTGGGATAAGCGAGAGAGCGCCGAACTCGGACATACGCCAAACGCGGAGGAGCAGTCACTAAAGCCCGCGGCTTCGGCGGCGGGAAACCGAGCCAGAGGTCCAGGCGGGACACAGAACGGTCACAGCTGGAGGCGGCGCGCGACCAACTGGAGCAGCCCCGGTTCCGTCCGTTCGATTTCGTCCCACGTCGCAAAGGCTTCGGCGACATCGACGCCCTCGTTCGCCACGAGCTCGCCGGCGTCCGGCGCGACGACGATGAGATTCACCTCGTAGTGGCCGTGATAGCCGTATTTCAGCAGCGTCCGCTCGTCGAGCGACTGGACCGCTGAGCGAACGTCCTCGGAGAGAGATGGAACGACCGTGACGAACGTAAACTCCGTGCTGTAATGTTCGCCGTCGGCGTCTATCCACTCGTCGGCGAGCGCATGGCCAGTCGCTACAAGGCGGTCGAGGTCGGCTTCAGTGAGCTCTGCGACCCGCTGTACGAACAGGTGCTCGCGGGATTCGTGTCGGGCGATGGTTATCGCCGGATGGAGGAAGTGTTTCGTGTTTTCGAGAACCATCTCCCCGTAGAGCGAGAACGTTGTTCCCTCGACTCGGCGGTTCTTTTCGAGGTCGTAGTGGTGACAGAGACGCTTGCTGACCGCCTCTATGTACTCGTCGTCCCAGACAGGGATATCGTCCCCCGCTGGAGCCTCCGCCCCCGCTTCCGTCTCGGTCTGGCTCATGACTGTTGTGGGTGTTTCGCCGGGGGCGGGGTAAATCCTTCCGAGCAGGGGCGACAGAACGCTTAACAGCCGGCAGGGCCAACTCATTGGTAATGGGGACCAAGGAAACCGAGGCGTGTGGCCGCTGTGGCGTGTCGTCCGTCGTCGACACCGTCGAGGAGGAGGGCGAACGGAGCGCCACAAACCCTTTTGAAGGCGAACGAATCGAGATTGCGGAGTCGGAAGCACGCTCGGTGCTCCGACACGAGGTCTTCATCAGGAAGGTCACAGCTCGCCTCAACCGCGTCGTGCTGCGGCTGACGTACTCCCGATAGCCGGCGGGTGCGCTGCGGCTCTTGATGCCAGTTGGTGGGTGCTTCTACGGTGGACCAGCGCCGCCGAGCGGCCAGCCACTCGTAGCGGCTGGTGTTACCGTCCACCGCTGTCGATGAACTATATACCTGATACCTTCGAACAGGCACCTGTATGTTCGAAACGGTGCTAATGCCGACAGACGGGAGCAAGCCCGCGGAGGGGGCCGTCGAGACGGGTGCCGAGTTGGCGGCAGAACACGGCGCAACGGTACATGCTCTGTACGCCGTCGAGCCCATGCCGCTCGGGAAGTTTACCGCCGGCCCCGAGCCGGCATCTGCCGAGCACGGTGAGATACTCGACGAACAGAAAAGCGAAGCAAAGCAGGCGCTCGAACGCGTTACGGAGCTCTGTGCCGACCACGGTGTCGATGTCGTCGACACCATCGAGTACGGGAAGCCGAGCGAGGAGATACTCGACTACGTTGACACGGAGGGTATGGACGCGGTCGTGATGGGGACCCACGGGCGGTCGGGCGCCGAGCGGCTGGTGATGGGCAGCGTTGCTGAGAAGGTGGTCCGGAAGAGCCCGGTTCCCGTGCTGACGATACGGCCCGACGATTGAGCCGAAGGCCGGTGGTGAGGACGCCCGCGGCTCAAATGAGCGTCCGCGTCAGCCCCATCATAACGACGGTCCCGAAGGCGAATCTGAGGCGAGTGAACTCGAGCGTCCCAAGGAAGTCCAGCCCCCACAGCAGGGTGTAGACGAACATCGCCGACAGTAGCAGGTTCATCACCAAGTGGACCCGCGGGTCCCCGGCGGATTCGGAGAGCCCCTCTTTGAGAGACCCGGAGTCTTTCTCGGCGTCGTTCGACTCGCCCTGTGACATGCTTCGAAGCTAGTCGAACTGAGTAATAAAGCGCCCGCTGTCGCCCGTCGCTGGATATCGTTTATCGGTGGTTGGGTGCACGATTTATTTACGCAAAATTTCTCAGCTATTAATAGCTCTCCACAGATACTCCATCAAGTAGTTTGTATACACATGCACAAACACAAATCCTTTTTGCCGGCGTTTTCTGTGCTAAACTGAATAAAGAGACGGTATTGCCAGCTACTGCTATCGGCCGGCTCTACCACTCGTGTGCGTGTCGTCGACGACGAGTGTGTCGTCATCTGCCGGCAGCACTCTCTGTCTGTCGGTTCCATCCTGTGCTGTATCGGCGACGAGGCACGCATCAAGCTGCGAGGTGAGGGCATCAGCGTCGATATCCCGGCCGATAAAGACGAGTTCTGTCCGGCGGTCCCCGTGTTCGTCGTGCCACGAAACGTCGGGGCGGCTGTTCCGGTACATCTCACGTTCGATATCGGGGAGCCCGGCAAGCCACGGACCGAGCACCTCGATTTGAACGGTCGGCCCCGCTAGACTCAGGAGAAATGCCGTCTCGTCGCGTCCGGCCGCCCAGAACGGCCCCTTCGCCCGGACGACCGATGACGGAAGCGTCCGAAGCTGTTCGAGGAGTTCGTCCGGGTCGAACGGGCGGCGGCGGCGATACGTGAAGGACGTGATGCCGTACTCCGATTCCGGGTGGATGTGGTCGTGGTCGTGGTCGTGGTCGTGCGTGTGGCCGCCATGTGCGTGGCTCTCGTCTCCGTGGTCGATGGCCTGCCGCCAGCCGGCCCCGGAGCCGGTTTCGACGGGGTCGAACCGCCCCGTACCGAGGATGTCGTCCGGGTCGACGCATCCGTGTTCGGTCCGGATGATTTCGACACGAGGGGCGAGCGCTGTGATGAGCGTCTCGGCGCGGTCGAGTGCCGACTCGTCGACCAAGTCCCGCTTGTTGAGGAGGACGACATCGGCGAATTCGAGCTGTTCGACGAGTAAATCGGAGAGTGGCCGTTCCTCGTCGCCGGGGGCGGCTGTCCGCTCCAATCGGGGACTGTCACCGAAGGCCTCGACGAACTGGCTCGCGTCGACAACCGTCACCATCGTATCGAGGTCGTAGGCCGCAGCCGCCCGCGAGGCCGTCGTGAAGAGCCGGGCAACCGGCTCGGGTTCGCTGATGCCGGAGGATTCGACAACCAGATAGTCGAACGTCTGTTCGCTTGCCAGCCGGGCGACCTCCGTCTCCAAATCAGTCTGTAGCTCACAACAGATACAGCCGTTCGATAGCTCTGCGACCCTGCCGTCGGCCGCGAGGTCGGTTCCCGACGCGAGGAGTTCGGCGTCGACGTTGATATCGCCCATATCGTTTACCAACACGGCGATAGACCGGTCGCCGCTTTCGTGCAGCAGCCGGTTCAGCGTCGTGGTCTTTCCCGCGCCCAGTCCCCCGCTCAGTACTGTAACGGGTATTCCACTGCCCATACCATATCGGTCGGTGGCTATCGGTAAGTACGCCCGGGTCGCCGCGGCGACATGCTTTAGTGACAAACCGCGTACGTCCCGGCATGGACCTGCCAGCGCGAATCGATAGCCTCCTCGCCGAGCTGAAACTCTGGGCACGGGGGCTGTATCACGGAATGATACGTCACCCTGCCTATGAGAACATTGAAAAAGCGGCCGAGGACCTCGAAGACGAGTTCATGCTCGCCTGCTTTCCCGACGCGTTCGGGATTCCGAGCCCGGTGTCGTACTACACCGCCGAGCTCTTGCCGTACCTGACCGACGATTTCGAGGCCTGGCAGCGCCGGATGTGGGACCGGGACTCACTCATCGAACGAAAAGGACAGCAGTACCACTTCTGATGGTCTCGTTTCGGTTCTTCGGCGGCAAAGGCGGCGTCGGGAAGACGACCGTCGCCGCCGCACACGGGGTCGCCTGTGCGCGGGACGGACTGGAGACGCTCGTCGTCTCAACCGACCCGGCCCACAGCACCTCCGACGTGTTCGACCAGCAGTTCGGCGACGTGCCGCAGCCGGTGTCGGCACACGACCGACTCCACGCGATGGAAATCGACCCCCAAGCGGAGGTCGACGACCACCTGCAGGAGCTTCGACAGCAGCTCGGCCAGCAGCTCAGCCCCGCGATGGTCAATGAAGTGTCGATGCAGCTTGAGATGGCACATCAAACGCCGGGGGCCTACGAGGCGGCGCTTTTCGACTGCTTTGTCGACGTGATGCAGAACGCCGACGACTACGACCGTGTCGTCTTCGACACGTCGCCGACCGGCGGCACGCTCCGGCTGCTTGCGCTTCCGGAGTACCTCGAACAATGGGTCGAGCGCCTGCGACACAAGCGGGAAAAGAGCATCAAGAACTTCGAGCGGGCGGCCATCGGCGACCAACAGGCCCGACGGATGCTGGAGGGAGACCCCATCATCGACCGGCTACAGGAACGAAAACGGAACTTCGAGTTCGCAGGCGAGGTGCTCAGAAACGAGGCGGCCTTCACCTTCGTTCTCAACCCCGACGAGCTATCGATACACGAGACACGTCGGGCGCTGGAGTCGCTTCAGGAGGCCGACCTCACCGTCGACGGGCTGGTCGTGAACAAACTCACGCCGGACCCCGACCCCGACGAGACTGGAACCGGTGCGGCGTTCCTGCGGAACCGCGTTAGCCGGGAGCGCGAGCGGCTCGAAACGATTCGTTCGGAGCTTGAGCCGCCGGTCGTCGCCGAGATACAGTCCAGAGCCGAGGAGATAACCGGCGACACCCTCACCGCGGTCGCGGCCGAACTCGATACGCGGCCAGTAGAGTAGGGCGTCAGTTCGAGAACTCGCGGCTGTCACGGGCCGGTTGGTCGAACGCCTGCGTCCGGCCGTCGCTGTCGTCTTCTGCAATCGAGATTTCGTTGCCCGACTCGAAGAACGTGACCTCGCGTTGCGGGAAGGGAATCTTGACATCCTCGTCGTCAAAGCGCTTGTCGATACGTTGAACGAGTCCGTGCCGTGCTTCATCGCGTTGGCTAGGGCGTGCGATGTGGCACTGAAGCTGTGCGACGATTGCGGAGTCGTCGAACTCCAGAAACCGAACCTTCGGGACCGGCGTATCGAGCACGACATCTTCTTCGTATGCTGCATCAACGATGGCTTCCTCGGCGGTCGCAAGGTCCGAATCGTAGGCGACACCGATGTTCAGGCGGATGCGACGCCGACGGACCGGCGCGGACTCGTTGATGACTTGTGTCGAGTTCATCTGTGCGTTCGGTACGGTAACCTCCGTGTTGTCCCGCGTCAACTACCCCACCCTACTGCGCTCGGAGTCTGACGACTCGCTCGCTTGTTGAGGGTGGGGCTTGTCGGTGGACACCCACTCATGCTCGGCAAAATCGCCGGTTGGTGAGAGTGTCCCCGACACCAAGGCCAGTTGACTCGTGGCCTGCCCGGACGAACACGTGCGGCTCGCCGGGCTGGATAGTTCCTCACAGAGATACCGGAATCCGATGTTCTTGGCCGCATTATAATCCGAATTAACCGTGTAGCCACACTCCAGACATTCGAAGTGTTTGCCGTCACGATTGTCTTCGTCCACACAGTCACAATCTGTGCGGCTACACGCCTGACTCGTGTGGGCTGGTTTGGTCGTATCCACAGTCACACCAGACCGTTCCAGCTTGTACTCGGTGTACTTGCGAACTTTCTTGAACAGCCATTGCTGGAACTTGGGCAGATTCGAGATGCGTTTGCGAATCCGCGTCAAGTTCTCGAAGGCGACGTGGGTGGCACGAACGCGGAGTGCCTCCTGTTTGATGGAATTGGCGACGTGGTGGGCGTACTGGTCGTAGTATCGCCACTCGACGCCACGCCGCTGTTGAAATCGGAGGTGAGCACTTCGTGTCCCTGTCTGCTGAAGTTCGCCGCGTAATTGCTCTTGCTCAGAACGGTAGGCGTTGAGTGCGTCCGCGTTCCCGTAGAATTGGCCGGTTGAAGTCACCGCAGTTGCCCCATCGACGTTCAAGTCCACGCCAAGAACACGATGCGTGTCCTCGTGCGTGTCTGAACCTGATTCGTCCGTCTGGGGTGTATACACTGGGTCATCTCTGAACTGGCGTTGCATCACCGCATGGAGCCAAAACCGGTCACCATCAAAGACGAGTTTGCTGGTGGAAAACGACCACCGCTTGTCCAGTACATACTCGCCGTACGGCGTTCCCTCGAGTTCCGCTGGCAGTTCGTATCGGCAAGTCACAGTGCCGTTGAGCGTCGAGAGCGTCGCCTCGTACCGACCGTAGGTGGCGGCTCGTTTGTCGTATGTCATCGTATAGCCAGCGCGGTCACGGTCGTAAAAATCAGGTTTGCTGATACGGTCGCCGTTCTCCCAACTGGTCTTGCACGAGGAAATCGCACTGGTTGCGTCTTTGATGGCTTTCTGGACGAGATTCGAGTGGAGTTGTTCGTTGGTGTCCTCCCGAAGTCGGTCGTAGAGTGCGTCTTCAACATCCCGCTTGCTGGTTTGTAGGTCGTCTGGCTGTTTCGGTGTATCTGGCCAGCAGTGGTTAACTGCTTCCTGCTGGCAGTAGGCATACGGAAGAATTGTCTGGTGGAAGTCGGAGCGTGATTCTTCTGGAACCCAGAGGGGAATCACCACAGTCCGGTTCGATTCCACCATATACAACATGTCGGCTTACTATATCGTAAAGGCTACGCTTGGGGTGTCAGAGCTGGCTATGTGGGTTGGGTTGGGTTGTACAGAGTACTGTCGGCTTCCTCCCCACCCTCAAGGAGTGCAGGGCTTCCGATGCCCAATCGGAAGCACAAACGAGTAGGGTGGGGAGGAAGCCGACAACAAGTACATAATCCAACAGTACCAACGTATGATTGCAGGCCTCTCAGAGCACACGTCTCGGAGAGGTGGGCCACGAGTAAACTGGCCCCAGATATCGGGACACTGCGCTTGTGTCACCGATAATTAAAGCGGGAGTGGCAATGAGTGAGCGAATCAGTCCAAAGCGGGACACTCAACCAAGTGTCTACGCTGTTCGCTCATGCTGACTTGCCTGCAATGAAGGTCGCGCCTCGCCTTGCACGGGGACACGGGCTTGACCAAACTGGATAAAGCCCCCTCCTCAACGAGCGAATCCCTTCGGGGTGAGCGACGTAGGGCGGGGTAGTTTACTTGAGGAACGAACTGTGCGCTCAGATAGATGCCACCAAGGAAGATTGAGATGTACAGCGCAGCGTGGGTTTCTTCGATAATCAGGCTGTCGTACTCGCCCTTCGCCAATCTATCTGCCTGATGGAGCGCGTAGTAGCCGACCACCTCAATGAGCTTCGCTCCTACGAGTGCCGTGACCAGAAGCGTCAGAACCTGCGCCCAAGTCGGAAGCACTCCGAAGGCGTTCCGTGCGGCTTCCTGCATACACCACGTGCGACGGCTGGCGGGTTTAGCTTTTCGCGGGCTGCTGGCCGGGGTTCGGGCACCAACGCTGAGGGGCCTACCGTCCACAGAAGCAACACGAAAACGCGGGGCCAATCTCAGCAAAGACGGGAAAAGCGAGTGAGAGCTGTCTCAGTCGTCGTCTCGGCTTCCGTCGCCGCCGTCCGTGGCCGCTGGTGCGTCGCCGATACGGCCCATCTCGCGCAGGTTACCGTACCCCATCCGCAGGAGCGACAGCGCAAGCACCACAAGCGTCAAGGCGATGAGTATCTGGGCAATGGCGGAGCCGATGCCGAGGGCTGACGTTTCAGCCTCGGCGGTGATGCCGAGGAGCCGGCCGCCAAGGACCTGATACATCGAGACCCAAAGCAGCCCGGCAATTGTGATGACGGCCATAATGAGCAGCGGCACGCCGGTCGAGACCAGCTGCTTCGTCTCGTCCCAGTTTGCCAGCCAGATGGTGACGGTGAGCAGCGCCATCGCGGCAAGGAGCTGGTTCGCGCCGCCGAACAGCGTCCAGAGGTCCGCCCAGCGTCCACTGGCGACGAGGAGGAACGCTGCGACGACGATGACGCCGGTGTTGACATACTGGTTTGCGCCGTACTCTTGGACGGACGTTTCAGGCGTGCCGATGGCCTCCTCGGCCATGTATCGCCCCAGTCGAACCGCAGTGTCCATGCTCGTCAGCAGGAACGCCGAGAGCACGAGCGCCATGAACACCTCACCGAGTGCGAACGGGATGCCCAACGCGGTGAGGATAGCCCCGCCGCCTTGAGCGAAGTTCGGCAGCGCAAGCGCGATACCGCCATCAGGTGTCTCCGGAACGGCGACGACCGCAACCGTGACCAGCGCGACAGATGCCAACAGCCCCTCGCCGAGCATGCCGCCGTATCCGATGAGCCGGGCGTCGGTTTCACGGTTCAGCTGTTTCGCCGTCGTGCCCGACGAGACGAGCGAGTGGAACCCGCTGATGGTCCCACACGCAATCGTCAAAAAGAGCAGCGGGAAAAGCGGCATGAGCGGCAAGGCACCAGCGAACGGGCTCTCGCCACCGAAGAAGCCGTACCACGCTTCGAGTTGGATGTCGAAGGATGCGCCTGCATCAACAGCGGCCGCGCTCGGCCCAGTCAGGAAGACGCCGACGATGATGGCGAGGAGGCCGCCCCCGACGCCAGTGTACAGGAGATACGACGAGAGGTAATCCCGCGGCTGCAGGAGCACCCACACCGGCAGGATGCTCGCCGCGCCGCCGTACAGCAACAGCGTGATAACCCACGCGGCGATGTTTGCGCTACCGAGCAGTTCAGGGATAAAGACGGGTGCCGTCTCCGAGAGGACGAAGACGCCGTCCGGATGCTCGCCGAAGAAGGCGATCGGGTACTGGATGCCGACCCAGACCGTCGCGAAGACACCGGCGACAAAGATGACGGTGCCGCCGATAAACGAGAGATTGAGCTGATAGAGCCACACGCCGAAAAGCAGCGCCAAGCCGATGTAGAGTACCCCGGCTGTTGCGACCGCCGGATACGCATCAAAAACGACTCCGATGACCAGCGCGAACACGCCAGCAACGAGGATGATCAGTAGAAATGCAAACCACAGCAGCATATTTTTGCCGCGCTCGCCGACGTATTCGCCGATGATGTATCCGATTGACTTTCCTTCGTGGCGAATACTGCTGGTCAGCGACGTAAAGTCGTGAACAGCGCCAATAAGCGGGTTTCCGATGGCGACCCACAGCACCGCAGGCACCCAGCCCCAGATGAAGGCTGCGGTGATGGGGCCGACAATCGGTGCGCCGCCGGCGATGCTCGAGTAGTGATGGCCAAGGAGGACAGGCTTTTTTGCCGGAACGTACTCCTGTCCGTCCTCGTATTTATGTGCCGGCGTCTCCCGGTCGTCGTCGAGGTCGACGAACTGTGAAAGATACCGTCCGTAGCCGATGTACGCGACCGTGAAGGAAGCAAGCACAATCGCGACGATCCAGATGATGCTCGTCATCGGTTGTCACCCCTGTTGCATCCGGGATCGCTGGCTATCGGTACATTTCTCCCCGCGTTTGGCTGTGCATCCATCGGTGGAACCTCCGGTTGTCTGCCTGTCTCATGTCCGGCGCATAAAACCACCGGGGTGCGGTCGGTTCGAGGGGAGCAACTGTCCTGCCGGCAGTGGTGGTTATCGCAGACTCAGGCCGGCTGGTCGTCGGGGACGGCGTCGTCTCCAGCCGCTCGGAGCGCCGGGAGATGGCCGGCCGCTTCAGCATCGAGGGCGTAGGTGTCGTGGTAGTCGTCGGGGTCGGCCTCACGACCGGAGAGCGTTCCGACGACACCCGCGATGCTGTCGTAGTTGTCCCGCACCAGCGAGGCGACGATGCCTGGCGTTCCTGCCCGCGAGGCGAGTTCCTCTGCGGCGCTGCGGCCGGCGTACACAGTATCTTCTGCGGGGTCGGCAAGTATCATCGCAAAGGGACGTTCGCCGAACTGCGCATCGAGGAACTGGCCGGCAGGTTCATCGTACCACGACACCGCCCGAATACCCTCGATGCGGCGCAACGCGACCGCAGCCATCGAACAGTAGGGACACTCGCCGTCAAAGATGAGCACCGGCGCATCGGTCATATCAGCACTAGGGGCTCTACTCCAATAACCCCTCGCCCGCACGACAGGGGACGGGGACTCTGCGACCGGGCAAAGCGCAATTGCTGGACCCGCAATCGGAGCCAATCTGTACGGTCGACCACCGCAGAGCGGTCAACCACAATCCCCTTATATTCCTATAACCATATTACCGAGTATGCTCCAAGCGTCGGAGCGCCCACCAACCATGAGAGACCCCGAATACGATCTCGACGAAGAACGCCCGTACGAATGCTTCGAGTGCGGCACGGTCGTGAACGCCGCTGAGACACCGGACCGGTGCCCACGCTGCGGCGGCGAGATGCGGAACCGACTCCTCCCCATCGAATAAACGATGCCGGGAGCTGCTGGAGACGACGAGGCAGTCGAAACGGAAACGGCACTTGAGACGGCACGGCTGCAGCTGGACCGGGCGGCCGCCCACCTCGATATCGACCCGAACGTCGTCGAACGCCTTCATCATCCACGCCGGGTACAGGAGGTAACGGTTCCTATCGAGCGCGACGACGGCTCCGTCGAGGCCTTCACCGGCTACCGAGCACAGCACGACAGCGTCCGAGGACCATACAAGGGCGGGCTCAGATACCACCCCGAGGTAACCCACGACGAGTGTGTGGGACTCGCGATGTGGATGACCTGGAAATGTGCCGTGATGGACCTCCCGTTCGGCGGCGCAAAAGGCGGCGTCGCCGTCGACCCCAAGTCGCTGAGCGACGATGAAAAGGAGCGGCTCACACGGCGGTTCGCACAGGAAATCCGGGGGGTAATCGGCCCGATGCAGGATATCCCAGCCCCCGACATGGGAACTGACCCACAGACGATGGCGTGGCTGATGGACGCCTACTCGATGCAGGAAGGCGAAACGACGCCGGGGGTCGTGACCGGCAAGCCGCCAGTCATCGGCGGCAGCAAGGGCCGCGAGGAGGCCCCCGGCCGGAGCGTCGCCATCATCACGCGCGCAGTCTGTGAGTACTACGACCGGCCACTCTCGGAGACAACCATCGCGATACAGGGCTACGGCAGCGTCGGGGCCAACGCCGCCCGCCTGCTCGATGAGTGGGGGGCGACGATTGTCGCCGTCAGCGACGTCAACGGCGCGATGTACGCGCCAGACGGTATCGATACGGCGTCTGTTCCGTCCCACGACGAGGAACCGGAAGCCGTCACCGAGTACGCTGACACCGTCATCTCGAACGATGAGCTCCTCGAACTCGATGTCGACGTGCTCGTTCCTGCCGCCCTCGGCAACGTCATCACTGCTGACAACGCCACCGACATCAGCGCCGACATCGTCGTCGAGGGAGCAAACGGCCCGACGACGACGACCGGCGACGCGATTCTCGAAGAGCGTGGTATACGGGTCATTCCCGACATCCTCGCCAACGCCGGCGGGGTGACCGTCTCCTACTTCGAGTGGCTGCAGGACATCAACCGCCGGGCGTGGTCGCTGGAACGCGTCAACGAGGAACTCGAAACCGAGATGCTCGACGCATGGGACGCGGTTACCGACGCACACGAAACCTACGACGTAAGCTGGCGCGATGCAGCGTATATCGTCGCACTAAAGCGGGTCGCCGCCGCCCACGAGGCGCGGGGACTGTGGCCGTGAATCCAGCTTTTTGCTGACAGCTCAGGGACGCAGCAGTTCGATTTCGATTCGGGTCCCGTCATCGTGGTCGTCGAACCGAAGCGTGCCATCGGAGCGGTCGAGTATCCACCCCGCCAGCCACAGCCCCGTCCCGTCGCTGTGCTGTAGTGGGGTCTCTTCGCGACTATCAAGCGATTTGACCTCCGTTTCTGGAATCCCCGGTCCGTTGTCTTCAATCACAACGAGAACGGGGTCGCCGGCGACAGTCCGCAATCTGACCTCCGGGTCGGAGGCGTCGTTGTGCGCTGCGGCGTTCTCAAGCAGGGCGTGGAACACCCGCGGAAGCTCCTCGGTTCCGAGGACACTGAGGTCGTCGTCGACATCTACGGTGATATCGACCTCCGGAAACTCCGTCTGTACTTCCTCTGCGGTCGACCGCAGCAACGACGAGAGGTCGTGAGCGGTCGGCGTCGGGTCCCGTTCGACCAGCCGGCTCAGCTCCCTTGCCTTCTCAGTCGTTTTTGAAAGTGACTCGGCAGTCTCGACGATGCCTTCTGCCATCGAGGCGTACGGCTCGTCGGCGTTTTCGGCTATCAGTTCGCCGTAGCCGGTGAAAACCGTCGCGTCGTTACGGATATTGTGCCGGAGCACGCGGGTGAGGATCTGCCTGAGCCGGTCGAGTTCACGCTCGCGGCTCCGGAGCTCACGCTCGCGGGTGACGCGGTCTGTGATATCGGAGTTGACCGAGACGTAGCCCTCTATCCGGTCGCCGTCTGTGATGGGGGCGATAGTCTGGTCGACCACGTACTGTTCGCCGTCCTTGCGCTCGTTTATCACTTGGCTCTCCCAGACATCGCCGTCTGAGATGGTCGTCCACAGCGACCGATAGAACGTCTCGTCGTGCTCGCCGGACTGCAGCAGCGATGGTTTTTCACCGACTGCTTCCGCCTCGCTGTAGCCGGTTATCCCTTCGAACGCCGGGTTCACATACCGGATGACACCCTCGGTGTCCGTTATCATAATCGAGTGCCCGGAGCGTTCGACAGCGCGCTTGAAGCTCCGCAGCCGGCGCTCCCGCTGTCGGAGCGTCGAGACCTTCGATTCAAGCCGTCGGGATTGGCGACGGCGGACGACAAGCGTTCGAATGCGTCGGCGGAGCAGCACATCGTCCAGCGATGGACGGATAACGTCGTCGACGACAGGGGGCTCGTCAGTCTCGGTTTCGTCTTCGTGAAGTGCCTCCTCTGCGACATCGCACCGACAGCCCGACTGACAGAGCAACAACACCGGCCGAAACACCGGCTGGTCGCGACGAGTCAGCCGGGCAAGCTGGTCTTGGAGAGTCTCAAGCGCCGCACTATCAACCACGTGGAGGTCGGCCTCGGTTGCTGGCGTCGCCTCGTCGGCAAGTATTCGATACCGCTTGCCGAGCACGTCGTCGAGCCGGCGGCGGCGCTCGTCATCGTCGACCAGTAGCTGTACTGTTGTCTCGGCTACCTCGGGGTCGATACCGTCAGCGGTGTCTGCTAGCCCGCCAGACATGTTTCCTGACGTGGCGTTGTGGACTGTCGCGGGCAGCGAGCGATAGGGACTCCCCCGCGCGGCCGCTGTCTCATAGGAGCGGCATTCTTTATAAGAGCGGCATCATACAGAGGCAGCGCGGAACCCCACGGCTTTAGCCGTGCGGAGGAAGCGCGTCACTCCTGAATCAAACCACGCATCCAGCCACGGCTGACTCCCCAACGCAAAAACACAGTCTTTAAATAATACACTCCCAATATTTGAATCGTGGCGGTCGTCAGAAACCTCGAAATCAAGCTCGACGTTGACGAGGACGCCCACAGCGTTCTCGATGAGACGTTCGAGCAATTCCGTCAAGCCGCCCAACACGCCGCGGACTACGGCTGGTCTGACGACCCTACTCAGATAATCGACAGCAAGAGCAAACTCCACGACGCCACGTACTCCGACGTACGTGAAAAGACAGACCTCACTGCAAACCACGTCCAAGCCGCACGCAGCCTCGCAGCAAACGCACTCGAAAACTGCAAAGACCGTATCCTCGAAGACGGCAAGAAAGCCAGTAAACCAGAATTCCGCGGCACCGTGGTCTTCTACGACGGTCGCACGATAACGTACAACGACGACCACTGCACGCTATCAACTACAGAAGACCGTGTCACCGCGGAATACATCGTCCCCGAGGACACTCGCGGAACGCCGTTCGAAGAATACTGGGAGAATGATGAGTGGGAACGTGGTGAGTCCACTCTTCACAAGCGTGATGGCACGTACTACTTGCACGTGTCGATGAAAAAGGAACGCGAGGAAGACGAGGCGTCTACATCCGAGTACGGAGCGGTACTCGGCGTAGACTTGAACGTCGACGGCTACCTTGCCGTCACCTCGACTGGCGCGTTCCTCGGCAACGCAGACTACCTCAACCACAAGCGTGCGGAGTACGAACGGCGTCGTGGAAAGCTGCAACAGACAGGCACTCGCAGTGCCCACTTGACGCTAAAATCTATTGGTGACAGATTCTCGAATTGGAGCGAGGATTACTTGCATCGCGTCGCACTCGCAGTGGTTCTCGAAGCCCGTCGACACGATTGTGACGCGATAGCGTTCGAGAACTTGAAACACATTCGAGGGCGTATCTCGAACGCTTCTAAGTTCCAACAGTGGGCATTCAACAAACTCCAATCTCTTGTTGAGTACAAGGCTGAAGAGTACGGCATCCTCGTTGATGACGTGAAGCCACAGTACACGTCCCAGCGGTGTAGTCACTCGGAGTGTGGGTTCACGCACGAGGATAATCGTGACGGTGACGAGTTCGAGTGCCTGAGCTGTGGAAAGGAGCTTCACGCGGATTACAACGCTGCTCGGAATATTGGGTGGCGTCTTGTCCAGCATTGGCTCAAGTCTGGTGCTGGACGGGCGGACTGTCAGGTCGCCCTGAAGTCAGGGATGGTGAACGCGAACAGTGAGTTTTCGCCTACCACTGGTTCTAGTGGTCAGAGCGGGAGTCCACTGACAAGCCCACCGCTTTAGCGGTGGGTACCTGACACGAAAGCTGCGTTCACCCTGTGGATATAATACGAACGAGGGAATACGGATGAATCAGAGCCGTATGAGCGACAGACACATTTGGGGGGCGGGGACGGTAGCAGCCGTGCTATTCGTTGCGGTCGCGGTTGCCGCCGTAACGGGTGCGGTCCCTGTCGTCGACGCAACTGACGAGACTGGAACCATAACCGGCAACGTAACCGACAGCGGCGGGGAGCCGCTCTCGTCGGCGGCCGTTGAAGCGCCTGAAACCGGCGACGAAGCCTCGGTCGACGACGACGGGAGCTACGAGCTCGATGTTCCCGCAGCGGAGATCGAGGTCATAGCGAACGCTGATGGCTACGAGTCGGACGAAGCACAGCTTACCGTTGCTGCCGGGGAAACCGAGACGGTCGACTTCGAACTCGACCCCGACGTACGAGTGTACGACGCGACTGTCGACATCGAAAGCGGCGAGGGCGTTCCGGGCGAGCAGGTCGTACTTGAGGTCGACATTGAGAGCAACGAGGGAAGCTCGATAGATATCAACGAGCTCGATATCGAGCTCGAGTACGACCGGGACGTGCTACAGTACAGTGCGGTAAACAGCCAGCCGGTCGATGTGGGTAGCACAGAAATAACTGAACGGGGAGGGACCATCGAAATCGAGTCCGACTACGAGTTCGGCGACCTGACCTCACCACCGTCGACGCCACTTACCGCGGCCCGGCTCGAATTCGTCGTGCTCGGCGACCCCGGTGATGTCGGTGACATCAGCTTCAGCGAGGATTCCTCCATCGGCTACACCGGCGACGAAGTCGAGGCCGACTGGGAGGGCGGAGACATCGACGTCATCGGCGAAGACGAGCAAGGTCCCGACGAACCCCAAGTCGGTCAGATCGTCGCCACCAGCGAAGGCGGCTTCGTCGAATTCAACGAGGGCGACGGCGACACGGCCCGCGAGGAGGGTGTCGGCTTCCCGCCGGGAGACGACCCTGATGGGGATATTCCCATCGAAATCGAGGGCCAAGTCTTCGATGACGGCACGTGGCAATCGACAGATACCTCGTTCCCGACGCTGCAGGATGCCGCTCTCCCGGCAGATGTCGAAGCGCGTGACGGCCTCGAAGGCGAACTCGACCTCGAATCGGGGACCATGACAGCCGAAGGTGAGCTGACGGTTATCGTCTCCGGCGACGAGTTCAGCTTCGATATCGGTGCGACAACCGAAGACAGCGGCGAACTGTCCGGGGATGCGGACCTCTCGGAGGACGGCGGGGCAGTCACCCTCGTCGACAACGAGTTCCCCGTCGACGACCAGACCGGCAGCGGGCTGGTAGACGGTAGTCTGGGCCTCCCCTCGCCCAACGAGGGTGACAACTGGTTCGAACTCGAACTCGACGTGTCGGTGCTGTCGACGACCGGAACGTTCGCCGGTACGGTCGAAGACGAATCGGGAGAACCCATCGATGGCGCAGTCGTCGAGGTCGGTGACAGACAGGCCGAAGCCGGAGAGGACGGAAGCGTTGAGCTCGAAGTTGAAGCCGGCGACTACGACGTGACCGTCGACGCGGACGGATACTTCGAGGAGACAACCAGCATCGCCGTCGGCGAAGACGAGACCGTCGACGAGACGTTCACCCTCGAGGCCGGTGACCCGAACTTCGAGGCGAGCCTCGAAGGAGATGCGGTCGAAGCCGGCGAGGAGGTCGACCTTGTCGGCACCGTCGAAAACACGGGCGATGGTGCCGGCGAGCAGGATGTTACGCTCTCGGTCGCCGACGAGGAAAACACTGAGACGCTTGCGCTGGCCGTCGGCGACGACGAGACGATACTGCTGTCTTGGGAGACGGATGCGGATGATGACGGCGAGTACACGGCGGAACTGGATACCGGCGATGCGACCGCCGAAGCCGAGGTCACCGTCTCCGAAGCCGACGACAACGAAACCGACTCCGGCGACGATGTCCTCACCGCAACCAGCCAGGGCGGCTTCATCGCCTTCACCGAAGACACCTCCAGCGAAACCACCGCCAGCGACGAAGGCCTCTCGCTCCCCGACGAAGACGACGGCGACACACCCATCGAACTCGAAGCCGATTACAACCCCGACGACAACTCCTGGGAATCAACCGCCGTCGACTTCCCCAACCTCGACCTCGGCGAAGCCGGCATCGACGGCGTCGAAGCCGAAATCGACACCCCCAACGGCCTCGAAGGCACCATCGACACCGACGACAACACCATGACCGTCGAGGGCACACTCGCCGTCACCGCCGCCGACGGTGACTTCGAATTCGACATCGACGCCACCACCGACGGCAGCAATGACCTCGACGGCGACGCCGACCTCGACGACGACGGCGGCACCGTCACCGCCGTCGACAACGAATACCTCATCCAAGAGGAAAGCGGCTACGACATCATGGACAACGCCCTCGACCTGCCCGCCACCACACCCGGCGAAAACTGGCTCACACTCTCTTTCGACATCGATATCGAAGAGACCGCAGCCGATACCGGCGACATCGAGGGCACCGTCGAATCATCAACCGGCGACCCCATCGAAGATGCCACCGTCGACATCCAAGACGAACTCGACGACACCACCACCGACGACGACGGCGACTTCGAACTCACCGACGTCGAAACCGGCGACTACACACTCGAAATCACCGCCGACGGCCACGCCGACACCACCACCGACGTCACCGTCGACGAAGACGATACCACCACCGTCGATGTCGAACTCGACGCCGACGACCCCGAGATGACCGTCGACGTCGACGTCACCGACGCCGAACCCGGCGACACCGTCGCACTCACCGCCACCGTCGAAAACACCGGCGGCGCTCCCGGCTCCGAAGAGGTCACCGCCACCGTCGGCGACGAAACCAAAACCCAAACCGTCGAGGTCGACCCCGGCGACACCGAGACGGTCACGCTCGAATGGGACGTCGCCGAAGAGGACCTCGGCGAGCACACGGCCGAAATCGAGGGCGAAAGCTTCGAATCGACGGCCGACGTGACGGTCGCCGAAGCCCTCGGGCCGGATGTCGACGCCGACGGCGACACGTTCGTTGCGACCAGTCAGGGCGGCTTCATCTCCTTTGCTGAGGACGGAGACAAAGAGACGGCCATCGAGGAAGGGTTAGAGTTCCCATCGGCGGATGCCGGCGAGGAGCCGATTGAGATTGTCGGCGCAGTCGACGACGACGGCAGTTGGGAGTCGAGTTCGATTCGGTTCCCGGATTTGGTGACCGACTCAGGGATTGCAGCGGAAGTCAGCGCGCCGGATGGGCTGTCGGGTGAGATAGACGCCGACAGCGGCGAGATGAGCGCAAACGGCGAGTTGTCAGTGGCGATAGAAGGCGACGATGACACGCAGTTTAGTTTTGAGATTGCGACGACAGTCGGCGAGAGTGAATCGCTGTCGGGCGAGGCGTCACTGGACGAGGAGGGCGGAACGGCGACACTCGTTGATAACGAGTTCACCGTGCCGGACGAGACAGGGGACCCACTGATTGACGGGACGCTCGACCTGCCGGCGACCGACGAAGGCACAAACTGGTTCGAACTCGACCTCGAGGTCGAACTCGACGCCGACGACGATGCTACCTCACAACAACAACAAAACAACGAGGGGACCGAACCGCAGGAGCAACCCGAGAACGACGAGCTCGGCAGTACCCTCATTATCGACGCCGGTATTCTGATTTCGGTCATCGTGCTCGGCGGCGGCGGCACGCTTGCCTCACTCGGGCTGTTGAACCGTCGCTGGCGGTTCGGGAAGTAGTCGGGACGAGACCCGAAAATAGCGCCGCGTTTTGCTTACAGTTCGCCGGTAATCGCCATTGCCAGTCCGCTCGTGAAGGCACTGGAGATGCCGACAAGGCCCGCAATCGACAGCAGGTCAACGACAGCGAATTCGGGGCCACCGCCGCCCTCGCCGGCGGTTCCGATAATCGCCATCGAGATGAGGACAACGAGGATACCGCCGAGCAGGCAGCTAAACATCGTCGTCAACAGGCGCTGTCGGTCGTAGGTGATGTTCCGCCCCTCGATGAGGCCGATGATACCACCGATGACGGGCGTCGACGCGAACAGCACAAAGAGCATGATGAGCGGCCCGAGGTCGGAGATGATTTGCTGTGCTGTCGGGTCGACCTGCGGGACAATCGTATCGAAGGTCCATTCGAGCCCGAAGAAGGCGCCGATACCGATTCCGACGCCGACGACGAGCATCGATGCAACGAGTTTACCGATATTTTCTAGTTGTGAATTCATTGTACGTCCCGTTGTATCACGGCCCAATTAAATCATTTGTTCAGTGCATCCGTGCAACCACATACCACAGCACACGTCGGTGGGGTCGTTTCGATAGTATATAAAGTTGCGGCGACGAACGGACGGCAACGAGCGACTATGACCGACCAAGAACTCGGCATCACCGAAAGCAAAGAGCACAACCCCGGGGAGTGGTACGCCGAGGTCGTCCAGAAGGCCGGACTGGCTGATTATGCGCCGATGGGCGGGTTCATCGTCACCCGACCCCGCGGCTACGCGCTGTGGGAACGGCTGCAGGACCACCTCGACGGCTGGTTCAAAGAGACGGGCGTCCAGAACACGTACTTCCCGATGTTCATTCCGGAGTCGTATCTGGAACGCGAAAAGGACATCGTCGACGGGTTCGACCCCGAGGTCGCGTGGGTGACCCACGGCGGCCACGACGAACTCGAAGAGCGACTCGCGGTACGGCCGACCTCCGAGTCCATCATTACGCCGTTCATCGCCGAGTGGGTCCGCAGCTACCGGGACCTGCCGTTGCGGGTCAACCAGTGGTGTTCGGTCGTCCGCTGGGAAGCCACCGAGACGAAGCCGTTCTTCCGAACCAAGGAGTTCCTCTGGCAGGAGGGCCACACGGCCCACGCGACCGAGGAAAGCGCTTGGGACGAGACGATGACGCGGCTCGAACAGTACGAGCGGCTCTACGAGGAAGTAATGGCGATACCGGGCATGACAGGACGCAAGCCCGAACACGACAAGTTCCCGGGAGCGGACACGACGACGACCATCGAGGCGCTGATGCCCGATGGGAAGTCCGTCCAAGCGGGGACCTCACACTACCTCGGGACGTCCTTCGCCGAAGCGTTCGACATCGAGTATACGGACGAAGACGAGACAAAGCAGACGGCACACACGACCTCGTGGGGGCTGTCCTGGCGCGCGCTTGGGGCGCTCATCATGACCCACTCGGACGACCAAGGGCTGGTTATACCGCCTGCGCTGGCTCCGACGCAGGTCGTTGTCGTCCCCATCTGGCAAGCGGATACCGAAGAAGCGGTCAAAGAGTACGCCGCCGACCTCGCGGCAGAGCTGGACGAACAGTTCCGCGTGGAGCTTGACGACCGCGACGAGCGCAACCCCGGCTTCAAATTCAACGAACACGAGTTGCAGGGGGTCCCGCTCCGCATCGAAATCGGTCCTAACGAGGTCGAAGACGAAGCGGCGACGCTCGTCCACCGGCCGGACGGCGAAAGCGACGTCGCCGAACGGGAGAGCATCACAGACGCCGTCGATGAAGCACTTGAGACGGTCTACGCCAAGCTCTACGCCAGCGCCGAAGCGACACTAGAAGAGAACATCCGCAAAGCCCACGGTCGCGGGGAGATTCTCGGCACGCTCGGCCAGCACGGCGGCTACGTCAAGACCGGCTGGTGTGGCGACGAGGCCTGCGAAGCCGAAATCAAAGACGAAATCGCCGCTGAAATCGTGATGTTACCGCTCGATGAGGACGAACCGCCCGTCTACGACACCTGCGGCGTCTGCGGTGACGAGGCAACAGAGACCGCGTACTTCGCGAAATCGTACTAGCAACGCCGGGAGGTTCCCGTTTCTTTTTTGCGATGTGGTTCGGTCCTCCGGAAGCCGATTGATAATTGATGAAAAATATAAATATGACATTATATTCCCTTCCATGGGGTAAATCCACCGTTATACTTTGAGGGGAAGTCTCTTATTCGGGTACTCGTCATGGACGAGTATGTCTGAGCAAACACCGACCGCGGGCACGGCCGGGCTCGCGGACCCCGACGACCACCGCGCCAACTGTGGCGTCGGCGTCGTCATGGACCTCGATGGAGACCAGTCACACGAGACGGTAGCAGACGGAATCGAACTGCTCGAGAACCTCGAACACCGGGGTACGACGGGAGCCGACGAAAAAACCGGCGACGGGGCCGGAATCCTGCTGCAGACGCCCCACGAGTTCTTCGCCGACGAGGTCGCCGGGCTGCCCGACGAAGGCGACTACGCCGTCGGCTCGCTCTTTATGCCGCAAGACGAGGAGGCCGCTGCAGGACTCCAGCAGCTCACCGAGCAAGTCTTTGCCGAGCACGGGCTGGACGTGTTTGCCTGGCGGCGAGTGCCGACGGAGAACGACTCGCTCGGCCGGACAGCCACAGAGTCGGAGCCGGCTGTCGTCCAGTGTTTTGTCACCGCCGACCTCGACGACGAGGCCTTCGACCGAGCACTGTATGTTGCCCGGCGCGACCTTGAGACGACTATCGAGGAGCGCGACCCTGACGGTGCGGCCCGCTTCTATGTCTGCTCGCTTGACCGCGATACGGTCGTCTACAAAGGCCTGCTCACCGCCGAACAGCTGGCCGACTACTATCCCGAGTTGAGCGACGAGCGGATCCAGTCGACGTTTGCGATGGTCCATGCGCGCTTCTCGACGAACACCCTCGGCGCGTGGCATCTCTCTCATCCCTACCGGAACATCATCCACAACGGCGAGTTCAACACCATCCAAGGCAACATCAACTGGATGCGGGCCCGGGAAAACGACCTCGAACACGAGGACTTCGGCGGCGACATCGAGACGCTACGGCCCATCATCAACGACCCCGACCAGTCGGATACCGCCTCAGTCGATAACGCGCTGGAGCTGCTCATGCAGGGCGGCCGCGAGATGCCGCATGCCCTCCGGATGCTGATTCCCGAGGCGTGGCGAAGCGACGAAAACCACGTCCCAGAGGAGCGACAGGAGTGGTACGACTACCACGCCTCGCTCGTCGAGCCGTGGGACGGTCCAGCACTCGTGGCCGCGACTGACGGCGAGCGTGTCGGTGCCGTACTCGACCGCAACGGGCTCCGGCCGTGCCGCTACGACGTGACGAGCGACAACACGCTCGTGATGGCCAGCGAAGCCGGCGCGCTCGAACACGATTTCGGTGACATCGAGCGGCGCGACCGGCTCCAGCCCGGGCAACTGTTCCTCGCCGACCCGAACGAGGGGCGGGTCATCCCCGACGACGAGATCTTCGACGAGCTCGTCGACGAGAAATACGGCGAGTGGGTCGACGACGAGCAGGTCGAACTCGGCGACATCATCGAAGACGACGCACCCGAAGCACACGGCACCGATGTCGACGCCCCGCTCCGCTCGCAGCAGGCCCTGTACGGGTACACCCGCGACGAGATGGACCATCTCATCGAGCCGATGGCGACGGATGGTAAGGACCCGGTCGGGTCGATGGGCGACGACACGCCGCTTTCGGTACTGTCGCAGTTCAACCGGCCGCTGTTCAGCTATTTCAAGCAGCTTTTTGCACAGGTCACCAATCCGCCGCTGGACTACATTCGTGAGGAACTCGTTACCTCGCTTGAATCCCGGCTGGGCTTCCAGCGGAACCTCCTCGACGAAACGCCCGACCACGCCCGCCAACTCGTCGTCGACTCACCCGTGCTGACCGACGACGAGACGGCCGCCATCAAGGACCTTGACGACGATATCTCGACATACGTCCTCGATATCACCTTCGACCCCGGTTCCGACCTCGAAGCCGCCGTCGAGGCGGTTCGTGAGGAGGCGACGAGAGCCGCACACGACCACGACATCATCGTCCTCTCGGACCGGGAGGCCGGCCCGGACGCAGTGCCCATTCCGGCGCTTTTGGCGACCGGCGGCATCCATCACCACCTCGTCCGAAACGGGCTCCGAAACCACGTCGGCCTCGTGCTCGAATCCGGCGACCCGCGCGCCGTCCACCACGTCGCAACCTGTATCGGCTACGGCGCCGGCGCGGTCAACCCATATCTCGCCTACGAATCCATCGCCGATATCGTCGCCGGCCCCGACGGAGCCGACGAAAGCAAGGCCATCGAAGCCTACATCAAAGCCGTCGAGGATGGCCTTCTGAAAACGATGGCAAAGATGGGCATCTCGACGGTCGAATCCTATCAGGGCGCCCAGATATTCGAGGCCGTCGGGCTGGACTCGGATTTCGTCGCCGAGTACTTCGAAGGAACGACCGCCCGGACGGAAGGCGTCGACATCGACGACATCGAGTCCGACCTCCGGGACCGATACGAGATTGCCTTCGGTGACGACCCGGAGCTCGAACATCAGGGCGAATACGAGCACCGTTCGTCGGGGATGTTCCACGAGTGGAATCCCGAGTCGGTCGGCACGCTCCAGAAAGCCGTTCGGCAGGGCGACTACGAGCAGTATCAGGCGTTCGCCGAGATGATGAACGACCAGCAGGAGAACCTCCAGACGCTCCGGGGGCTCCTGGAGTTCGACTCCGACCGCGACCCGGTCGACATCGAGGATGTCGAGCCCGTCGAGGAAATCGTCGAACGGTTCTCGACGGCGGCAATGAGCCTCGGGAGCCTCTCGCCGGAGGCCCACGAGAACAACTCCATCGCGATGAACCGCCTCGGTGCGAAGTCCAACACCGGTGAGGGTGGCGAGCCGCCGGAACGGTTCGACACCGAAAAGGAGTGTAACGTAAAACAGGTTGCCTCCGGGCGGTTCGGCGTCACGTCGACGTACCTGACAAACGCCGAGGAGATACAGATCAAGATGGCACAGGGCTCCAAGCCCGGCGAGGGGGGCCACCTCCCCGGCGAGAAGGTAAACGAGATGATAGCCCACGTCCGGTACTCGACGCCGGGCGTCGGTCTCATCTCGCCGCCGCCGCTACACGACATCTACTCCATCGAGGACCTCAAGCAGCTCATCCACGACCTCAAGGCTGCAAACCCCGATGCAGACATCAACGTCAAACTGGTCTCTGAGGCCGGTATCGGCACTATCGCCGCCGGGGTTGCCAAGGCCAACGCCGATGTCGTTCACATCTCGGGCCACTCGGGCGGCACCGGCGCGTCGCCGAAGACGTCCATCAAGAACGCGGGGCTGCCCTGGGAGCTCGGACTCGCCGAGGCCAACCAGATGCTCCGGGCGACCGACCTCCGGTCCCGAATCCGTGTCACCGTCGACGGCGGTATGAAGACCGGCTACGACGTCGCCGTCGGCGCGCTACTCGGGGCCGAGGAGTACGTCTTCGGGACAGCGCCGCTCGTTACCTCCGGCTGCGTGATGGCCCGACAGTGCCACGAGAACACCTGTCCGGTCGGCGTTGCCACGCAGGACGAGGGTCTCAGACAGCGGTTCCCGGGCGAGCCACAGCACGTCATCAACTACATGACGTTCATCGCCCAAGAGCTGCGGGAGATTATGGCCGAGCTCGGCTTCGAGACGGTCGACGAGATGGTCGGCCGTGTCGACGCGCTGAAGCAGCGCGATGACGTCGAACAGGAGAAGGCACAGAAGCTCGACCTCTCGGCGGTGCTGGCGGAGCCGGCCGGCAACGACCGACGAAAGACCGAACCCCAGCCCCACGAAGTCGACGAGTCGCTCGACTGGGACCTCATCGACGAGGCCGCCGAGGCAATCGAAAGCGGTCGGCCGACGCATCTCGACCGCGATATCTCGAACGTCGACAGAGCGGTCGGGGCGACACTCTCGAACCGTATCTCCGAAGCACACGGCGTCGAGGGGCTTCCGGAAGACACGGTTACCGTCGACTTCGGCGGCACCGCGGGCCAAAGCTTCGGGGCCTTCCTGCAGGACGGCGTCACCTTCCAGCTGACCGGGACGGGGAACGACTACGTCGGCAAGGGACTCTCCGGCGGCAAGCTCGTCGTCAACACGCCGAACGACGCCCCCTACGAGCCGGAAAAGAACATCCTCATCGGCAACGTCGCACTCTACGGTGCGACGCAGGGCCAAGCCTACATCAACGGGATGGCTGGAGAGCGCTTTGCGGTCCGCAACTCCGGCGTCAAGGCTGTCGTCGAGTCGGTCGGCGACCACGGCTGTGAGTACATGACCGGCGGCGTCGTCGCCTGCCTCGGCGAAACGGGGAAGAACTTCGCCGCGGGCATGTCCGGCGGCGTTGCCTACGTTCTCGACCGAGAGGGTGACTTCGAAGAGAAGGTCAACTACGGGATGGTCTCGACGACCGATGAACTGGACGAAAACGACCGGCGGATGCTGCGCCGACTGCTGGAAAACCACGTCGCATACACCGATTCGGACCGCGGCGAGTACATCCTCGACAACTGGGACGAGGAGCTCGAAAAGTTCGTCAAGGTGATGCCCGACGCCTACGCGGACATCATCGACGAACAGGAAGACGCCGACGTGCGGACGGAGCTGCCGGCACCAGCGACCCCCGAAACCGACACCGAAACGACCGGACAGGCGCTTTCAGACGACTAGCGACTACGTAGTCTTCCCACGCTGCCGCCGACATCCCGGCCGTGGGTTTATATATCTCGGCCGAGAAATCCGAGTATGGCCGCACACCGACGGCCGGTCCTGCGGAACCTCTTCGACGACTCGCCCACCCCACATATCGCGCATCCGCCACGCACCCATCAGCGGGAGTTCTACGTGGCGACGGACGGCTCCTATCGGAGCGACGGCAGCGGTGGGTTGGGCGTCGTCATCGAGACCCGCGGCGGCGAACGCGTCGCCCGGCTTTCAGTTCCCGACACCGTTCCCGACAACAACGTCGCCGAGTACCGGGCGCTCCATCTGGGGCTTGACGTGCTCGCGGCGCGTGCGCCGCGGACAGCGACAGTCGGCGTCCTCGTCGACCACGACGACCTCGCCGAGAACGTCAACCGGGCGGCCCTCGCCGGACGCGGCCCGGACAGCCGCCCGCCGCATCCGTTCGAGGTGCCCGGACGGACGGCCCACCACTGGCGGGGGATTCGCGCCCGCGTCGCTGGCTTTGGGGAGCTACGAGCCGCTCGCATCGACAGCGGCGAAAACCCCGCCCATCCGCTGGCGAATACACCCGACCAGTACGCACACGTCAACAGGGATGTCGACCGGTGTGTGCTCCCGCGGGACGACCGCTGGCAGAGTCCGGACGACGACCGGTACCCGCCGCCGTCGCGGGCCGACCGCGAGCGGACCGACGGCGCGGCCGGTGGGTCAGCCTCCGATTAGCTGAATGCAGGCGCTAAGCCCCCGTCCTCAACAAGCACCGCAGTCCGTGCAAGCGGACAAGGAGCGTTAACGAGAGCGGAGCTCTCGTTCGCACATCAGAAACGTAGTTTCTGAGGACGTCCCCAGAAATCGGAGATTTCTGGTGTGCGAACGAATCGCTCCGCGATTCGTCAACGCCGTCTTCACCTCACCCTGCACGTTCCGGTAACAGTCCCACAGGCCCACGCAGGCATTTTTATCGGAGAACGCCCAACCAGAGATAAGATGGGCGTTCCGACCTGTGGGCTTCGACTCGCTCGCCGTTCCACGTTGAACGGCTCGCTCCTTGCGAAGTTCCCAGCCACGGACAGCGTTAGAACGCGACAAGAAGCGTGCGCTGTCCCACGGAACTCTCCCGTCGAGACACTAGGAGTGGGGCACTCCGAAGGAACGCCTGTGGAGACTGCGCTCCCTGTGGGAACCTCTCCGGGTCCTGCAAAGCGCGTTTATCAGATTCCGCGGAATCTGATTGGCTGTCAGACGCAGTCTGACAACGTCGTGGAAGCAGGAAACCCCACCCTCAGCGAGCGCGTCAGCGCGAGCAGGGTGGGGTAGTTCACACGCCTTCGTCGACGCCTTCGAGTCCCGAATCAGTAATTTTGAATCGCGCCGTCTCGCCGGCCGCTTTCGCCTGATGTTTCTCCAGCGTCGCCCGTCGGTTGCCCCCCCGGAACCGCTCGATTCGAAGCACCGTTCCGGACCAATGAGAGAGCGTGTGGCCGCCGAGCGGTCGGACCCGCGAGCTGTCGGCCTCGGGGTCGGTGTAGACCTGATTAGTAATGACAACCGCGAGGTCGTGGCGGCGGGCCAGCCCGAGCAAGTGTGTCACCTGCGTTGCGACTTCACGGAGGGTCTCGCCGTCGTCGTCGGTGTCACGTTCGAGCCGGTAGAACCCGGTTGCACTGTCGAGGACGACCAAATCGGCAGTCGCAGCGAGGTCGCCGGCGTCTTGGACCGCCTCCCGTTGGTCGTCGAAATCGAGCGCATCGGAGATGATAACACGGGACGTGGTGCCTTCGAGGTCGTCGGTCGCGCCGCGGGCAAGCTGCTCGAACCGGTCGAGCGAGACGCCCTCGGTGTCGATATACAGCGCCGTCCCGCCGTCGGCGGCGACCTGGACGGCCGCCGACAGTGCGAGATTGGTCTTGCCCGAGGCCGGCGGCCCGTACAACTGCGTGACGGTCCCACGTTCGAAGCCGCCGCCGAGGAGGGTATCAACCGTGTCACAGCCCGTTGGAATCGGCTCGCTCACGAACGGGGCTTTGCCGCCGCCGAATAAAAACCTCCGTAGTCGCAACACGAGGAGAGAGATTAAGACGACCGCGGGCGAACGCTCGGCAGTGATAGTCGTCGCGACAGCGGACTTCGAGGTCTACCACGGCGTCGTCGACGAGCTCGGCGACCGCGACGTGCCGTTTACGACGGTCGAACCCGACGAGGAGCTTCCCGACGGCGCTGAAGTCGCCATCGTCGGCCCGGAAGACGAACACCCCGCTATCGAGACGGTTCGAGCAAACCCCGGCGACCCGCGTCGGGCCGTCGAGGAGGCGGTCGCACTACTGCGCGGCGACGGCGGTCGAACCGTCGTCGGCGTTGACCCGGGTGAGCGCCCCGGGATTGCGGTGCTGGTCGGCGGAACGGTCGTCGCGGCGTTTCAGGTGCCCGCCGCGGACGCGCCGGCGGTCGTCGCCCGCGAGACCGAAGACGCCGCCGACCCGCTCGTTCGGGTCGGTGACGGAGCACGCATCAAGGGAGCCAAGATTATCGACGAACTCGAAGACATCCCCGTCGAACTGGTCGACGAGACTGGCACGACGCCGTATCTCGGAACAGGGGCACGCGGGATGGGCGACGTGCTCGCGGCGGTCAACATTGCCCGAATCGAGGGCGAGCGGGTCAGCAGCCGCGACATCGAACCGACCGCGGGGGAGCTCCAGCGCATCAAGGACCGCTCACGGGCGGAAAGCGACGACGACCGGGCCATCACCGAGGCGCTGGCGAGACGGGTCGCAAACGGGGACCTGACGATAGCCGAGGCGCTACGAAGGCATCGTCAGCAAGAAAACGGCGGGTAGGCCCGGACGAAACCTTACCCGAGGTTCGGGACGAGCGGTGCGTCTACGTCGCCGTTGTGGTAGCGCTGCTGGTGGCCGCCGTCGGTGCGGGCGGTCGTTTCAGTCTGCTCGTCGGTCGGGAGTATCGGAACCATCGGCTCGATTTCGTCTCGGGGCATCTACTTCGGACAACAACCCTCATGGTCTTAAATGTAATGAATGATAATCACAAATGCGGCAATAGTTGCACCAACAGCGGGAAACGGGCTGTCGGCCGATAGCGGACGGCCAACAGCCAGTGCTCCACAACCCATAAACGCGGCTCACCCCAACCGACAGGCAATGAGCGACTGGACCGAAGCGTACCGTCCGACGACGCTGTCGGAGGTCCGCGGCAACAACAAGGCCCGCGATGCCTTCGAGGAGTGGGCCAAGGCCTGGGAGGACCACCGCGAGGCCGTCATCCTCCATGGCTCGCCGGGCGTCGGCAAAACGTCGGCCGCACACGCCCTCGCCAACGACATGGGGTGGCCGGTCCTGGAGATGAACGCCTCCGATGCGCGGACGAAAGACGAAATCGAGCGGTTCGCCGGCCGCGCGGCCTCGAACGCGACACTGGGCGGCGGCCGCCAACTCATCATTCTCGACGAGGCCGATAACCTCCACCAGCACAAGGACCGCGGCGGCGCGGCGGCGATGACGCGGCTCGTCAAGGACGCCACCCAGCCGGTCGTGCTCATCGCCAACGACTACTACGAGATGTCCTCGGGGCTGCGGAGCGCCTGCCGGGACGTCGAATTTCGGGATGTCTCTGCTCGGTCTATCGTCCCCGTACTCCGCGATATCTGTCGGCAGGAAAACGTCGAGTTCGACGAGGACGTGCTGCAAGAAATCGCCGAGGCCAATCGCGGGGACCTCCGCGGGGCCGTCAAGGACCTGCAGGCCCGCGAGCGCGACGGCGAAATCAAACCGGAGGGAAGCGAAGGCAGCCGGGACCGCACCGAAGACATCTTCGCGTTTCTCGATGCGGTCCTCAAGGAGGAGTCTGCCGAGGAGGCGCTCCAGACGGCCTACGCTGTCGATGAGACGCCCGATAACCTGCTCCAATGGATTGAGGACAAGGTGCCGAAAGTCTACGAGGGCGACGAGTTGGCCGACGCCTACGAGCATCTGGCCGACGCCGATGTCTGGCTCGGCCGCGTCAGAGCCACGCAGAACTACAGCTACTGGCGGTACGCGACCGACAACGTCGCTGCCGGTGTTGCCGCCGTCCGACAAGAAGACCGCGGGGGCTGGACCCGCTACGGCGGCGCACCGTATCGCTCCTCGCGGGACTCGACGCGGGATTATATCGCCACCCGCATCGCCGAAAGCGCCGGCGTTTCGACCGCAACGGCCCGTCGGGAGATACTCCCCTACCTGTCGGCGATGACACACCACTGTAACAACCGGGAGCTAACCGTCCGAATGACTGCCCGCTACGAACTCGACGCCGAACACGTCGCCTTCATCACCGGTTCGGGAAAGACCACCAACAAAGTACAGGGTATCGTCGAAGACGCCGAAACGCGCCGCGAAACGGCGGCCGTCGACCACGGCGGCGGTATCTTCGCGCCCGCCGTCGACGACGCACAATCGGATACCGAAAGCGACGATGACGACGACGGGGACACGCTAGCGGCATTTGGAGCCGACGAGCCGAAGGAGGAATCGGTAAATCGGGAGCAGTCGGACGGGACAGCCGACGCCGAAGAAAGCGACGACGGACAGGCCGGCCTGTCCGACTTCATGTAGCTACTCGCGGTCGTCGGCTGCCGTTCCGAGCCCCGGAATCGCGACCCGCTTTTCGAAGGAATCCATCAGCACAGACAGCGTCAGCACCAATGCGAGATAAAACAGCGCAACGATGAGATACATCTCCAAATAGCGGAACGTATCGGAGCCGATGTTTCTGGCGCGCCGGAACAGCTCCGGGACGGCGATGAAGGCCGCCAGCGATGAGTATTTGATGAGATAGATGAACTCGTTTGTCCAGCCCGGAATCGCATACCGGAGCCCCTGCGGAAGGATGACATGTCGGATGCTCTCGGTCTTCGAGAGCCCGACCGACCGGGCAGCGGTCAACTGGCCGGCGTCGACCGACTGGAGCGCAGACCGGATGTATTCGGCCTGATAGGCGGAGCTGTTGATGGTGAAACCGATGACTGCAACCCAGACGGCCGCCCGTGGAACCGGGCCGACACCGACACCCGGGAGCTCTCTAATGATTCCAGAAAGCGGCAGCCCGTAGTACAGCACGAAAAGCTGGGCGAGAAGCGGCGTCCCGCGAATGAGTTCGGTGTAGGCAAGCGACAGCCAGCGGAGCGGCCGGGACCCATACACGCGGGCGACCGAAAGCGGCACCGCGATAAAGATGCCAAAGAACATGCCCAGCACGGTCAGGACGATGGTCAGCCACGCGCCGGCAGCCAGCGCCGGCATGACGGTCACCCCGAATGCGATGAAGTCAAACAGCCACGCAAGCCAGCCGAGCGGTGTCGAGAGGACGCCCGCATCGGCGGCGAGCCCTTCGAACCAGCCGCCAGCGGCTTCGAACGGCCCGGCGGGGACGAAGGGCTCGCGGCTACTCACACCGACGCCGGGATTGATAACCCAGTCGTAGGCCCACCGCGTCAGCAGCCAGCCCCAGAAGGCAATCCCGACCACGAGCAGGGCGGTCCGGCCCGTCGAGGAAAGCGACGAGGTACCGAGGGCGTCGTCTCGACTGGTCATCCGTCTATCTCACCGAGGAAATCCCGTGCCCGGTCGGTTTCCGGGGCCTCAAAGAGCTGTTCGGGCGGACCGCGCTCCGCAATCCGGCCATCGTCGAGGAACGTAATCGTATCGGCGACCGACCGGGCAAAGCTCATCTCGTGGGTCACACAGAGCATCGTCATCCCCTCGTCGGCGAGGTCGCCCATCACCGAGAGCACGTCGCCGATAAGCTCCGGGTCGAGAGCGCTCGTCGGCTCGTCGAACAGCAGCAGTTCGGGGTCCATCGCCAGCGCGCGGGCGATGCCGACGCGCTGTTTCTGTCCCCCTGAAAGTTCGGCGGGGTAGGACGCCGCCTGGTCGGCGAGACCGACCCGTTCGAGATGTTCGTCGGCGGCGGCGACGGCGTCCTCCTTCGAGAATCCCCGTACTTTCCGGAGACCGAGAGTGATGTTGCCCCGCGCCGTCCGGTGGGCAAAGAGGTTGAAGTCCTGAAACACCATGCCGACTCGCCGGCGGAGGTCGTTGACCCCGATGTCGTGAATCGAGTGGCCGTCGAGATAGATAGCGCCGTCGTCGATATCGGTCAGGCGGTTGACACACCGGAGCATCGTCGATTTGCCGCTGCCGCTCGGGCCGATTATCACCTCCACGTCGGATTGCTCCATCGCGAAGCTGACACCGTCGAGCACCTGTTCGTCGCCGTACGATTTCGAAACGTCGTCGAAGCTGAGTAGTTCGGTCATGAGTCTCCACCCGGAATCGCGTAGTAGTCGGAGAGAGCATCCAGCGCGCGGTTCGTCGTGAACGTCAGCACGAAGTAAATCAGGCTGACGGCGAGAATCACTTCGAGGACCGCCGTGCTCTGGCCGGGCTGGGTAAAGAGGTCGTAGCCGCGGGTCAAAAGCTCCGCCAGCCCGATGGCGAAGGCGATGCTCGTGTCTTTTAGGACGATTGTGAACTCGTTTTGGAAGCCGGGGACCGAGCGACGGAGGGCCTGCGGTACGACGACGTGTCTGATAGCCTCGTACTTCGAGAGCCCAACAGACCGGGCGGCGGCGACCTGCCCCTCGTCGATGCTCTGTATGGCGCCGCGGAACACTTGTGACTGGTAGGCAGCACTTCGGAGCCCCAACGCGAGCATCGCCGCAAAGAACGCCTCAAAACCGACGCTGAACTCCGGGATGGTCGTGTTGCCGAGCGTGATGCTGCTGAAGGTGATGTCACCAGGGTCGGGCAGCGGCAGCCCGAAGAAGAAAAGCACCATCAGCACGACGATGGGCGTTCCGCGGAGGAGCACCCCAACTGTTCGGACGGCCGACCGGAGCGGCCCGCGACCGTACACCTCGATTGCGCCGGCTGGGAACCCGGCCAGAAAGCCAAGCAGGACGCTCACAAGCGTCAAGAGGACGGTGACCAGAAAGCCCTGCAGGAGAATTGCCCGGTTCTCCCAGACGAACTGCCAGTCAGTCGTCTGGAGAGTTACCCAGGCGAACTGCCAGTCGGTCGCCTGCAGTGCCAGCGGCTCCATCTATCTCACTCGAACCATTCGGCGACGAGGTCGTTGTAGGTTCCGTCGTCGGTGACGGCTTCGAGGCCGTCGTTGACCGCGGCGACGAGTTCCTCGTCATCTTGGCGGATGCCGAAGCCGTACTCCTCGCCGGTCTCTATCTCGAAAGCGACCTCCACCGCAAGGTCCTCGGAGAACGTCCGGGCAACCGGCACGTCGACGACGACGGCGTCGATGTTGCCGTTTTCGAGGTCGGTGGCCGCAAGCGTGTAGTTGTCGTAGACGTTTTTGTCCGACTCGGGGATGATGCCGTCGTCGATGAGGCGGTCGACCTCGTTTTCCCCGGTGGTGCCTCCCTGTGCGCCGACGATGCTGCCCGAAAGGTCTTCACGGGATTGCGGAAGGTCGTCGTCGTCGCTACGGACGAGGACCGACTGGTCGGCCTCATAATAAGCGTCCGAAAAGGCAATCTGCTCGCGTCGCTCGTCTTCTATCGTCATCGCGGCTGCGATGACATCGATGTTCCCGTTCTGGAGGGCTGGAATCAGCGAGTCGAACTCGAAGGTCTCCCAGCCGCCGAACTCGTAGTCGGAGCGTTCGATGACAGCCTCGGTGAGGTCGATATCGAAGCCGAGAAGCTCACCGTCTTGGCGGAATTCGAAGGGCGGGAACCCGGGGGCTGTTCCGGCCACGATGGTCCGGGTGTCGTCGTCAGAGTCGTCGTCAGAGTCGTCGTCGTTGCCGTCGCCGTTGCCGTCGCCGTTGCCATCGTCGAGGCCGACACAGCCGGCAGCGCCAGCTGCGAGTCCAGCGGCCCCGACCGCGGAGAGGTAGCTTCGTCTATCGAGTGTCGGGTCGGATTCCATACCTGTGGCTTACACGAGACGGATTTGAACGTTTCGACACCGAGGCGACGACTATCGAAACGTTAGCGGTCCGAAATAGACCTTATCCGTTCGACTGCGCGTCGACGACGGCGACGCCGGCGAGGTTGACGATGTCTTTGACTTCGTCGCCGCGCTGGAGGACGTGGACGGGTTTGTCCATGCCGACGAGCATGGGGCCGATGGCCTCGGCACCGCCGAGTCGCTGGAGTAGCTTGTAGGCGATGTTGCCCGCCTCCAGGTTCGGGAACACGAGCACGTTCGCCGGCTCATCGAGGTCGGAGAAGTCGTATGTCCCCTGCAATGCGTCCTCGACGACGGCGGTGTCGGCCTGCATTTCGCCGTCGACGGGGAAATCGACGGCGTCGTCGTCCCGGAGCATCTCCGCGGCCCGGCGGGGTTTTCGCGTCCCCTCGTTGTCGACGCTGCCGAAGTCGGAGTAGGAAAGCAGCGCGGCCCGCGGTTCGACGTTGAATCGACGGGCAAGGTCCGCCGTCCGTCGCGTCACCTCGGCGAGAACGTCCTCATCGGGCGACTGGTTGACGGTGGCGTCGGCGATGAAGACCACCCGGTTTTTGAACGTGAGCATGTAGACGCCCGCCGCGTACTCCGACTCGTCGTCGGTGCCGATGATCTGCAGCGGCGGCCGCAGCGCGGACGGATAATGGTGCATCAGGCCCGTCAGCATCGCATCGGCGTCACCCATCTCGACCATCACGCTGCCGAGATGGTTGCCATCCTTGATGAGCTCGTCGGCCTCACGTCGGGTAACACCCTTCCGCTGGCGGAGCTCGTGGAGCCGCTCGGCGTAGGGGTCGAGGTTCCCCTCCTCGGGGTCGACGATTTCCGGCTCAAAATCAAGCCCGAGCCGCTGGGCGTGCTCCCAGATAACGTCCTTGTCACCGATGAGAATGGGATGGGCGATGCCCTGGTCGACCAGTTGATAGGCTGCTCGGACCATCTTCTCGTCGTCGCCCTCGGCAAGGACGAGCCGCTTGGGGTCGCTTTTGGCCTTGTTGAGGACGACTCGCATCATTTCTCTGGACTTGCCCAGTCGTGCTTCGAGCCGCTCGGCGTAGGCGTCGAGGTCGAGGTCGTCGCGGGCCGCGCCACATTCCATCGCCGCCTCCGCGACCGCGGGTGCAACCTCGAAGAGAACGCGTGGGTCAAGCGGCTTCGGGATGATATACTCGGGGCCGAACTGCAGCGGCTGGTCGCCGTAGGCCTTGACGACGGCGTCGGGTACGTCCTGCTTTGCGAGGTCAGCAAGGGCCTCAGCGGCCGCCACCTTCATTTTCTCGTTGATTTCGGTTGCACGGGCATCGAGCGCGCCGCGGAAGATGAAGGGGAAGCCGAGGACGTTGTTGACCTGATTGGGATAATCCGAGCGCCCCGTTGCCATGATGACCGTGTCATCACGGGCCTGCTTGGCTGCCTCGTAGCCGATTTCGGGGTCCGGGTTGGCCATCGCGAAGATAATCGGGTCTTCAGCCATCGACTGGACCATCTCTTGGTCGACGAGGCCGCCAACAGAGAGGCCGACAAAGACATCGGCGCCCGCCATCGCATCCGCGAGGTCGCCGCCGTCGCCCTCGCTGGCGAACTCCTGTTTGTGCTTGTTGAGTTCGCCGGCGTCGGCGCGCGATTCAGTGATGATGCCCGAGGAGTCACACATCGTGATGTTGTCGGGGTCGACACCGAGAGAGACGTAGAACCGCGCCGTCGCGATAGCGGAAGCCCCGGCTCCGGAGAAAACGATTTCGAGGTTTTCGAGGGATTTATCCGCGATTTCGCAGGCGTTGAGCAGGGCGGCTCCGGAGATGATGGCGGTGCCGTGCTGGTCGTCGTGGAACACCGGGATGTCCATTTCCTCCCGAAGACGCTCTTCGACCTCGAAACACTCGGGGGCCTTGATGTCTTCGAGGTTGATGCCGCCGAACGTCGGCTCCATCGCCTTGACCGAGGTGACGATGTCGTCGGGGTCGTCTTGGTCGAGTTCGATATCGAAGACGTCGATGTCGGCAAAGCGCTTGAAGAGAACGCCCTTGCCTTCCATGACCGGCTTCGAGGCCTGTGCGCCGATGTCCCCCAGTCCGAGCACGGCCGTGCCGTTCGAGACGACACCGACCATGTTCCCCTTGGTGGTGTAGGTGTAGGCGTCCTCGGGGTCGTCGGCAATTTCCGTACACGGCGCGGCGACCCCCGGTGAGTATGCCAGCGAGAGGTCCCGTTGCGTGTTTGTCGGCTTCGTCGTCGAAATCTCGAGCTTGCCCGGTGGCTCCTGCCGGTGATACTCGAGTGAATCCTCGTCCAGTCCCATAGGGGTACCCCGTACAGCGACCCCAAAAAGCTACCCAACATAAAAAATCATGCAGATATTGCCCGTACTGGTAGCCGACCGCAGCGTCCAACGGGGTATATCGCCGTTCCGAGTAGACAGCGGCGTTGGTATCCGGATTCGGGGGGTATATAGCGGTCGGTGAGAGAGTTCGAAATATGGACTTCCGGCGGCTCCTGCTCGCGACCACGGTTACGACGGCGCTGACGGCGCTCATTGGCGTACTGACCGCGACGGCCGGAGCGGGACTGACTTGTGAGGCCCGGTGGCCGCTCTGTGACGGGGCGGTCTTCGGGCTCTTCCCCGCGAACTTCATGTCCTTTATCGAGTGGTTCCACCGGCTTATCGCGATGATTACCGGCTTCCTCATCATCGGCTCGGCGTACGCAGCGTGGCGCGGCGGCGCACAGCGGCGGGTCAAGCTGGCGACGCTCGTGGCACTCCTACTGACGCCGCTACAAATCGTCTTCGGCGCGTTTACCGTGCTGGTTCAAGAGTTCGTCTTCGGGTACTCGATTCTGGTGTTGACGCTGCATTTCGGCCTCGCGTCGGTTATCCTCGGGCTACTCGTGGCGGCGACCGTCTGGGCGTACGGCGACGTGACGACGGTCACGATGTCGAAGGTCAAACAGGCCGGCGTCGGCGCGCTGCTCGGCTTCCCGGTGATGGTCGTCCTGACACCGCGGCTGCTCTTTACGTTCGGTGAGGTTGTCCAGTTCGTCTACTACGGGCTCGGGTTTGCGATGTTCTCGGCGCTGCTCGTAGCGGCGCTGTGGGGGCGTGAACTCGGCCTCAGAGCGGTCCCGGCGGCGGCCGGGGGGGCATCGGTACTTATCATCGCACAGCTCATCGTCGCCCGCTGGGCCTTCGGCGACGAGGGACAGCTCGCGATTCTCGGTATCTCGTTTGTCGCGTTCGTGCTGACGCTGGGCGTGGTCAAGCAGGTTCACGACCGGTCGCAAGCGCTGGAGGGGGCCGCTGCCCCGGCCGGAGACTGACGGGTTATTAACTATACCTCCATATTAACAACTTCTTTGTAGCGCCGGGGCCAACGAAGCGCCATGGGCGCACAAGACCCGACCGACGAGGATAGACACGTCTGCCGGGACACCGGCCGCAAGCAGGGGCTCGTGGGAAAGTACGACATCTGGCTGTGCCGACAGTCGTTCCGCGAGATGGCACGGGACATGGGTTTCAAGAAGTACGACTGAGGCTGGCGGGCGCGGGGGACCCAGCACTTGGCCGACGTAAGCACTTGGCCGACGTACCTTTATTCACGCCCGGGCCGTATAGGCAGATATGAGCGACCGGCTCACAGACGACGAGATACAGGCACAGCTCCCGGCGGCGTGGGACCGCGACGGCGACGAAATCGTCCGCACCTTTGAGTTCGAGAGCTATCTCGAAGGCGTCGGCTTCGCGTCGGCGGCCGGCGGCCTCGCTGAGGAGGCGTTCCACCACCCCGAGATGACCATTGGCTGGCGGGAGGTCGAGGTGCGGCTGACGACCCACGACGCCGGTGGCATCACACAGAAGGATATCGACCTCGCCGAGCGGTTCGACGAACTGGCAGAATGACTGCTACCGACGCGGACGCCGGCGACGCCGAATACATCTTTCGAGCACAGGTTCGGCTGTCCCCGTCGGACCCCGACCTCCGCGTCGAGCCGGAACGAATCGAGACGACAGTGTACAGAGCCGCTGTGTCGCCCGGTGAAGACGGGTGGCTCTTTTTCCGCGATACCCTCTGGCGCGGTGAGATTAACGACCCCGCATATCTCCGAGCGTCGCTGGAATCGGCCCTCGGAGTCGACATCGAGAATATCGACTTTCGAGAGCTTCGGACCGACCGCGACTACTACGAGGCGCTCAAAGCAGAAATCGGGGCGAACCTTGAGTTGTTTAACGCCGACGACACCGCGGAGGTACAGAAAAAATACCTCGGGTCGCGCATCCACGTCCGGGACGAGTGACCCGGCGGAAGCCATTTTCGTCCGCATCACCTAGCGTAGTCGATGACCGATTCGACGTACGACAGATGGGTGTTCGACCTCGACGGGACGTTGGTCGATGTCGAGCCGGAGTACGTCCGCAGCGTTTTCGACCGCGTCGGCGACCGGCTCGGATACGCGTTCAGCGAGCGGCAGGCCGATGGTATCTGGCACGGGCTCGGCGGCGCACGGAACGAAGCGCTGCGTTCGTGGGGCGTTGCCCCAGAGCAGTTCTGGACGGCGTTCCACGAGGTCGAAGACCCGGCGGCGAGAGCCGATGCGACCTTTCTCTACGCGGATGCGGCCGTCGTCGGAGATATCGATGCGCCGACAGCGCTTGTTACGCACTGTCAGTCGTACCTCACGGAGGCGGTGCTCTCGGAGCTCGATATCGAAGACTGGTTCGACACCGTCGTCTGCTGTACAGAGTCGACCGGTTGGAAGCCGGACCCGAAGCCAGTCGAACTTGCGCTGTCGGCGCTCGATGCGGACGGCAATGGGGTGTTAGTCGGCGACGGCCCCCACGACATCGGTGCGGCATGGAACGCCGGGCTCGACGGCGCACACGTCGAACGGCACAGTCCAGAACAGCGAGGGCTCTGTGTTGTCGGCGACCACCGGCTCTCGCGAGTCGACGAGTTGGCTTAGTCGTAGAGTTCGTCGTCCAGCGGGAGTTCGGTGTCGCTTTCCTCGATACTCTCGACGACAGCATCGAGTTCGAGCGCGTCACCGGTGTCGGGCGACGGGACAACGAAGCGAACGTGGACTTTGCCGTCGTCGCCCGCTGAGATATCGAGAACATCAGCATCAGACGGGTACAGGAACTCGGGGTCGATGTCGTAGTCGTCGGACATGGGTGAACCCTATCGTCCGACCGCGTTAAAACTGTGGGGTCACTGCGGGGAGAACCGAGCAAAAAGGACAGAGCCGACAGCAGCCGACAGGTCAGTCAGCGGCAGTCGCGTCCGCACGCTCCGTGGCGGTGGGGTCTCTGACGAAGCGGGAAAACAGCACCAGTCCCCCGATGCCGAGCATCAACACGAGGTCGATGTAGCTGGCGGCGAACTGCCCGATGAACGCGTCAGTGAGCCCTATCGCCTGTTCGGAGATGGCGGAAGCGACGAGTAGTCCACCCCAGCAGAGCACAAAGAGGTTCCGTAGCTTTCCGTACAGGAGCCGCGCCTCGCCGGGGGCCGCCGCAGCCACCCGCGAAAACGGCTTGAACAGCAGGTAGACGCCAAAGAGATACGCGGAAATTGAAAGCAGCGTGATAGCACTCTCGGCGGCACCGGTCGTCAGCCACGTCGCAAGTGCGCTCCAGAGGGTGACAAGTAACACCGCGAGTAGTCCGACGGCCTTCCGCCGGGAAAGCCCGACCGGACGCGCCAGCAGGTACGTGTACGCCGTCAGCGCGACCGTGTAGCCGAGAAACCGCATGATGGACTGCTCTCGCCCTTCGGTCTCAATAGTGAGCCACTCCAAACCCATCCCGAGGTATGCAACGGCCATCGCCGCCGCCGGGACGGCAGCAATAAGCCCGAGCCGGCGGGCGGTACCCGACAACCGTGACGCGACGGCGGCGAATACGACGGCGCCGAGACTGAGTGCCACCACCATGCCGAGATATATTGTCGAGGTCGGCAGCATTAGTCACTCACCCCCGGCTCAGGCTCGGCAGTTGTCTGGGGAGTCGGCTTCGTCTCGGCATCGAAGGCCGCCATGGCGTTGCTGAGTTCGGCAGCCTCAGCATCGAGGTCAGCGGCCGTCTCAGCAACAGTCTCGGTTGCAGCCGCCATCTCGTCGGCGGTAGCGGCCGCCGAGTTGGCTTCGTCGGTTGTTTCGGCGGAGATGTCGGCGACCGAATCAACGATTTCGGAGAGTTCCTGTGCCGTCTGGGCCTGCGTGTCGGCGGTGTCGGCTATCTGCTGGATGCTCGCGTCGACATCCTCGATATCGGCGCTAATCGTCTCAAGGTGGTTGCGGACCTCGGCGGCGTCTGTCGCCGCTGTCCGGACGCTCTGGTCGACGCCTGCGATATCGTCCGCGGTGCGGTCGGCCATCCGCTGTATCGACTCCAAGGTCGCCTCAATGTCGTCGACGGCAGCCATCGTCTCCTCAGAAAGGGCTTTGACCTCGTCGGCGACGACCGCAAAGCCCTCACCGCCAGCGTCGGAGCGGGCAGCCTCGATGTTGGCGTTCAGCGCCAGCACGGTAATCTGGTCGACGATATCTTCGATGGTCTCGATGATAGCCTCAATTTCGTCCGCCTCGGCCACGAGGTCGTCGACGGTCTCGACGACAGTTTCGGTCTTCGCTACGGTGTCTTCCATCCGTTCGGCCGTCCCGGCGGCGGCGTTGCTGCCCTCCGCGGCCCGCTCGGCGACGGCTGCCGACCGCTCGGCGATGGTGTCGGTGGTCGAGGCGACCTCCTCAGTCGTCGCCGAGAGTTGGCTGATTTCGGCGGCGGCTTCCTGCAGTTCGTCGGTCTGTCGCGCGGCCCCATCCGCAATAGTGTCGACCGCGGCTACGACATCCGCACTGCCGGTTTGGAGGTCGTCACCGGAGCCGTCGAGGTCGGCCGACAGTCGGTCGATACGCCGGGCCGATTCCTGAGCGCCGGCGACGGCCGCCTCCAGTTCGTCGAGCATGTCGTTAAACGAGTCGACGATGTTTCGTATTGCCTCATCGTCAGTATCGGCGTCAAGTCGCTGGGAGAGGTCGCCGGCGGCACACGCAGACATCGCCGCCGAGAACTGCGCTGCAGTCTCCAGTAGTTCCTCGTTTTGCGCCTCAGCACGCCGTTTCGCTTCCGTTGCCCGTTCCCGCTCGGCCGCCATCTCCTCGCGGGTCGCTTCGAGGTCCGACAGGGTCGTCTCAAGCGAGTCACGCATCGTCCGAATCGACCCATAGAGGTCGCTTATTTCGTCATTTCGCGGCGTCCGGATATCGACATCGAACTCGCCGTCGCCGATGCGTTCGGCCTTGCGGCTCAGCCGCTGCAACGAAAGCGAGACGTTGCCGCCCATGACGATGGCCACCAGACCGAGGTTGACAAACAGCACGAGCATCAGCCCGGCGAAGCCAGCGACCGCGCGGTCAACCGCTGTTCCGGCCGCGCCCGTGGCGACATGGCGGGCGGCAGCAGCCGCAAACAGGAGCGTCAGCACGAAGATGGCGGCCAGAAAGCCAGTTATCTTCAGGCTGTATTGCTGGCCGATTCGACCGAGTCCAGCGGGTAACCCGCTGGAAACCTGTTGTGAGTTTCTCCCCAAGCGCATGATTGGAAACTGTTCACAAGGAGCAATAAAAGGCTCCGGGGAAGTTCGGCGCCGGTATCCGGCGGTAATTTTATAACCACGTATTTTTCACACAGTCAAGCGGGAGGGAAATGCCCAGCAGCGGCAAAGCAGCGCGGCCAAAAGCATGGGGTCGGTCCTTTAGGTGACTGTCCCTAACATCGTGTGTTTGTTCTCAGCCTCTAACTAACAATGTGAGTTCGGTACCACATGTTTATTACCATGTGGACGGTATCGGTCGGTATGCTATCGTACAACGATTCGGAGAAAGCGACAGAGCTTGCCGAGCGAGCCAATGACCTGATGGAGGAGGTCGTGCTGCCGAAGGAACGGGAGATGGCCGGTGGGATGGCTGTTTCGGACGGCACACTCGAGGAACTGCGTGAGGCAGCCCGAGACTACGGTGTCTACGCGCCGCAGATAGACGAGGAATACGGCGGCATGGGGTATGACTTCCGTGATGTGCTGCCGACGTTCGAGGAAGCCGGTCGGAGCCTGCTCGGCGCGGCCGCGATGCGCGTCGACGCCCCCGACGAAGGCAACATGCATCTGCTGGAGTTGCACGGCTCCGAACTCCAAAAGGAAGAGTATCTCGAGCCGCTCGTGGCCGGCGACATCGTTTCCGGCTTCTCGATGACCGAACCGATGCAGGGCGGCGGCTCCGACCCCAAAATGCTGAAAACGACTGCCGAAAAGGACGGCGACGAGTGGGTCATCAACGGCCACAAGTGGTGGACGACGAAGGGTATCCAGGCCGACATTCTGCTGGTGTTCGCTCGAACCGACCAGGAAGCCCATCCCTACGAGGGCTGTTCGGTGTTTATCGTTCCTGCCGACGCCGACGGCGTCGAAATCGAGCGGAACATCCCGCATCTCGGCAGCGAGACCCACGGCATCGGCCACGCCGAAATCAAGTACAACAACGTCCGCGTCCCCGAAGAACACCTCCTCGGACAGGAAGGGATGGGCTTTGCACACGTCCAAGAGCGGCTCGGACCGGCCCGCCTGACCCACTGTATGCGGTACTCGGGGATGGCCGAACGGGCGCTCGACATCGCGACAGCGTATATGTCCGAACGCGAGGCGTTCGGCTCGAAGCTGGCTGAAAAGCAGGTTCCACGGCACGAAGTCGCCGAACACCGCACGCGGCTCGCTGCCGCGCGGGCGCTCATCCGCCAAGCGGCCGATTCGATTTCGGCCGGCAACGAAGCCCGGCTCGAAGTCTCGATGGCGAAAGTCTTCACCGCCAACGTCACACAGGAAGCCGTCGACACCTCGCTGCAGTTCTGTGGCGGCAACGGCATCGCCAAAGACCTCCCCATCGCCGACTTCTACGAGAGCGTTCGGCAGTTCCGGCTCGTCGATGGAGCCGACGAGGTCCACAAGCGCGTCATTTCCCGCGAGGCGTTCTCGGATGTCAAAAGCGAAGAGCTGGAGCCGGTGACACGGTTCGACGGCTAACCGGGCCGGACAGTCTGCGGTCGCCTCCCCCGAAGCCCAAACAGGCTGATACGGGTTTCAGCGCGAGGCGTTCCGCTCGGCATCAAGCCAACCGCGAAGCCGGTTGGCGAGCGTCTCGACGCCGACAACGAGACAGAGGATGACGACGATAGCCGCCATGACGCGGGTGTAGTTGCGGGCGCGGAACGCCATGATGAGCGGATAGCCGATACCGCCGGCACCGACGATGCCGAGCACCGAACTCTTTCTGGCGTTGAGCTCAAGATAGAACAGCGTCCACGCAATATAGGCCGTCGTCACCTGCGGGAGTCGAGCGGCCGCAGTCGTCGCAGCAACGCCCGCACCCGCCGAGCTGACCGCCTCCGCCGGCGTCTCGTCGACCTCTTCGAGTTCGTCAGCAAAGAGCCGCCCGAGGTCACCGACCGTCCCGACAGCGATGGCGAGCGTGCCGGCGACTGCCCCCAATCCGGCGAGAATGACAAAAAGCAGCGCATACACCATACTCGGGACTGCACGGAGCGTTCCGAGAAACAGTCTGGCGGGGGTGCTGACGTAGCGCGGCGTGACGTTGCCCGCCGCGAGGACGCCGAGCGCGAACGCCAGCGGCAGGCCGATGGCGGTACCGACACCGGCGATGGCAAGCGTCTCGACAGCGGCCGGCAACAGCGTCGGCGCGTCACCCTGTAGCTGCGCCCACAGCGCGCGTGGAGCGAGCATCTCTTCGAGGAGGATGTCCTGAAGGTTCTGCCGGTGGGCATAGAGATACCCGAGGTCGAAGCCGAGCCACCGGCCGGCAGCGACGACAGCAGCAACGACGGCGGCAACGGCGACGGCTCTGACGACCATCCGGCGTTGCCACTGCCGCTGAATGCGGGCGAGCTCCTCATCGACCGAATCAGGGTCAGTCATCGTAGACGGCCGTAATATCCTCGCGGTCGAGCGCCGCTGCGGGGCGGTCCAACACTAGCCGACCGTCCGCGAGGCCGAGATAGCGGTCGGCGATAGGTTCGGCGAGCCGCGGCTGGTGGAGACTGACAACCCCGATGAGGTCGTCGTCGCGAACGACCGCCGCTACCCGTTCGAGAACGTCCCGGCCGGTTTCGGGGTCGAGACTCGCGACCGGCTCGTCGGCCAAGAGTACCGCCGGCTCCTGTTGGAGCGCGCGGGCGATGCCGACTCGCTGGCGCTGGCCGCCCGACAGCGTTCCGACGCGGCGGTCGGCGTAGCCACCCAATCCAACGTCGTGAAGCCGGGCTATCGCCGCCCGCTTTTCGTCGGCCGGATAGACGCCGAGCAGTTCCCGCCACGACGGGAGTCGCCCGAGCGCCCCATCAAGGACGTTCGAGAGCGCCGACTTGCTGTCGACAAGCGCGCCCGCCTGGAAAACGAGGGCGACATCCGTTGTAGCCGGCGCACGACCGTCGAGTTCGATGGTCCCGTCGTCGGGCTGTTCCAGACCGTCGAGACAGCGAAGCAACGTCGTCTTGCCGGCCCCCGAGCGACCGACGAGTACCGTCAACTCGCCGCGCTGGAGGTCGACAGAGACATCGTCGAGGGCGCGTTCGTCACCGTAGCGCTTCGTCAGTCCCGAGACGGAAAGCATTCAGTCGTCGTCTTCCTCGAGGTCGGCAATGTCGACGCCCATCGCCTCGGCGACATTGCGGACCGGGTCGTAGGTCCCGGGCTCGACCTCGCCGAAGCGGTCGATGCGGTGGGCTTCGAGTACGTCTTCGGGCGTCTCCAGTAGTCGGTCGATGAGCGCTTCCTGAACGGCGTCGGGCGTCTCCGGCTTGGCGACCACCGGGTCGAACGGGATGGGGTCGCTCTCGGCGACGCGAACGATGTCATCGTCGTCCGGGTGCTCGAAGTCGCCGTAGGCGGCCGCATCAACGTGGCCGGCCTGCAACGCATCGAGCGCAGCCCCGTGGCCGAACGCCCAGTCGATGTCGAAATCCCCCGGCTCCGTATCCACGTCGCCGGCATCGAGGCCAGCCTCGTCGAGCATGTAGCGGGGGAACAGCCCGCCGCTCGTCGACAGCGGGTCGACCATCGCAATCGTGTGCCCCTGGATGTCGGCCAACGTCTCGATGTCCGTCTCGGCGCGGGTGGCGATGTAGGTGTGATAGGCCTCGCTACCGTGCGACCAGTTGACTGCAAGCGGGTTGACGCCGTCCTCGGCGGCGAGCGCATAGATTATCGGCGAGAGGTTCGCCATTTCAGTGTGCCCGTTGACGACGCTTTCGACGACGGCGCTGTAGCTCGTCGTCGGGGTCGCAGTGACTGTGTCGACACCGTCAAAGCCGTCTTCGAGCCACTCGAAGACGGGCTCGTACTCTGCGGTCAGTTCCTCGGCGTCCTGAAACGGCGGCAGCGCGAACTCGATGTGGCCGTCGGCCCACTCGCCGACGGTCATCGGTTCCTCGCCGGTGTCGCCGTTTCCGTTACCGGTCGGCTCCTCGTCGGTACAGCCAGCGAGCCCGGCGGCAAAGAGGCCGCCTGCAGCGGTGAGGTACGTGCGTCGTCGCATTGCTATCCCGTTTGTATTAGGCGGGGATAACACTCTCGAATCAACGGTCGGAACCGAGCGGAGCTTTTGTGAGGGCCCGCCCGAACGGGAGGCGTATGCAACGCGCGAAAATCGTCTGCACGCTCGGTCCCGCTTCCGACGACCGGGGAACTATCCGCCGGCTCGCCGACGCCGGGATGTCGGTCGCGCGGCTGAACGCGAGCCACGGAACGACCGACGAGCGGGCCGAGCTCCTGTCGCGGGTGCAGGCAGCCGACGAAGCGACTGCCGACCCGCTGGCAGCGATGATAGACCTTCGGGGGCCGGAGGTCCGGACTGCCACAATAGCCGAGCCGATACGGCTTCCCACCGGCTCGACGGTCCGGTTCATCAAAGGCGAGACGGCGACCTCGGAGACCGTCGGGCTGAGTCACTCGATAGCCGCCGTCGAACCGGGCGATACGGTGCTGCTCGACGATGGCCGTATCGAGACGACCGTCGAACGGGTCGACGGCGAGACGGTCATCGCCCGCGTCGACTCGGGCGGGGCGGTCGGGAGCCGGGAAGGTGTGACCCCTCGTGGTGTCGATCTGGGACTGGACCTTATCGACGACGAGGACCGCGAGGACCTCCGCTTGGCTGCCGAGCACGGCGCAGATTTCGTCGCGGCGTCGTTTGTCGGCGATGCCGCGGATGTCTACGAGGTCGTTGACACGCTCGAATCGTTCGGCGGAACGGAGACGGCTGTCGTCGCGAAGATCGAGCGCGGGCGGGCAATCGAGAACCTCGACGGTATTATCGACGCCGCCGACGGCGTGATGGTCGCCCGCGGCGACCTCGGGGTTGAGTGTCCACTTGAAGACGTCCCGCTCATTCAGAAGCGAATCATCCGCCGCTGTGTCGACGCTGGCATACCGGTCATCACGGCGACGGAGATGCTCGATTCGATGGTTTCTGCCCGGCGACCGACGCGGGCGGAGGCCTCCGACGTAGCAAACGCTGTTTTCGACGGGACCGATGCAGTAATGCTGTCGGCGGAGACGGCGGCCGGCGACTATCCCGTCGAGGCCGTCGAGACGATGGCACGTATCGTCCGGCGCATCGAGGCAAGCGGTGAATACGCGGCGACCCGCGACGAGCGAGTGCCGGCGGCCAAAGCGGGCGCGCGGACGGAAGCGCTGGCCCGGTCGGCGCGGTATCTGGCCCGTGACATCGACGCGACCGCCATCGTCGTCGTCTCCGAATCGGGATATACGGCTCGCCGAACCGCGAAGTTCCGGCCGCCGGTGCCGGTCGTGGCGGTCACGCCCGACGACCGAGTGCGGCGGCAACTCGCTGTCGCGTGGGGCATCGACGCCCGCTATGCGAGCTACAGCACCGATATCGATGCCATCCTCGAAACCGCCGTCGCAAAGGCAACTGCGGCTGGCGTCGCCGAAAGCGGCGACACTATCGTAGTCCTTTCGGGGATGATAGCGGGGGTGGCGGGAACAGATGCGACGAACACGCTGAAGGTCCACACCGTCGCCGAGCGGCTGGCGACCGGGCGAGGCGTCGTCAGCGGTCGGTCGGCTGGACCGCTCGTCCGGACGGACGATGGGGACCTCAGCGGGGTGCAATCAGGGGCTATCGTTGCGCTTCCGGCTGGCTTTGACGGCGAGTTCGACGGCGATGTGACCAACATCGGCGGCATCGTCGCTGTTGACGAGGGGCTCACGGGATATCCGGCTATCATCGCCCGTGAACTCGACGTACCGATGGTGTCGGGAGCGACAGTTCCGGCGGCGGTTGAGGAGGGTGCCGATATCACCGTCGACGGCGACCGCGCCGTCGTCTACGAAGGGGATGTCGTCAGCAGGCGGACAAACGGCACGGAGACGAGCGTTCGAGACCGGTAGCGGATGGCCGCCACCGGGGGCTTTAATCCGCGGCCGAACGTACGGAGTCGTACAAATGCAACTCCGCGAGGCGCTCGACGAGCTGCCCGAGACCGTGTTCGCCGACCTGCTGGAGCGGGAGGACGCGTATCTGCTCGTCATCGACCTGCCGGGGGCGACGGCCGACACCGTCGATGTCCAGCTCGAGGACGGGTGTCTCTCGATTTCGGCCCGCCGGGAGAAGTCGGTCCCGCGGTCCTTCGAGTACCTCACCGAGGAGCGGTCGCTGTTTCTCGACATCGAGGTGCCGCTCCCCCCGGATGCCACGGGCACTGACGCGGCCGGCGAAATCGAACGCGGCGTGCTCGAGCTGACGCTGCCGAAGGCCGACGGCGCCGACGAAACGACGATTCCGGTCGAGTAACCTCCACGTTCGATGAACACTGCATCGCCGCTCAGCCGACAGTATCGAACGGCACCGTCCAGCCGACGGCACGGGGGGGTCCGCTGATGCTCCGCGCCTACTGGCGGTTTGTCGTCGTCGCCTCGCAGTTTCTCCCGTTACTTTTCGCCTACGCCAGGGACAAAAAGCGGTTCCTGCTGTTCGGCGGGAGCCGTCAGCCGTCCGCCGAGACCAGACGCCGACGGGCACAGTCGCTGTTGGATTCGCTGGTCCGGCTGGGACCGACATTCATCAAGCTCGGTCAGTTGCTGTCCACGCGGCCCGACGTGCTTCCACCGGAGTATATCGAGGAGTTCGAGCGACTCCAAGACGACGTACCCCCGGCCGACTGGGAGCGGGCCAAAGCGGTACTCGAGTCCGATATCGGCCCCATCGAGGAGACGTTCGAGGAGTTCGACACGGAGCCGATAAGCGGCGCGAGCCTCGGACAGGTCTACACGGCCCGCGTTGACGGCCGCGATGTCGCGGTGAAGGTCCGTCGTCCCGACATCGAGTCGCTCGTCGAAGCCGACCTCCGCGTCATCCGGTGGTCGCTGCCCATCCTGATGCGGTTTGTCGACCAAGCGCGGTCGTTCTCGCTGGAGACACTCGCCGACGAGTTCGAGACGACCATCCGCGAGGAGATGGACTACAACCGCGAGCGCCGAATGCTCGAAGAGATCGGCGAAAACCTCGAAGCAAACGAGAACGTCCGGGTTCCGGACGCCCTGCCGGAGTATTCGAGCCAGCGGGTGTTAACCATGGAGTACGTCGGTGGAACGAAGATTTCGAAGCTGGATGACCTCGATTCGGCCGGCGTCGACCGGACCGAACTCGCACGGACGCTACAGCAGGTCTACCTGCAGATGATAGTCGACGACGGGGCGTTTCATGCCGACCCACACCCCGGAAACCTCGCGGTCAAAGACGACGGCACGCTCGTCTTCTATGACTTCGGGATGTCGGGACGGGTGGACCCGTTCATTCAGGAGAAAATCATCGACTTCTATATGGCGGTCGCCAGACAGGACACCGATGCGATTCTCGATACGCTCATCGAGATGGGGACGCTCAGCCCCGACGCCGACCGCGAGGTAATGGCGAACGTGATGGAACTGGCCATCGCCGACGCCCGCGGAGAGGATATCGAGCAGTACCGTATCCAGCAGATAATCCAGCAGGTCGAGGACACGATATACGAGTTCCCGCTACGATTGCCGCCGAACCTCGCGTTGGTGCTGCGAGTGGCGACGGTCGTTGAAGGTGTCTGTGTGACGCTCGACCCCGACTTCGATTTCATCGACGTGGCAACTGACTACCTCCGTGATGAGGGTTACATCGAAGAGAGCGCCCGCGGATACGTCGAAGACCGGGTCGGCGAGATACAGGACTTCGGAGAGTCGATGGTCCGTGTCCCACCGAAACTGGAGTCGGCGCTTGATGACCTCGACCGCGGTAACGTCAGCTTGCAGGTCAGCTTCGAAGACGACGAGTCAGCGTTCGACCGGCTGGCAAAGCGGCTCGTCTTCGGCGGGCTGCTGTCGGCACTTGTCATCGCAGCAGCCGTGCTGTACGCCTTCGCCGACCTCACGGCGGCGCTGATTGCACTCGGCGGCGCGGTGCCGGTCGCGTTTCTCCTGTGGCGGTCGTTCAGAGGGCGGCGCGGGCTCCGCGGCAAGCCACAGTTCACCCGGCAGAACCTCCGAAAGCGTCGCGGCGACGAGTGAATCACTCGGTTTCGACGATGTCAGTAACCGTCCCGACACCTTTCGAGCTCCCTTCGCGGAAGACAAACCGCTGGCCCTCCTCGACAGCGTAGGGCCGGAACTTGAACCGGACGGTCGTGGTGCCGGTGTCACCGGGGAGCAACTGGCCGCCGTCGGGATGAATCGAAGCCGTCTCGCTTACCGTCTCTAGATGGACGACCGGCTCGTAGCCGTCGTCGATGCGTGTCGGATGGTTGAGCACCATCACCTCGGCTTCGAACGCCCGGACCGGCTCGGGGTCGGCGTCCCGCGGCAGCAACACCATCCCCCGTTCGAGGTCGGCTTCGTTGATACCTTTGAGTGCGATGCCGACGATGCGGCCCGCGGAGGCCGATTCAACGCGATGATAATGCATCTCGATGGAGCGGGCCTCGACCTCACGGAATGACCCGTCCGCCAGCGGCCCAACAAGCAGTTCGTCGCCGGCTTCGACGGAACCGGAGCGTATCGTCCCCGACGCGACCGCGCCGACGCCGGTGACATTGTAGGTTCGGTCGACGTACATCGAAAACGACCCGTCCTCCGCGCCGGTCTTGGGAAGGCGCTCGAAAAGCTCATCGAGCACCGAAAGCCCATCAGTCGCCACCGCACTCGTTGTTACGACGGGAACGACCTGCTCGTCGATTTCGTCCAGCGCCGCCTCGACGCCGTGGCGGTCGACCGAAAGCGGCGTCCGGTCGGCATCCCGGAGCATCCGCCCGATTTCGCGTTCGACCTCGCGGAGCCGCTCGTCATCAACGAGGTCGGATTTGGTGATAGCGACGACGGTCGGCAGCTCAGTCGCCAGCAGGATGCCGAGGTGCTCGCGGGTCGTCTTCGTCGGCCCGTCGTCGGCGGCGACCGCGAGCAGGCCGTAATCGAGTTTCTGCCCGACGAGACCGCGAATCGTCGTCCGGAGCCACGGTTCGTGGCCGACGGTGTCGACAAAGGAAACGAGCCGGTCGGCCTCCTCGACGACGCGGGCGCGGTCGGACTTCCGATGGGGGTTGTCCATCCTGACGGGGCCGTCATCGTCGAAGCCGTAAACGGCATACGACAGATCCGCCGACAGCCCCCGCTCGACTTCGTGGGGACGGACATCGAGGAAGCCGCGGGTGCCGCCTTCGCCGTCGTCTGCGTTGCCGGTCACGAGCGAGCCAACAAGCGTCGATTTACCGTGGTCGACGTGTCCGGCAGTGCCGACGACGATGTGGTCATCATCAACGTTCAGGACGGACCCCTCGGAAAGCGTCGCGACGCCAACCAGCCGGCCGCCGTCGACGCCCCACGTCTCGACGTCATCAATGTGGGCACCGGCCTCATCGGCCAGAAGGGAAAGGACATCCATCGACTCGGAGAAGGCCTCCGGCGAAATGCCGGCAACGCCACCGTCGTCCGTGACGCCGACGACGTAGGTCGCCTCGCCGTCGCCGGAGAGCACGCGGTGTCGGAGCTGTGCCACGAGCGATTCGCGCCGCCCATCAGCGAGATGGACGCCACGAGTGAGCCGCTCTTTGAACTCGACGCTACCGCCCTCCCGTTCGCCCTGTTCGAGAGCGCTGCGAAGGGCGGCCCGGTCGGCGCTCATACGGGTGGGGGTAACAACCACACCAGTAAAAGCCTTCCCCGCGAAACCGGCAGAACGGGCCGTCTGTTGAGGCTGTGGCCGCTCAGCGGTTGTCGCGGGCGCGGTCGAGCGCTTCGAGGAAGCCGTCGGCGAAGGAGGCGTCAGTCACGGCGTCGGCCGCCCCGCGAGCGTGCGCGTCGGCGTTGGCAACGGCGAATCCGGTGCCGGCGAGTTCGAGCAGTTCGGCGTCGTTTTCGGAGTCACCGATGGCGATGAACGACGACGGCACAACGCCGAGCAGTTCGGCGACAGTCTCCAGCCCGGTTGCCTTGTCGACACCGGCGTCCTTGACGTGGTAGGCGTAGCCGGTGTCGACGACATCCATCCCGTGGTCGTCGGCGATGGCCACAAGCGGTTCGAGCGGCTGGTCGCGGTCGACGGCCAGTTCGGTTTCCCGCCACCGATTGACCATGTCGACAGCGCCCCAGCCGAGGTCGTAGCCGGCGGCAACGTACTCCTCGGCGACTGCTGCTGCGCCCTCAGGGTCGCCGTTGTAGACGACCTCACCCGCCGGCTCGACGTAGACAGCGCCGCCGTTTTCCGCGATAACGTTCAGCGGCATGCCGAGAAACTCACAGAGTCCGACGGGATAGGGAAACGACTTGCCGGTTGCGATGACGACGTGGTCGTCCCACGCGCGGATAGCGTCGAACACTCGGGGGTCGATTGATTTGTCGGGGCGGGTCAGCGTCCCGTCGATATCGACGGCAAGCGGCGCAACCATACCCGTACGTGAGGGTCGGCGCAGGTATCAAGCCCCCGTTCTCGGTAGGGCTGCCGATATCGGTTCCCCGCGCCGTCGTTCGAGCCCAAAGCAAGCGGTGGGCCGAGCACGGCGGCAACGCGGCCGTCGTCGTCGAGTCGCTGGGGGCGGAGTGGCAAAGTCCCGCCGTTGAGCGCGACGTGACGGGCGTGTTCTGTCGGCTCGACGGCGAACCGTAGCGACCTAGCCCCCTATCGAAGGTTTATCGGGCCACGGTACCAAGCGCCGGCTGTGAGCGTCGCTGGCCTCTGTGAAATCTGCGAGTCGGCCACGGTCGAAGACCGGTGTGACCGCTGTGCTCGGCTGGTCTGTGCGGACCACTACGACCGCGACAGCGGGCTGTGTACGGACTGCCGCGCCGAGTACGGCGACCGGCCGCCGACACGCCGCGGCTCCGAGGACTACCCCGACGGCGTCGACGAATACCGCTTCTAGCGGTGCTTGTTGAGCCGCTGCTTGAGTCGCTTTGCCGCCGCACCGACGGCGCGGAAGTACTCGTCTTCGTCGGCCGCACCCTCGCCAGCGAAGATGATGCCCCGGGAGGAGTTGACTAGTCCGACCCCGTCTGCGAGGCCGTGGTCGACCGCCGCCGCCGCGTCGCCGCCCTGCGCACCGACGCCGGGGACGAGGAAGGGAAGGTCAACGAGGTCACGGACCGACTCCAGCTCTTCGGGGGCCGTCGCGCCGACGACGAGCCCGACGTTTTCGTGCTCGTTCCACTCCTGACAGCGCTGTGCGACGTACTCATACAGGCGCTTGTCGTTGCCGACGGTGAGGTTCTGGAAGTCCGCGCCGCCGCTGTTGGAGGTCCGACAGAGGATGAAGACGCCCTTGTCAGCCCGAGAGAGGTACGGCTCCAGCGTATCTCGCCCCATGTAGGGGTTGGCGGTGATAGCGTCGGCTCCGAGCCCGTCATCGTCGAGCAGCGTGGCGTATTGGCGGGCCGTGTTGCCGATGTCGCCGCGCTTGGCGTCAAGGAGAACGGGGACGCCCTTGCCGTGAGCGTAGGCGATGGTCTCTTCGAGCGCGCGCCACCCGTCGGAGTCCTCGTAGAAGGCAGCGTTGGGCTTGTAGCAGGCGGCGTGTTCGTGGGTCGCGTCGATGACCCGCCGATTGAACGCCCAGCGGGGAAGGTCGGCGTCCAGAAACTCCGGGAGCCGGTCGGGGTCGGGGTCGAGGCCGACCGAGACGACGCTGTCCCGGTCGTCGATGCGGTCCGCAAGCGTCTCGAAGAAGCTCATGACTTTCGTCTGTCGGCCGCCGGACAAAAACGCCCCCGTTTCGGGCCGAGCCGCCGATAGAGCAAAGTGGTGTGCGTTTGAATGGCATGCTATGTCGAAAGCAACGTTCGAGGTGTACGAAGACAACGCGGGACAGTGGCGCTGGCGACTGGTTCACGACAACGGCAACATCATCGCAGACAGCGGCGAGGGCTACGCCAGCCGGCAGAAATGCGAGCAGGGCATCGAGAGCGTCAAGGAGAACGCCCCCGGAGCAGACATCCTCAAGGGCGAGTAGCCGGGCAGGCCTACAAGACGTCGGCAGCCGCCCGCCTGACGACCCGGAGCGCCCCCTTCACCTCAGCCCCGTTCTCTACAAAAACGAGCGTTCGGGGTGGCTCGACCGCTTTGGGACGGACTCGGAGGGCTTCTTTGTCGGCTGTCGCAGCGGCTGCCTCAGTTGCGGCAACGAATTCAACGCGGGCGCGGTCCGGCTGGACGTACACGTCCGCCAATACCTCGTCGGCGGCGGCGATACGGAAGGCGAGTGCGCCGTCCGCCGTCGGCTCGACCTCCTCGGCGGCATCGGTGACCGAGAGCGCACCGAGTGCGCCGCGGTCGTGGCCGTGGACCTCCGAGGAAAGTAGCTCCGCAATCCGCTCGCCGCGGCCGATTTCGTTGTGGACCATTATAGCTCCGCCCGCGCGGTCGCGGCGTAGTCATCGACATCTAGCCCGTGCTCGTGTGCGTACAGCACTGCCGCTGCCTCGATTGTGACGCCCAGTTCCGATTGGAGTTGGTTGATGCCGGCGACAGCGTCCTGTTTTTCGGTACCGCTCTCGACGAGTTCATCGAGCACCCGCTCGAAGGTCGACCGCTCCTGCAACAGCGATTCGTCGGGCGCGAAATCCTCAGGAACAGTCGTCGACGCGGGGTCAAACGACGCGACGAGGTCGCCGTCGGCGCGTTCGAGCAGCCCCTCGCTGGCGGCCACGTCGACGAGTCGCTTCGCTTGGTCCGGCGAAAACCAATCGCGGTCCAGCGACAGGGCGACAACGAAGGCGCTTTCGCCCATCTTCCGGGCCCCCTCCTCGCGGAACGGGGCGGCGACGGCGGTCCGAAGGCTCATAGTCGGGAGATGCGCCCTGCGGGGCAAATACCCGTCGGTCCCACCGGCTACGTGTCGCCGAACAACACGTCGACGTTTGCTTCGCCCCATGTGAACGCCGCGTCAGTCCGGCTGTCGAAGGAGAGATACGAGCCGACCGCGGCGATTGCCTTATCGGAGAGCGCCCGCGAAGAGGGCCGACCATCAGTCGTCGGCTCGGCGGTTCCCTCGTGTGGGGTCGGCGTCGACACCTCGTGGGACCGGGCTGGTGACCCGGATGCGGGGGGAACCCACTCCTCGAAGATAGCCGTCTCTCCAGCCCGGTAGCGGAGCCGTGCGCCGTTCGAAAACCGAAGCACAGCGGCGGGGTCGTCGTCGGCATAGGCCCGCGGGCGGACTGCTTCGAGGTCGGGCAATACGTCCTGGCCATCGGAGCCATTGACCATATAAAACCGAAGGGCGGGACAGCGGTATCTTCACCCCCACAGTACTGTGGGGGTACAAACACGGGCAACAGCGGCGACGGTGGGCGCAAGCACAAAGGTGCGGGCGTCCGACGTACGTTGTATGCCAGCGAGCACCATAGAAACGTTCGAGCGGGCGGTCGGCCGAACAGCCGACGGTTGCCACCGGACGGACACCGAAACGTTCGAGGAGACGCTTTCGGAGGTAGTTGAGACGCCGGCAGTCGGGACACCACTCTCGTTCGAGGGTGTTTCCTTCGGTGAGGTGGCTATCGAGATGGACCCGAGCCCAGCGGCGCTGACGGCCGCCGAGACCGGCGTGACACCGGCTGGCCTCGGCATCGCCGACTACGGGACCGTCACTATCGATGGACGGGCGGCCGGCGACGAGCTGGTGAGTCTCTACCCGCCGAGGCACGTCGTCGTAGTCGACGAGTCGGACATCGTGCCGGACATGGCGGCGGCGTTCGAGCGGTTCGAGCAGACGATAGGCGGCGACGGGCCGGACAGCTGCGTGCTGGCAACGGGGCCGAGCGCGACGGCCGATATGGGAACGCTCGTCGAGGGTGTCCACGGACCAACCGAGGTCCACGTCGTGGTGGTCGAGCGATGAGCCGGCGTGACCGCGCCGAGCGCATTCGCCAAGTGATGGCCGAAGACGGCGACGCTATCGGCGAGAACACCCGGACGGTCAATCAGCTATCCGGCTACGCCATCGACCAATTTGACGACTACGAACAGCTCCGCGAGCAGGCCCGACAAATCAAAGCAGAGGCCATCGAGACACTGCCGGAGCGCATCGAGGAGGTGAGGGCGGCCGTCGAGGCAAACGGCGGCGAGGTCTACGTCGCCGACGACGCCGCAGACGCCAACGACTACATCGAGACCGTTCTCGAAATGCGTGACGCCGACCGTATCGTCAAGAGCAAATCGATGACGACTGAGGAGCTATCGCTCAACGAGCGACTTGCGGCCGGCGGCTTCGAAGTGACTGAAACCGACCTCGGGGAGTTCGTCATCCAAGTGGCCGACGAGTCACCGTCCCATCTCATCGGCCCCGCAATGCACCGGTCGGCCGACGACATCGCGGCGCTGTTCAACGACCGGCTTGACCCCGCAGAGCCGCTTGCGGGTGACCCCCACGAGCTGACGGCGTTCGCGCGGGATGTCGTCGGCGAGCACATTCGCGCCGCCGATGCCGGCATCACGGGCGCGAACTTCGTCGTCTCGGAGACGGGGACACTTTGTTTGGTTACGAACGAGGGCAACGCCCGGAAAACGGCCGTCACGCCGCCGACGCACGTGGCCGTCGCCGGCGTCGAGAAGCTGGTGCCGTCGGTATCAGACCTCCAACCGTTCGTCGAGCTCATCGCCAGAACGGGAACTGGCCAAGACATCACCTCGTATCTCTCGCTTGTGACGCCGCCGGTTGAGACGCCAGCAGTCGACTTCGAGACTGACGAGTACGTTCCCGCCGACGACCGGACGTTCCATCTGGTCTTGCTCGACAACGGTCGGCTGGAGATGCGGAACGACGAACAGCTCCGGGAGACGCTCTACTGCATCCGATGTGGGGCCTGCTCGAACAGCTGTGCGAACTTCCAGTCGGTCGGCGGCCACGCCTTCGGGGGTGAGACCTACACCGGTGGCATCGGTACCGGCTGGGAAGCAGGGGTCTACGGCCTCGATTCGGCGGCGGAGATGAACGACCTCTGTACCGGCTGTTCGCGGTGTGTCGAGAAATGCCCGGTGAAAATCGACATCCCGTGGATAAACACGGTCGTCCGCGACCGGCTAAACCGAGGGGCCGAACCGGAGACGTTCGACCCGCTGGTGGCCGGGCTGACGCCCGATTCGGAGCCGGCCGGGCTTGACATCCAAAAGCGGCTGTTCGGCAACGTCGAGCGCTTGGCTGCGGTTGGGTCGCTCGCGCCGGGGCTGGCGAACACGCTGGCGGATACACAGCCGGTTCGGCGGCTCCTCGAACGGGTCGCCGGCATCGACCAGCGGCGGGACCTCCCGACGCTGGCCGACGAGACGCTCGTCGAGTGGGCGGCAGACCGGCCGACCGACGATGACGCCGACCGCAAAGCGGTCGTCTATCCCGACATGTACACAAACTACTTCGAGCCGGAGCGCGGACAACAGGCAGTCCGTCTGCTCGAAGCACTCGGCGTGGCCGTCTCCGTTCCATCCGTCCCGGAGAGCGGCCGCGCGCCGCTGTCACAGGGGATGGTTTCGACGGCCGACAGCGCCGCCAGCGATGTCTACGCGGCGCTGGCAGAACACATCGATGCGGGACGCGACATCGTCGTCATCGAGCCGAGCGATATCGCAATGTTCCACAACGAGTATGGGCGGTTGCTCCCGGACCGTGCGGCCGAGCGGCTCGCCGGCAGCAGTTACGAGCTGTTCGAATATCTCTATGAACTCACGGACGGCGGAGCCGAACTCGGGGCGCTCGAAGCCGCGACCGACGGCTCGGTTGTCTACCATAGCCACTGCCAACAGCGGACGCTCGGGCTGGCGGCACAGACCGAAGCGTTGCTGGAGGCGGTCGGATACGACGTCTCAACGACTGATGTCGAGTGCTGCGGGATGGCCGGCAGCTTCGGCTACAAACAGGAGTACTACGAGCTCAGCATGGATGTCGGCGAGCGGCTCCGAGAGAGCCGCCCCGAGGGCGACCACCTCGTCGCCAGCGGGACTTCCTGCTGTGAGCAGCTCTCAGCACTGGAAGGCGAACGGCCGCCACACCCTGTGACGTTGCTGTCGACCGACAGCTAGGCCTCGTCGACGGCGTCGGCTGCCTGTCCGGCTGCCAGTTCGTTGAGGTGGGCAACCATATCGTCGATGTCGTCGCGCTGCTCTTCTGTGAGGCTGGTAATCGATTCGATCTGTGTCTCGATTTCGTCGGCTCGGTTGTTGAGCTCCTCTGTTGTCGAGGTGATTTCTTCGACGGATGCGGCCTGGTCGTCGTTGACTTCGGCGACTTCTGTGATACCGTCAGCGGCCTCCTGTGCGGCGGAGACGATGTCATCGAGCGAGTCGAGCATCGCCTCGATTTCCTCGCTTGCACCTCTGACGCGCTCGTTTGTCTCCTCGGTTCGGTCAACCGTTTCGCTGGTCTGTTCTTGAATCTCGACGATGCGGTCCGATATCTCCTCGGCGTTGTCCTTTGTCTCCTCGGCAAGCGCCTTGACCTCCTCGGCGACGACCTCGAAGCCGTCGCCGCCCTCGTCTGCGCGTGCGGCCTCGATAGAGGCATTCAGCGCGAGAATGTTCGTCTCGTCGGCGATGTCGGCGATGACCTCGATGACCTCGTCGACGGCGTCCATCCGCGATTCGAGCCGCTCGACGGTCTCGACGAGGTCGTCGATGGTGTCGACGACAGCGTCCATCTCTGCGCGTGCGCTCTCGCCGGCGTCGGCACCCTCGACGGCTGCCTCCTCGGCACGGTTGGCGGCGGTCGCGACCTGGTCGGAACTGGCGGCGACCTCCTCCATCGTCGCACTGAGGTTCTGCATCTCGTCGTTTATCGAGCGTAGCGAGTCGTTTTGTTCGATGATTTCCTCGTTCGCTTCGACGGCGCTGTCGGCGATGCGGTTGGCCGCCACCGAGAGCGACTCGATTTCGTCGACAAGCCCGCTGACCATCGTCTGTGTTGTCTCGGCGATGGCATTGACTGCGCCGGCTAGTTCAAGCACCTCGTCGTCGAGAATCTCGTGGTCGTCTGTGTACTCAACTCTCGCCGAGAGGTCGCCGTCTTCGAGCGACTCAGCGGTTCCTTTCGAGCGAGCCACCAAGTCGGCCATCGCTTCGCGGCGACGGATGACCTCGGTGTTGTCCTGCAGGAGCTGAACGACCCCCTGTAGCGACCCCGATTGGAAGATAGGAGTCGCCACGGAGTGGACGTGCAGAGTCTCGCCGTCGGCGTTTTCCAGTTCCTGTTCGACCTCGTAGGCCCGCTGGTCGCGGCCGCTCCGCTCGGCGCCGAACGTCTCGTCGGCGTTGTCCGGGTCGTTGATGACCGCGTCAGCGAGCGTTTCGGTCCGGTCGTCGCGAAACAGCTCGCTGGTGTCGTCGGTACCGAGCACCGCCTCACGCTCGATGCCGGTTAGCACCTCCATCTCGCGGTTCCAGCCCGCAACCCGATGGTTCGTGTCGACGATGAACGCCGGCTGCGGCAGCGTGTCCAAAAGCGCTGTCGCCGCGATATCGAGGTCTTCGTCGGCGGACTGCCGACCGCCGAGGGTCGTCTCGTCGCCGTTCTGTTCGTCGATAGGGACGTCGATATCGTCGGTCGGTGTATCGGTGCCGTCGTCCGTCGTCTCCGTTCCACCAGTGGTTCCGAGAGTCGAGAAGAAGAGGTCACGTAAGCCAGTCATGGTTAGTTTCGTGCCACCTGACGGGAGAGCGTCGAGCGTCCCACAGGATTGGCCTACCGAACACTACTCAGAGACGGCCAAAATACTCCGGTAGCGTATCGGGCAGCCGAAGCGAGGAAATTTTTAAATCGTTGGGACCTTCGGCCGGGGTCGAAGACAGCTTTTTGTCGCCCGCTCGTGAGTGTTCCTGCATGGATGTCGATACGGTTCTGGTGCCGGTCGACGGCAGCGAGACGGCCATGGATGCCGTCGAGTACGCCGTCGAGATAGCCGACCGATACGGAGCGGGGGTTCACGCTTTATATCTCGTCGGCGAAAACGCCGCGGCGGAGATGGAGGCCGGCGCAGTCGACGCCACCGACATCGCGACCCGCGGCGAGCAAATCATGGCGAGCGTCCGTGCCATCGCCGGAACAGTGCCGGTCGACCACTCCTCAGCCTGTGGCTTCTCGACCTGTCGGCTCTCACAGCACCCGGGGAGCGTGATTCTCGATGTGGCGGAGATGTTGGCTGTCGATTTCGTCGTTGTGCCGCGACAGCCGGTCACCGGCGACGAGGAGGCGGTCATCGAAAAGGCCGCCGAGTACGTCATCGCCTACGCTTCCCAGCCGGTGCTGTCCGTTTAGCTGAATGCAGGCGGTAAGCCCCCTTCCTCAAGGAGCAACGCAGGCCGAAGGCCGAGTAGCGTTAACGAGACGCTCCGCGTCTCGTTCGCACATCAGAGCGCTTCGCGTTCTGAGGACGCAGTAGGAAGGGGATACACCGCCGTCATCGTTTTTCATACACTGTGATTGTTGCAGGCCCACAGGCCCACGTAACCCAAGCATATATTAATCACTAAACGTATAGTATGCATACGGTGAAACGGAAGACAATCACCATCCGAGAAGACCAAGAAGAATGGATTCAGGAGAACCATTTGAATCTCTCCTCGTTCGTCCAAGAACAACTGGATGAACTTATCGAACAACGCGACTCATAACCTATGAACTACAACTACAGGTATCGTCTCAAGCCGACAGAAAGTCAGTGTGAGACGCTGGACTACCACCGCGATACCTGTAGGCAACTCTACAACCACGCACTGTACCGCTTCAGCCAGATTCCTGAATCCGAAGGCACCGTCAAACAGCGTGTCCGCACGATTCGTGACGAGCTTCCCGACCTCAAAGACTGGTGGGACGCACTCACCGACATTTACTCAAAAGTGCTTCAGCCTACCGTCATGCGGATTGCCAAGAATATCAAAGCACTCGGACAACTCAAAGAGCAGGGCTACAAGGTTGGAGAGCTTCGATGGAAGTCCCCACGCGAGTTTCGCAGTTTCACCTACAACCAGTCTGGCTTCGAACTCGACAAGAAGGGTGGTCAGACCGTGTTGTCGCTGTCGAAACTCGCAGATATCCCCATCGAACTTCACCGACCACTGCCTGACGACGCCACTGTCAAGCAAGTCACGCTCAAAAAAGAGAAGGCTGGCGAGTGGTTCGCCATTTTCGGCATGGAGATGGACGCAGAACCGCCAGCCAAGCCGCCGCTAGAGGATATTAACATTGATGAGATGGTCGGGATTGACGTGGGCATTCTGAAGTATGCTCACGATACAGACGGCACAGCGGTCGAATCACTCGACCTCTCGGAAGAACGCGACAGGCTTGAACGAGAGCAGCGGAAGCTCTCGCGTAAAGAGCATGGGTCGAACAACTGGGAGAACCAGCGACGGAGAGTGGCTGAGTGTCACCTGCAAATCAAGCGCAAGCAGCGTGATTTCCTGCACAAACTCTCGAACTACTACGCTCGGGAGTATGAACTGGTGGCCGTCGAAGACCTCGACGTGAAAGACATGCTGGAGTCGCCGCGTAACAGCCGTAACACGGCGTCGGCAGCGTGGAACACCTTCACCGATATGCTTGAAGCGAAGTGTGAGCGCGAAGGCACGCACTTCGTGGAAGTTGAACCCGAAGGAACCACCAAAGAGTGTGCTCAGTGTGGCGTCGAAACCGAGAAACCGCTGTGGGTCCGTGAACACTCTTGTCCTGCCTGTGGCTTCGAGGCGGACAGAGACGCAAACGCAGCGTGGAACATTCTTTTTCGCGGCCTCACCGATCTAGGAGTGGGTCACTCCGAAGGCACGCCTGTGGAGACTGCGCTCCCTACGGACACCCATTCGGTGTCTGCAAAGCGCGTCGTGGAAGCAGGAAGCCCCACCCTCAGCGAGCGCGTCAGCGCGAGCAGGGTGGGGTAGTTCACTCGTCGACGAGTCGGGCGGCCATCTCGATTTCGAAGCCGCCGTCGCCGGTCGACTCGAAGCCGACCTTCCGGTAGAGTGCGGTCGCAGGCGTGTTCCAGCGCTCGACTGTCAGCCAGACCCGCTCAACGCCTTCCTCACGGCCGGCACCGAGCAGCGCTTGGATGAGTTCGGTTCCGATGCCGGACCCCTGATACTCGTGGAGGACGAAAATCGCCAGTTCGTAGGCTCCGTGCCGGTCGGGAATGAGCATCGCGTGGCCGATGGGTTCGTCGTCGTGCCATGCGATAACGTTGATGCCGGGGTTGTCATCGTCACCGAGCAGCTGTTCGAGCCAGTTTCGGATGGCGCTTTCGTTGGCTGGCGGGATACCCTGTGCGCGGTCCTCCGGGTCGAACGCCCGATACATATCGATGAGGCGTTCGAATTCGTCGTCGTATCGCCGAACCTCGATGCGGCGCTCGTCGCGGTCCTCGGTCTCGCGCGGCGGGGCCTCGTATGGCCCGGCGATTTCGGTCGGATACTCTCGTGTCATCGTATGAGTGTCACCGTAGTTCGTGCGTTTAGCAGAACGAACTCGGCAATGGAGCCGAGCTGTACCTTCCCGAGCGGGCTCGTCTCGCCGCCGCCCAACGCGATGCGGTCAAAGTCCTCCCGCTCTGCCAACTCGAGGAGTTGGCTTCCCGGGTGACCGGAGACCATCCGCACCTCCGCGTCGAAGCCGGACTCGTCGAGCACCGACTTCACTCGGTCCCGAATCGATTCAGGCGACCGGTCGGAGTCGGGGTTTTCGACGATTGCGATTGTCAGTTCGTCGCCCGCCTCCCGCGCCCGGTCGACGGCCTTTTCGAGGGCCAGAAGGGAGTCGTCGCTTCCACCGATGCCGAGCAGCACTTTCATACCGGACCCTTACGCCGCGAGAGCAAAAGCCTCCCGCCTGCGGTCGCGCCCCCGACACGCTTTTTCCGGCGGCCCCCGCTATCAGATAGTATGGACGACGACGCCCGGACGGCACCCGACGACGATGCCCTCGGAGCCGACGCCGAAGCGCCGACTGAGGACGGGCCCGACGGAGAGCAGTCTGACAGCGCCGGCACCGAGGCCGACCCCGCTGAGGATGTCCCTAAGGACGTACAGGAGTACACCCGCTTTTCGAAAATTGACGGAGCGACCTACGACCGCGCAAACGAGTTCCTCAGAGACCGAACGTATATTACCGCCAGGGAGTGGGCGATAGCCCGCCTCTGTGCGGATTTCCGGACTGAAACGGGTGTCGAAATGACAAAAATTGGTGAGAACCTCCCGGAGCTGGTTCCCTTCATGACCGACACGTACAGTCCACAGGCCGTCAATCAGGCCCGTTCGTCGTTCGACGAGAAGGTCCGAAAGGCCGGCGCGACGTTCCTGTACGGAGCGATGTGTGATTTCTACACCGCAGAGGAACTCGACGAACTGATGTATGAGGTGACAGAGATCGCCAAGTTCCTGCTAGAGGTCGAGGGGGTCGAACTCACTGTCGACGAAGAACTCGCCGCCGAAGACCGGATTTCGAGCGTGATGCGGGAAGTCAGGGAGTCGTCAGCCGCGCTGCGCCACGACGAACTGCAGTGTCCGAACTGCGGCCACGAGATGGAAACGCAGGACGACTAGGCGCGGACGTTCTGCCCGTGGCCGACGGCGTCAGCAAACTCGCCGTCACGGTACACAACCGTCCCACGAACCATCGTTAGCTCCGGGAAGACGCCGTCCCGGCCTTCGAAGGGCGTCCACTCGCACTTCGAGTTGAGGTTGTCGCCGCGAATCGGCTCGGCGTCGTCCGGGTCGACTACCACGAGGTCGGCGTCGTTGCCAGCCTCGATTCGGCCCTTGTCGGGGAGGTCGAAGATGTCGGCGACGTTCGCCGCGGTGACGTCACGGAGACGTTCGTAGCTAATCCGCCCCTTGCGGGCTTCGTCCAGCAGAAGCGGGAGCACGGTCTCGACGCCGGGGACACCACTCGGAGCGTCCCAGATGCTGGCGTCCTTCTCGGCGCGCGTGTGAGGTGCGTGGTCGGTCGCAACGATGTCGATGTCGCCGTCGACGAGCCGCTCGAACATCGCTTCGCGCCGCGTTTCGCTCCGCAGCGGCGGGTTCATCCGACCGAACGTCCCCAACTCCTCGAGGTCGTCGCGGGACAAAAAGAGATGGTGCGGAGTCACCTCGCAGGTCATGCCGGCCTCGCGGGCGATGTCGGCACCCTCGGGCGTTGACGTGTGGGCGATGTGAATGTCGGCGCCGTGTTCATCGGCGGTCTCACACGCCCGCTCGATGGCGTCGATTTCGGCCGCGGCCGTCCGGTAGGCGCTCCACGCGTCGGCGTTGTCACGCTCGGTAGCCGACTCATCGAAGCGGGTCGCGTCCTCGGCATGGACGGTCACGAGGACGCCGGCATCGGTCGCGTGGTCGAGTGCCTCGGCAAAGCGCTCGCGGCCGATGCCCATATCACCGGTGGAGTCGGCGAGGAACACCTCACCGAGCGCGGCGATCGGCTCCTCCAGCAGCTCCGTCGGCGACCAGTTCTCAGTGACGCCGCCGTTGATGCCGTAGTCGACAAGCGAGGCAGTCGCAAGCGAGGCCTTCTCCGCGTATCCGTCGGCGTCAATCGTCGGCGGGTCGGTGTTCGGCTGGTCGAAGACCGCCGTTACACCGCCGGCAGCGGCGCTTTTTGAGCCAGTCTCCCACGTTTCCTTGTGGGAGTAGCCGGGCTGTCGGAAGTGAACGTGGGCATCTATCATCCCCGGCAGGAGACGCTTGCCTTCGGCGTCGACCACTTCGCCGTCGGCTTCGAGGCCGGTCCCGACCTCGGCAATCGTCTCGCCGTCGACTCGAACGTCCCGGACCCGCCCGTCGGCGAGCGTCGCGTTGCTGAACAGCATTACTCCAGTTCCTCGGGGCGGGGCCGTAAGCCTCACGGAGACCGGTCGAGTAACTCTTGGGCGCTGCGGTATTTGGCCGGGCGCTCATCGACAAACGATGCTTCGATGGCATCGGCGACCTGCCCGGCGCTCGCTGGGCCGCCGGCTGCTTCGACGCTACCGACCGTTGTGGGGTCGAACGGCGTCCCGAGCGCGCGGTACACCGGTTCGAGAACGTCGGCGACCGCCGCGCTTGCACGGTCGGTGCCGACGACGTAGCCGCCGACGAGGGCGGTTTCTTCTTTGACCCGCTGTGCGAGGCCGGCGACCTTACCGTCGGCGCGCAACGAGTGCGTCCCCGGGCAGAACGTCGCCGACGGTTCGCCGCGACGGACGGCAGCACCGACAGATGCAAGCGCCGCAAGCAGCCGCTCTGTCGCGGTCCGGTACCGGTCTTCGATACCGCCACGGCCGGTAGCTGTCGAGACTGCGTAGGCGAACGCGACCGTTCCGGGGGCGTAAGCGACCGCGGTGCCGCCAGCACGGCGCTGAATCGGTGTGTAACCGCGTTCGCGGGCGGCCAACCGAGCGTGTTCGTAACCGTCAGCGGCGCTGTCGCGGCGTCCGAAGGCGACGTGCTTCGGGGGCTGCCAGACGCGAAGCGCTGGCACGCCGGTTGACGCCACCGACTCGGCGAGCCGCTGAACGACCTGCCTGTCGGCATCGGCCGAGTCGAGAGCCCCTCGAACGACGTGCATACCTCGTCTACGGACGATGAGAATAAAACGACACGGCACGACCGGACGGTATGGTCACGCTGCCGGCAGCCGCGCTGGACCCCTACGAGCGGTTCTCCCGTTACAACTCGCCGTATCCCGCCCACGACGACGGCTGCGCTGTCGACCTGTATCCGGCACGAAAGACGGCGTACGCACCGGTTTCCGGCGAGGTGCGCTCAATCCGGACGGTGCAATGTCCGGAAAAGCCCTACGGGACGTCCGTCGACCATCTCGTCTGTGTCGACTGTGGTGACCACATAGCGCGGCTGCTACACGTCGACCCTGCCGTCGAGGTCGGCGAGCATATTGAGGTCGGCGACCGCATCGGAACGCTGATTCGGTCGGGCTTTTTTGCGCGTTGGGTTGACCACCATCTCCACGTCGGCTTCCGCGACCACGGGCAGAACATCGAGCGGGCGAGCGGGTCGCTGCCGTTGACGGTCGACGTACCGGTCGAGGGTGTCGGCTGGAGCGGGTACGGCACCGTCATCGAAGCCGGGCAAACGTACGTCGTGTTGGACGCGCCGGGGGGCAACGAAGAGGGCTTCGTCGCACTCACCGCCGATGACGGAACGCCGCTCGATGGGGGGCTGCCCCACTACGACAGAGGCGGGGCCTTCGGAGCATTCCCGAAAACAGTGTCGCTCCTCGGCACCGAAGTCGGCCACGAGGACGGCCGCGGCATCACGTGGTGCGATGTCGAAATCCGGGCGAGTGGACGGGCTGCGACGGGGCTGTCGCTCTTTGCCTCGCGTGGGTCGGTGAGCGTTAAGCTGGTCTTCGGGTCCGGCCACGACGTTGCGGTCGGCGACGAGTTGACTATCGCTATCGAACCATCGGAGGGCTAACAGCCGGCGTCGTCGCTCCCGCGGCAGGCCGCCGGGCTACCGCCGTGTTCGCCGCGGGCAGTCAGCTACGTCACGGTGGCGGTTGGCCGCCCGCTGGTATTTAAACTCTATCCGGTCAGGCTTCGAGGTAGTCGTCCTGTACGTCAAGGACATCGGTAGAGTCGGTACAGTCCGCGTACCGCCGGAGCGGCTCGTCGTTCAGTTCGAGGAACGTATGGCCCCAGCGAAACTTGCTGAGAACAGTCTCGGCATGGTCGCGGTGGCCGAGGATGCAAAGCGCACCGGCGAAGGCCTCAACGGTTGTCAGCTGAAACGGCGTTCCGTAATTAACAGGGTTCGCGGCAACGAGAAACGGCAGCGAGCGGTGCGGGCCGTCGAGGCGGAACGCCTCAGCCTCGGCGGTCTCCCACGAGCAATCGAGAGCGATGAGCCGGTCCGTTGCCGCCCCGCCGTCGGCGTCGGTAGGCGAAAGCGCCCGGTCGGCGTGCGGGTCAAGGACGATACCCGCCGGTGTCGCCCGCGGCGAGCGATGGAGGTCGGCAAGGTCGAACCGAGCTAGTTTCCGGGCTGAACACTTGTCGGGGTCGTCGTCACCCTCGTACCGGACGTGTAGCTCCACAGGCAGGATTGCCAGCGAGCGCACAAAAGTGGCTCGGGGAGACGGTATATGTACCGGGAGGCCGACAGTACCGGCATGGAGCGTCCTGAGGCGGTTCGAGCGTATTACCGGGCTATCGACGAGGACGACTACGAGGCGCTTTCGGACCTGCTCGCTGGCGGGTTCGTCCACCGACGGCCGGATACGGTTATCGAGGGCCGGGAAGAGTTCGTCGCGTTCATGCGCGGTGGCCGCCCGGAACGCGACACGAGCCACGAGCTATCGGCCGTCTACGGGGACAGCGGCCGTATCGCGGCTGAAGGAACGCTCTACCGGAGCGACGGCACTGCGTGGTTCGGCTTCGTCGACACGTTCGGGTTCGTTGCGTCCGGTATCAGCGAAATCAGGACCTACACCGACGCACACCCAGATTGAGCTACCCACCGCTAAAGCGGTGGGATTCAGCGTGGACTCCCGTTCTGGCCGATTCCTCGGCAGGAGAATAGCCTCCGTTCACGTTCAGCGTCCCGCTGTTCAAGCGCACGCCCAAGGGTGCGCCTCCGTCGCCCCCAGTTTGGTTCCGACGGAGATACCGTAACCCGATGTTCTTCGCAGCGTTGTAGTCGGCGTGATTCTCGTACCCGCACTTTAGGCACTCGAAGTCCTCGTCGTCACGGTTGTCGGGATGGGTGAACCCACAGTGTGAGCAACGCCGACTCGTGTTCTCAGGGTCAACTTGCTCCACAGAGATGCCGTATTCTTCAGCCTTGTACTCAACGTAGTCGTAGAGTCGGTTGAACGCCCACTTGTGGCCCCACGACGCACCAGTCCGCTCACGAATGTCGGTTAAATCCTCGAACGCAATCACTGAACACTCGTTCTCACGAGCTTCAGAGACGAGTTCGTTGCTGATGCGATGGAGCATCTGTTTGAACCGCCCTTCTTCTTTCCGTCCGACTGACTGGATGTTCTCGTGCGCCCAGCGCGTTCCGCACTGTTGGAGCGAGCCACGACGCTTTTCGTACTCACGCCGCCAGTGGTCGAACTCGTCGCCCGTCCAGAACGTGCCCGTCGAGGCGACGGCGAGGTTGTTCACGCCGAGGTCAACCCCGAGAACCGTTCCGTTCTCGGTGGTTGGCTGTTCCGACGTGTCGGACTCCACCTCCTTCTTGCAGTGGACGTGAAGCACCCAGTCGCCGTCGTGGGAGTGTAGTTCCGCACCCGTGGTTTCGTACTCGTCCGAAAACAGGTACTCCGAGTGCGGCGTGTCACTATCCTCGTCGGGCAGTACGTAGTCGGCTTCGATGCGTCCGTCCGTGGTGGCGAGGCTCACGTAGTCGTCGTGGAATGTGGCGGTGCGGTGGTCGTAGACGACGTGTGGGCTGGTGAACGTCGGTTTCGACGCTTTCTTATCGTTCTTCCAGCGTGCGACGACGCTTTTGCAGGCTTCAGCGGCCTTGTTCCGAGCGGCTTGCACCAGTCCACCGTTGAACTCGTCTGTCTTCTCGCGCACGTCGTCGTAGGTTTCGTCATCTAGCGTGGTCTTGCTGGTGGTGACGTACTCGCCTTCGAAAGCGTGGTCAACGACGTACTGTGCCGACCAGAGGAACGTGTCTACGGTGTCTTCGAGGAGTGCGGCGTCGTCGCTGTCCACGTCGAGTGAAACGGGGACAGTACGCCGCACCTCCATATCTTATATGTAGAACGGGTGATTCTTAAATATTGGGAGTCGGCCTGCTACTAGAACGTGGTTTGATTCAGTAGTGACGGATTCATCCCACGGCTAAAGCCGTGAGTTTTCTCCTGTATTTCGTATAAATCGCCGAGGTGTGACGGCTATCGACTTAATTAGTTCGAGTATCTAGTTCTACATAGCGTGTCGCTTCTGGTCAACGTCGTCGCAATCGCCCTTGCCGTCGCCGCGGTCGCGTACGTAGTCGCGCCGCTGTTCCGCTCGGAGTCCAGTCTCGACCGTTCACGGACGACCGGCGGGTTGTACGCTCCGTTTTTGACGGCGTCTCCGGACGCCGACGACGAGCAGGCGACGGCGCTTGTCGATGGCTGCTGTCCACACTGCGGGGCGACTATCGACGGCGACTACACGTTCTGCCGCCGTTGTGCCCGCAGGCTGCCGCGACGGCGGCCATAGATTGGGCGTGGACTATTCGCCGAGAGCTGACTCGCCGACCGGGTCCTGGCCGTCGATGACATCCGTGCCGCCCATGTATGGCTGGAGGGGTTCAGGAACGTCGACGGTGCCGTCGTCGTTCTGATAGTATTCGAGAATCGCAACGACGACGCGCGGCACTGCCAGTCCCGAGGCGTTGAGCGTGTGGATATACTCCGCCGATTCGTGCTGTTCCGGCCGATACTGGATGTGTGCCCGGCGTGCCTGAAAGTCCTCGAAGTTCGACACCGACGAAACCTCGAGCCAGCGGCCGCCGACATCCGGGCCGTCTTCCATGTCGTCGCCGGGAGCCCACACCTCAACGTCGTACTTTTTCGCCTGTGTAAAGCCCATGTCGCCGGTACACATCTCAAGCACTCGGTAGGGGAGGCCGAGTCGTTCGAGCACGTCGGTCGCTTCGCCGAGCAGTCCTTCGAGCCGGTCGTAGCTGTTTTCGGGCCGGACGAAATTGACCATCTCGACCTTGTTGAACTGGTGGACACGGACGATACCACGGGTTTCGGTGCCGTGCTCGCCGGCTTCCCGGCGGAAGTTCGGCGAATAGGCCTGCTGCTTGAGCGGCAGGTCGTCATCAAGGAGGATTTCGTCACGATACATGTTGGTGACCGGCACCTCCGCGGTCGGCAGCAGCCACAGGTCGTCGTCGTCGTATGGGTCGTCGTTGTCACCGCCGATTCGGTACGCGTCCTCGACGAACTTCGGGAACTGACCGGTTCCGCGCATCGACGCCGAGTTGACCGGAAGTGGCGGGAAAACATCGGTGTAGCCGTGCTCGTCGCGGTGGACATCGAGCATGAACTGGACGAGCGCGTGTTCGAGCCGCGCGCCCTCGCCCTTCGCGAAGTAGAAGCCGCCGCCGGAAACCTTGGCCCCGCGTTCGAAATCGAGGATATCCAGCTCCTCCCCGAGGTCGTAGTGGGGAACGACCTCGTCGGGCAGCGAGCGCCGGTCATCGAAGCCCCAGCGGTCGATTTCGACGTTGTCGGACTCGTCGTCGCCGACCGGGGCATCGGGGTGGGGCACGTTCGGAAGCCGCAGGAGCGCCGCTTCTAGCTCCGACTCTAGTTCGTCGGCACGGTCTTCGACGGCCTCGATTTCTTCTTTGAGCTCTTGGGACCGTTCGATTGCTTCTGCTGCGGCTTCCTCCTCGCCGTCGCGCTTGAGCTTGCCGATTTCGCTGGAGACCTCGTTGCGCTGCCGCCTGAGGTCGTCGCCTTCCGCCTTGAGTTCGCGCCACTCCTCGTCGATGTCGAGGATACGGTCGAGGTCGACGTCGACGCCCTTGGTGTCGAGTGCGCGACGGACCTCCTCGGGGTTTTCACGGACGAACTGCCTCGATAGCATTTGCCGGCGGTTCGCCGTCGGCCGGCAAAGTCGTGTCGGTAATCGCGGCACCCGTAGCAAGAGCAAAGCAAGTAGCAGTTGGCCGCGTGAACGCCGAGTGGTACCACGTACCGTTGGCGACAGAGCGAAGTAGCGAGGGGCGCTTGTCGCGGGCATGATAGAACAGTATCTCGAACGGCTCTTCACGTGGGAGAGCCTCAAGAACACCGAGCGGGGTGTGGAATTCGAGCTGAAAAACCGGCTCATCGAGGCGGAATTTCAGGGTGTCACAAGCGCGAAAGTCGACGGCGAGCCGGTGCCACCGGAGCGGATTACACTGGAGCTTTCCGAGTCGGAGCGCTACCAGGCCGACGAAATATCGGCGGAAAACCCGATGTACTTGGGGTTGGCAGAGACGGTACAGGTCATTCTCGACCGCCAGCGGCTCCACCTCGGTGTCCACGAAATCGAACTGGGGCTGCAGATAGAGGGGTACGGCGTGGTCGGTTTCGTGACCGACGACGAAATCAGGGAGGAGGACCTACTGGATGTCGACCCGGGCGATTACACGGTCGACGAGCTGGAGACGCTCGTCGGGGCGATTACCGAGCCGGTAACGTTGGAGCGGCTGCTGGAACGCGAACAGGAGGGGAAGGCACGGACGACGGCCATCAACTGCATCGAGGCCCGGCTGGAGGTGACGGAACCGCTGACAAAAGAGGAGATGGTCAGAGCCGAGCCGACAACGAACGCCGGCGGGACTATTGTCGGGGAGCTACTGGTCGAGCTGCTGGAGTCACCGCAGCGCGTCTCCGTGTACCTCACCGCACAGGCACTCGGCGGTGCGACGGCCGAGGAAATCGCCTCCAAGACTGTCTTCCCCGAATCCGTCGTCGAATCGACGCTTGCGGACTTCGAGCGGGAGGGGATTGCCGAACGAACCGACGACGAGGAGGAGACCTACACCGTTGCTGACCCGATATCGGTTCTCCAGAAGCGACAGCGGGACCTCTGGACGGCGCTTCGGGCGGCGTTCTGACCGCTCGAAAGCTGCTACCAGCGACCGTCGGACCTTTGACCGCCGCCGACAAAGCGCGGTGTATGGGAATCGGTGACGTTCGTTCGGTCGAGTCGGTGGTGGACTGCTACTACGTCGACACGGGGATGTACGGGACGGACGGCTACGGAGCCGTCTACATCTACGACACAGAGCGGCCGGCGCTCGTCGATACCGGCATCGGCACCCACTACGACCGCATTCTCGATGCGCTCGACGCGGTCGGCATCGGCCGGTCGGAACTGGAGTACATCATCCCGACACACGCTCATCTCGACCACGCTGGCGGGGCCGGCTTTCTCGTCGAGGAAACGGCGGCGGATGTCTACACGCCCGAGGCTGCCGCACAGTTCCTCATAGACCCGAGTGGGCTCTGGGAGGGAACAAAGCGGGCCGTCGGCGAGCAGATACAGTTCTACACCGAACCCCGGCCAGTCCCAGAGAGCCGGCTGGAGCCGCTGGCCGACGGCGCAACGCTCGACCTCGGCGACAGGGAACTCGTGCTCCATGACGCCCCCGGCCACGCGTTCCATCAGGGCATCCTCCACGAACCGGACGACGCCGTCGTCTTTGCGGCCGATGCGGCCGGCATCTATGTTCCGGAACTAGACACCGTCCGGGAGACATCACCGCCTGCAGATTTCGACCTCGAAGGCGTAGTCGAAGACGCCGAGCTGATAGCCGACCTCGACCCGGAGACAATCTGCTATGGGCACTTCGGCCCCGCACCTGCCGCCGACCGCATCGAGACCTACATCGCGGTCATCACTGACTGGGTCGAGTCCGTCGAAGCGGCACGCGAGCGGCTGGAAGATGACGAGGCCGTCATCGAACACTTCGTCGAGCAGTCGACCATCGACGAAGTGTGGGGCGAAACGAAAGGGCGGGCCGAGGTGGCGATGAACGTCAGAGGCGTGCTCCAGTATCTCGATAGCGAGTGACTGCCGGCGGCCTCCCGTCCCGGCCTACCGGAGCCCGGGAACCCGACGTTGGAGCTTCAACAGTCGGCTCATGACGCCCGCGTACAGCCAGTAGGGGACGCCGGGCGGAGCCGTCATCCCCAGGTGCTTCTGGACGGCGACGGTCTGGGCTTCCGTATACCGTGAGAGCCCGACCTCGCCGTGGCGGCGACCGACGCCCGAGTCCTTCATCCCGCCCATCGGCGCGTCGAGAGAGGCCCACGCGGCAGCGTAGCTCTCGTTGACGTTGACCGTTCCAGCGTCGATGCGCTCGGCGAGCTGCCGGCCAGCGTCGAGGTCGTCGGTCCAGACGGCGGCGTTGAGCCCGTAGTCGGTGTCGTTCGCGCGCTCGATAGCGTCCGCGTCGTCGCTGTAAGCGGAGACGGCGACGACCGGACCGAACGTCTCCTCGGCACAGAGCGCCATCGACTCATCAACGTCTTCGAGCACCGTCGGCTCGTAAAAGTACGGGCCAATATCCGGGCGGGGAGAGCCGCCAGTAAGAACAGTTGCACCTCCGGCGACGGCGTCTTCGACGTACTGCTCGACCGCTTCGAGATGTGACCCGGAGATGAGACTCCCCATCTCGATGTCGTAACTGTAGTCGGTGCCGAGTGGCATCGACTCGACGGCCGCGACGAATGCATCGAGAAACCGGTCGTAGATGGCTTCGTGAACGTAGAGCCGCTCGATAGAGAGGCACAGCTGGCCGGCGTTCGTAAAGCAGCCGCGGACGAGCCCCTCGGCCGCGCGGTCGATGTCCGCGTCGGCGCGGACGATGGCGGGGTTTTTGCCGCCGAGTTCGAGCGAGCAGTCAGTCAGGTGCCGGCCGGCCTGGCTGGCGACAGCCCGGCCAGTCTCGGTCGACCCGGTAAAACAAACGTAGTCGGCGTTCGCGACGAGCGGCTCACCGATTGTCGGCCCATCGCCGGTGACAATCTGAACGAGGTCGTCTGGCAAGCCGGCCTCCAAGAGCAGTTCGAACGCCTTCAGCGCCGTATACGAGGTCTGCTCGTCGGGCTTGAGGACAACGGCGTTGCCCGCAAGCAGGGCGGGAATCGCATCGGAGACCGAAAGCGACAGCGGGTAGTTCCACGGTGAGATGATGCCGACCGTCCCGACCGGCCGGTAATTGACTGTCGTCTCGGTCATCCCCGGCAGTGCTCCCGCTCTGGGTTCCGTTTCGAGGAACGATTCGGCGCGATAGGCGTAATACCGGGCGGTAATGGCCACGTCAAGCAGTTCCTCGTAGGCGTGTCTGCGGGCCTTTCCGGTCTCGTATTGGATGAGATCAAGCAGTTCCTCGCGGTTGTCGATAATACGGTCGTGATAGCGGATGAAGACGGCCGCTCGGTCGGAGACATCGCGGTCGCGCCAGTCGGTTTGGGCCTCGGCTGCCCGGTCGAAAGCGGCTTCGACATCGGCCGACACACAGGCCGGCAGCCGGCCGATTTCGTCGCCGGTGAACGGTGCCTCAACGGGAAACGTCGCGTCGGTCTCGGGGGCAGTGACCAGCGGTTCGAGGGCCTCAAGCGACACGGCGACCTCGGAGACGTTGCCAGCACCGGTAGATGACATACCCATACACACGATGCAGTCGTCCTTAGTCGTGCGGGAACTGGCCGAAACCGACAGAAAATGAAAATCGGAACGGGGACAACAGCAGCCGAAGCGGCCGCGGTTGTCGGCGTCCGCCGGTCAGTGGATACCGAGCGCTTCGATCTGTTCTTGGTAGCGGTTGCGGATGGTGACCTCAGTCACCTGTGCGACTTCGGCGACCTCGCGCTGCGTCTTCTTTTCATTGCACAGCAGCGACGCCGCATAGATAGCCGCGGCGGCGTAGCCCGTCGGCGACTTGCCCGAAAGCATTCCCTTCTCGGCGGTTACTTCGATTATCTCGCGTGTCTTCTGTTCGACCTCCTCGCTGAGACCGAGCTCGGAGCAAAAGCGCGGGACGTACTGAACGGGGTCGACGGGCTCGAGTCCGAGCGAGAGTTCCTGTGCGATATATCGGTAGGTCCGGCCAATTTCCTTCTGCTCGACGCGGGCGACATCAGCGACCTCATCAAGCGACCGTGGAATCCCCTCCTGACGGCAGGCAGCATAGAGGGCAGCGGTAGCGACGCCCTCGATAGACCGCCCACGAATCAGGTCGTCGTCGAGCGCGCGTCGATAGATGACCGACGCAACCTCCCGTACCGACCGCGGCACGCCGAGTGCCGACGACATTCGGTCGATTTCCGACAGCGCGAACTGCAGGTTCCGCTCGCCCGCGTCCTTGGTCCGAATCCGCTCTTGCCACTTCCGCAGTCGGTGCATCTGGGAGCGCTTCTCCGACGAAATCGACCGCCCGTAGGCGTCTTTGTCCTTCCAGTCGATCTGGGTCGTCAGCCCCTTGTCGTGCATCGTCTGGGTCGTCGGCGCCCCAACACGCGATTTCGACTGCCGCTCGGAGTGGTTGAACGCACGCCACTCCGGACCACGGTCGATGTTTTCTTCCTCAATAACCAGCCCGCAGTCCTCACAGACGAGTTCACCGCCCCCGTCCCCGCTCCGCACCAGAGAATCGGAATCGCATTCGGGACAACCAGTTTCCTGCTCCGCCTCTGTCTCCGCCTCCGCCTCGCCTTCGGTAGCGCGTTCTCGCTGTCGGGTGGGCCCTGGCATTATGCTTATATGGTTTGGTTACTCAACATATAAATGCTTTGTAGCCCCGGGCTTTTGCCCCATTCAGGTATATATTCGCATCGGTTTCGGCCGATACTGGCCCTGTGGGTCGGTTGGCAGACAGCCGACGCCGAAGGTATTTTTTCACGGCCGCAGATGAAGAGACATGCGCATCGACACTCCCGTCCGGGCCGTCATCGTGGCGGCCGCGCTAGCCCTTTTTGCTGCGGCGGCCGTCGCTGCCGGCGGCGTCGCCGCGGCCGAGTCACCCCCGCCAACAACACCGGTAGACGAAGAGCCCGACGACACCGAGGTCGAAGACGGCAGAACAGTCCCAAGCGAGCAGGTTCCATTCGGCGTGCGGACGCTCTACCGGAGCGACGACGTAGACCGGCCGAGCGGCGGTGAAAACGTCACCGTCGCTGTCATCGACACCGGCGTCGACACCGACCATCCGGACCTCGAAAGCCGGGTCTCGCTGTGCCGCGACTTCACCGGCGAATCGGTAACAGACACCTGTGAGGACCGGAACGGCCACGGGACACACGTCGCTGGCACCGTCGCAGCGGACGGCGGCGACGATGGAAACGGCATCTACGGTGTTGCCCCGGAAGCGGAGGTGTACGCGTTCAAAGCCTGCACTGACGATGGCCGCTGTGGAGCCGACCCGCTCGCGGAGTCAGTACGGGCAGCCACCGATGAGGGGGCAGACATTATCGTGTTGAGCCTCGGCGGCCGCGAAGAGCCGCGCATCTCCGCTGCGGTGGCGTATGCGACAGCGAACGGAGCAGCTATTATCGCCGCCTCGGGGAACAACGGCCCGGAGCTCGGTAGTATTCTGTATCCATCCGCCCTGAATAGCACCGTTTCCGTCGGAGCGGTCGGCCCGCGCCGCGGCCAGCAGGTCGCGACGGACAACTACCGTGTCCCGGACTTCTCGGCCCGAGGCGTTGACGCGCCGTTCGACCCGGACGCAAACGAACGGCTAGAAGTCGCCGCCCCGGGAGTCGGCGTTCTCTCGCCGGTACCGGACGGCGACTACCGCGAGCTATCGGGCACATCGATGGCTGCGCCACACGTCGCGGGACTGGCAGCGAAGCTACTGGGGTCGCCGACACCCCCGGAATCGATTTCGGAACTCCGGGAACGGCTCCGGGAGCGCGCCCCAACCTACGATGTTACGGCTGGAACTCATGCTCGTGGCGGGTATGACCCCGCTGCCGGCTTTGGGATACCCACTACAGCACCGCCGACGGCGAACATCGGCGTCGATGCCGATGTTCCGGTTGCCGACGAACCCTTCTCGTTGGTCGCCAACATCAGCGAAGCCGACAGTCAGATAGCTACCTACGAGTGGGACACGACCGGTGATGGAAGCTACGACGCTGTCGGGGAACGGGTTGAGGTGACACACGAACTAGGAGAAAGCGAGGCGCAACTCCGGGTCACCGACGCCGACGGCAAAACGACAACCGTCTCCCGCTCGGTCTTCGTCACTGACCGGCCGCGGGTGACCATACAGGCCCCTGCAACCGTCATTGCTGGCGAGCAAACGCGACTGAACGCGACGGTCGAAAACGAGGCGGGAGACACAACAGTCACGTGGACGTTCCCCGATGGAACGACAGCGACCGGTGAGACGGCGACGTACCGGTTTGAGACGGGGGAATCGGAAGTGACAGCGACCGTCGAAGACGAACACGGCGCGACAAGCACCGAGACACTCACCGTGACGGCGACCGGACCCGCCGAAGACCAGGGGCCGGCGGTCTCGGTCGCCGCCGCGCTGGCCGCTGTGGTGCTCGCTGTGGGTCTGTTGCGGCGGCGCGGGTGACCGTCGTCGGCGCTCAATCAGACGAACCAGTTTGAGCGCTCCCACGCAAACGCGACGGAAAAATCGGCCAGGGGCGTTCAGCAGCGGTCCATTGCCTCTTCGGCTTGCTCGAGGCGGTCATCGAAGGTGTCCCACTCCTCGTTCATCCCCGCGGTAGCACCTTCTTCAGCCAGTGTGGCCGCATCACGCATCGCCTCAGCAACACAGGAGAGTCCGATGACATCAGCTTCCATATGGGCCGGGAGGTCCGCGTCATCCTCCAGCCGCGTATATCGGTCAACAACCGGGGCGAGTTCCTCTTCGGCAGCGCTGAATGCATCCCGTGCTGTGTCGAAATCCTCCGCTTCGAGCGCCTCAAATCCATCCGTTATCGCTTGCAGTCCATCAGCGAGGTCGCCGAGTCCACCAATGACCTCTTCAAGCGCGCTGGCTTCGGAGGCGATTCGTTCCAGGTCCGACTTAGTGAGTGTCACCGAGATGCGGTCTTCTGCTTCAAGTTGTGAGTCGTCTACAGCATCGATAGCCGCCAGCGCATCGTCAACAGCAGCTTCAAGCTCGTCTACCGTTGTTTGCAGTAATTCGGCTTCTGCTATCGCGTCGTCGAACCGCTCGGCGTCAATGTACGCATCGAACGAGTCCATACCGTGTTCGAGTTCAACGAAACCGCCGACGACCCGAACCAGTGCTCGTTGGAATGCAACGAAGGCACCGCCGAGTTCAATCGCCGCTAGGACCTCGTCGTCGTCAGCGACAGCCGCAGCGTCTTCGAGATGCGATTCGGCCTCATCAAGGCGTGTTTCGATTGCTTCAAGTGCAGCCTCATCGGGGAGGTCATCTCTCTCGTCGAATGCTTCGAACTGCTCGAAGTTTTCGTCGAGCAATTCCATCGCCGTGTCCACCTCCTCTGCGCCTTCAGCGCCGAGGCAGCCGGAAAGCGCGACCAGTCCGACTGTGGTAGACCCCATACACATGAACCTTCTTCTAGTAGCCATATTTGCCTGTTAACACCCACCACACATTAATGTTCGCGTAATTCACCTTAATTTGGCCGCAAGCTGCGTTTGAAGGGTAATTTTACAGCTCATATATAGAGAGGATATCGTATTCTGCCCCAGTAGCAGATATCTCGTACTGGCCGCATCAGTCGACGTGGTCGGCCATCCAGCGGAACTGCGTCGCAACGCCATCGCGCCCGGCATCGGTCAGCGAGTAGACATCTTCGAGTCCCTCGACGTGCGTCTCGACGAATCCTTTCGATTCAAGCGCCTCGACGGCACCGTAGAACCGCTCCGGCGGAATGCGGCGGTCATACCGGGCTTCGAGTGCTGACTTGAGTTGCTGGGCGCGGCGCGACTCCGCATACAACAGCACACAGATATCGCGCCGGAGCCCGCTCGTGAGCCACTCCATGGGTGCTCATCGACGCGGGCGGCCACGGCTCTTTCGGAGTCGTCGGGCGGCTCCCGCCGGGACCGGTAGTTTGGCGTACGGCGACCCCTTACTGTGGTGTATGTCGACCGTCGAGGAAGGCGATATCACGGCGCAGTACCGGGAGACCGACGAGGAACGGGTGCTGGAGTTCGAAGCCGGCGGAAAGACCGCCGCCGTGGCACAGAACATCGACGGGTACGCGATGTTGAAAGTCCGACCCAGCGCCGACGGCGACGAGCTAGAACGCTACTACGGCTTTGATATGGCTATCGACCACGCGGCGGAGCTGCTCGACGTTGCGCCGTCGGAGCTACCGATACCGGAGCCGGCGGCCGACATGGGAATGTGACCACCGTTTTCGGCGCGGCGCTCCTACAGGAGCAAAAAGAGGAGGTAGGGAACGCCGAAAAGCAGGGCGGTCATCACGAAGATAATGAGCGCGTACGCAACGACGGTCCCGCCGATGCTCTGCAGCGCCGGATGCTTGAACTGGGCTGTATCCATACGCCTACCTTCGGTGGCTGGCTCTTAGATGTACCGTTCCGGGCGGAACCTGCCCGGCAGCCGAATCAGCCCAAAATATCCGCGATGCGTCGCGGTTCGTCGCTCAGCGACGGGTTTTCTTCGATGATTTGCAGCACCTCGTGGTCGGTCACCTCGGGATACGGCTTTTCGGTCGCTTCCTCGATGAGGTCCTTTTCGAGGCGGAACTCGGTACCCTCGTAGATGACATCAACCCCCTCCTCGTCGAACGAAAGAACGGTCATAGCCACGCTTGGCGCGACGAACGCATAAGGGCCACTGTTGGCGTTCGTTTCGCCGGCGGTCGGGGCTGCCTCGCCAGTGGCAGCGGCGATGGTAGTCAGCCGCCCGTCAGACGCCGAGGAGGATTTAATAGGCGTGACGCGAACGTTCGACCGTGTTCGGCCCCGACCCACTGGACGAGTTGGCGATTCCGGACGGAACCCACGTCCGGGAGCACGACCTCGTCACGGACGGTGACGTACTCGTCGGCGGCCAAAGCGTCGTCGAGCTCGGCGTCCGCGGGAGCAACATCGTCGCCGGCGAGCGAGTCCAGTTCGGCGGCGACATCGAGGCCGACGGCGACTGTCGGCTCGACATGTGGTGTGAAGTCGACGGCAACGTGCTCGTCGGCGAGGACGCCTATCTCGGCGAGCGGGTCCACATCACCGGCCAACTCATCGTCTCCGGCGACCTCGACATCGGCGACGACGTCGACATCGAGGAGGGCTTCGAGGCCAACGGCTGGATTGTCATCCGGAATCCGATGCCGACTATCGTCTTCCTCTTTGTCTACCTGTCGCATCTGCTCCGGATGGGCGACGAGGAGGCCGCCGAGGAGGTCGCCGAGGAGTTTCTGACCGACGACCAGGCGGCCGACCCGGTCGTCATTCCGCGGGGCGGCCGCGTCTCCGACGACGCCTGGCGGGTTTCGACACCCGCGACCATCGGCGACGACTGCCGGCTCCACGGCAACATCCGCGCGACAGACATCGAAGTCGGAACGGCCACGGAAGTCTTCGGCAGCCTGCGGGCGAAAGGTGACATCCGAATCGGCGACGACACCGTCGTCCACGGTGACGTGACGACGAAAGACGGCGACGTGGCTGTCGCCCCCGGCGTTCGAATACGGGGCGACATCTCCTGTGAGGCCTGTACGCTCTCGGAAGCCGCCGATGTCGAGGGAACGATTCGCGCCCGCGACGGCATCGAGTTCGAGCGTGAGCGGTCGCCGAGCGGTGAACGCGGGCGCGGAGCCGTCGCGAGTGGTCACGAGACCACAGAAACAGAGGCGGAGCCGGAAGACAGTCCGGACGAGCCAGCGGCAAAGCCCGCAACGGACGAGCAAGCAACCGACGCTGACCGCGGCGGAGCGGCAGCCGACGACGACCCGGGGACAGGCTCCGAAAGCCCGGAGGAGTCGACACCCGACGCTGCTGCCGACGGCTCGGAACAGCCGGAGGCTGATGACGAGTCACACGAACGGTCCGCTGCGTTCGTGCCGCTGGACACCACAGAGCCGAAGCCAGCGGTGCGGTCGCTGGAGGAGGCGCGCCACGACTGGACGGACGGACAAGGCGACACGACGGGCGACGGCGCCGCTGATACGGAGGCTGACGACCACAGCGACCCCACAACGAACGGCGTCGGCGACGACGATGTCTCGGCCGTCGTCACCGACACGGAGGAGTCGTAGCGACCGGGAACGATATACGAGAGCCGCCGGTAGCCCGGGTATGCTCTCGGTTGCGCTGGCCGGCAAGCCGAACGCTGGCAAGTCGACATTTTACACCGCCGCGACGATGGCCGACGCCGACACCGGCAACTACCCCTTTACCACCATCGACCCGAACCGCGGCGTCACACACGTTCGTACTCGGTGTCCCTGCCTCGATTTGGAATCTCGCTGTGGCAACGACACCTGCCACGGCGGCAAGCGGTACGTCCCCGTCGAACTGCTCGACGTGGCCGGGCTCGTTCCCGGCGCACACGAAGGAAAGGGACTCGGTAACCAGTTCCTCGACGAACTGACAAACGCCGATGTCATCCTCCACGTCGTCGACGCCTCCGGCGGAACCGACGCCGAGGGGGAGCCGGTCGAGGCCGGCAGCTACGACCCACTCGAGGACGTCGAGTTCATCGAGACGGAGATGGACCTGTGGCTCGCGGATATCGTCGAGCGGAACTGGGAGACCATCGAGCGGCAGGCCCGGTCGCCGGAGTTCGACTTCGAGGCGGCGCTGACGGAGCTGCTCACCGGCGTCGGCGCAAGCGAGTACGACGTGATGGCTGTCCTCCGAGAACTGGAGTACGAGACAGACCCGGGTGCTTGGAGCGACGCCGACCGCGAGGAGCTGGCGCGGCTGCTCCGTGAGCGGACAAAGCCCATCGTCGTTGTCGCGAACAAGGCCGACATCGCCCCCGAAGAGAACATCGAGCGACTCCGGGAGGCAGCAGAGCGTGTCATTCCCTGTACCGCCGAAGGCGAGTTGGCGTTACGCCGCGGCGTCGAGGCCGGCGTCGTCGACTACGACCCCGGCGACGAGGCCTTCGAGATTGCCGCGGAGGTTTCGGAGGCACAGCGGCAGGGCCTCGAATCGGTCCGGTCGGTCATCGACCAGTGGGGCGGCACCGGCGTTCAAGAGGCACTCGACGAGGCGGTCTACGGACTCCTCGACCAGATTACAGTGTATCCGGTGCAAAACGAGACACGCTGGACGGACGGACAAGGCGACGTGCTTCCCGATGCGTTCCTGCTGCCGTCGGGAGCGACGCCAAAAGACCTCGCGTTCGCCGTCCACTCGGATATCGGCGAGGGATACCTCCACGCTGTCGACGCCCGCGAGGAACGCCGTATCGGCGAAGGCCACGAACTCGCCGAGGGCGACGTTATCAAAATCGTCTCGACGGCGAGCTGAACGGGCTACCGGAGCGCGGCCGTCGCTTCGCCCATTACTTCGAGGGCATCTTTCAGCGTCTCGACATCGACCGCATACGAGATGCGCGCGTGGCCGGCACCGGCGTCGCCGAACGCCTCGCCGGGAACGACGACGACACCGCGGTCGATGACTTCATCCGTCCAGCCGTCCGGCACCTCCGGCATCGCATAGAAGGCTCCTTTCGGCGTCGGAACTGAAAGGCCCATATCTTCGAGCCCGTCAACGAGTACGTCACGGCGGGTCTCGAAGGCCGACCGCATCTCTTCGACCGGCTCCTGCGGTCCCGAAAGCGCCGCTTCGGCTGCGTACTGGGCCGGGGCAGAGGCACAAGCCTGTGCGTACTGGTGGACCCGGAGCATCCGGTCGATGCGCTCGCTCGTACCGGTGACCCACCCGAGCCGCCAGCCAGTCATCGAGTAGGCTTTCGAGGCGGCGTTGACGACGACGACGTTACCCGTCTCGTCGAAGGCCGCCGGCGACCGATGGACGCCGTCGAAAACGAACGGTTCGTAGACTTCATCGGAAAGGCAGACGACATCGTGGTCGGCGGCGATGCGTGCGAACTCCCGCATATCGGCCTCGCTTTGGACCGCACCCGTCGGGTTCGCCGGGCTGTTGACGACGAACATCGCGGTGTCGTCGGTGATAGCCGCCTCGACATCGGCCGGCGAGAGCGTCAGGTCATCACGCAGCGAAACCGGGTTCGGTTCACCGCCCGCGATATGCGTCAGCGCGTCGTAGGAGACGAAGCCGGGATCGGGGAAGATGACCTCCTCGCCGGCGTCGACGTGGGCTTCGATTGCCAGATGGAGCGCCTCGCTGCCGCCCGAGGTGGCGACGATGTTCTCCGGGTCGACGGCGAAGTCGTTGTCGCGGTCGTACTTCGCGGCGATTGCCTCGCGGAGTTCGCGAGTGCCCTTGTTCGAGGTGTAAGCGTCGACATCGCCGGCCTCGATGGCTTCGATGGCTGCCTCACGGACGTGGTCCGGAGTCGGAAAGTCCGGCTGGCCGAGGCCGAGATTGATGGCGTCGTCGCCGGCCGCTTCGAATACCTCACGGATACCGCTTATCGAGACCCGCTCGACGCGGTCGGAGAAGTCGGTCATAAAAGAACTGCCGGTCCGCGCCACGTTAATTCTGCTGGAAGCGGTCGTCGCTCAGGCGTCGTCGTGTGCCTCGCGGAGCGTCTCGATATGTTGTCGGAGCTGTCGAAGCGTCGCGTCGGCGTCGGCGTATCCCTGGTCGTACTCTTCGAGAACCGTCTCGGATTCGGCAAGGAACGTTTCGATGGCGTCGTCAGTGTCGGTCATAGAACCGAAGTCGTGCCGGCGACTCAAAAGTCCAGCCGTCCGCGGTCAGTGCTGGAACGCCCGCTGGCCGGTGAAGGCCATCGCGATGTCGTGTTCGTCGGCGGCCGCGATGACGTCCTCATCGTTGACCGAGCCACCGGGCTGGACGACGGCCTCGATGCCCGCCTCGGCAGCCTCTTCGATGCCGTCGGGGAACGGGAAGAAGGCGTCGGAGGCCATCACGGCCCCGTCGGCGTCCTTGCCCTCGGCGTGTTCGTCGGCTTTCATCGCCGCCAGTCGGACGGCGTCAACCCGTGAGACCTGTCCCATCCCGACGCCGACTGTCTCGGTGTCTTTCGCAAAGAGGATGGCGTTGGACTTGACGTGTTTGATGGTCTGCCACGCAAAACACATCGTCTCCAGCTGGGCGTCGGTCGGTTCGCGCTCGGTGACGACTTCGAGGTCGGCCGGCGAGATCGACTGACGGTCCCGCTCTTGGACGAGATGGCCGCCCACGAGGTCGGACTCGACAAGCGGCTCGGGGTCGGCATCGAAACCACCGACTTCGAGGACGCGGAGGTTTTCTTCGGCACAGAGCACATCGAGCGCGGCGTCGGTGTAGGTCGGCGCGACGACGACTTCTTTAAACGAGTCGACAATCCGCTCGGCGGTAGCAGCGTCGCACTCACGGTTGAGGGCGACGATACCGCCGAAGGCGCTCATTGGGTCCGTCGAGAGTGCGGCCTCGTAGGCGTCAGCAAGGTCGTCAGCGGTCGCACAGCCGGCGGGGTTGGTATGCTTGATGACCGCGGCAGCCGGCTCGTCGAACTCCTTGACGAGGCGCAATGCGCCGTCGGCGTCGTTGTAGTTGTTGTAGGAGAGGGACTTCGCACCCTCGTTGTGCTGGACCGCATCAACGACGTTGGCCTCCTCGCAGGTGCGGTCACGGTAGACGGCGGCGTCTTGGTGAGGGTTCTCGCCGTACCGGAGCTCGCGGCCGCGGTCGGCGCGGCTGAGACGCCGGGCAGGGAGCTGCCCACCGTCGTCGCCGTCGACCGTGACCTCGCCGTCGGATACGGTGACGCGGTCCTCGGCAAACCACTCGACTGCACGCGGATAGGCGGCGAACTCGGCCTCGTAGAGAACGCGCTCTTTGAGCGCATCGGTGTCGTCGCCGTCGTAGACGGGAACCGGCTCTTGGGTGACGATAGGACCGCCGTCGACTGTTTCGTCGACGACATGAACAGTGCAGCCGGTGACAGAGACACCGGCGTCGAGAACCTGCTCGTGGGCGTCCATCCCAGGGAAGGCAGGCAGAAGCGACGGATGGACGTTCAGCGTCGTCGGCGCGCCGTCGAGGAAGTCATCCGTCAGGATTCGCATGTAGCCGTCCAGACAGACGAGGTCGATGTCGTAGTCGGCGAGACGGTCGAGCACCCGCTGCTCGTGGTCAGTTCGGGGCTCGTCGTCGCCGCGCTCGACGACCTCGGTTGGGATACCGCGTTCGGCAGCCCCTTCGAGCACCGGCGCGTCGGCGTCGTTCGTCAGGATGACCGAAAACGTCGCGCCGCCTGGCGCGGCGTCGGCCAGATGCAGCAGGTTGCGACCGCGATTCGAAGCCATACCGGCGAGTTTCATACGCCGAAGGGGCCGCTCCGTGGCAAAAGTAGTTGCGGTTAGCGACGGCAATCTATGCACGAAGACGGATATATTGGGCAGTCAATCGGGATGCTATCAAGATAGTATGCATATTCGTGGCTATCAGTTGTCGACCGAGTGTCCTGTTGGAGTTCGTCAGTGAAGCGTTCCCTCGCGATGCTCGGCGTCGTAGGCAAACAGCGCGTAGCCGACGTCAGCCGTGCTGTAGCCCGTCTTGGCAGCGATGGTCCGAATCGGCTCGATCATTCGCACGTAGTCGGCCGCGTCGAAGCTCTCCTTTCGACCCTCCAGATAATCGAATCGCTCCAGAGAGGCCCACACCCGAGTGTCAACGACGGCATGGGTCGTCGAGTCGAGGGCGGTCAGCACACACGAGGCGGTCGGGGCTTTGAAGCCTGAAAGCCCCGAGAGAAGCTGTATCTTCGAGAAGTCGCCGTCGACGGCGCGTACATTGCGGGTGACCTCCCGACACCGGTCTTCCGGGTTCGACTCGACGTGGTAGGCGCTCCGCGTCGACGACTCGTAGGCGATGTCGTAGAGTTGGTCGCGGGTGAGATAGCCTTGCTCGCGGTATCGCTCACCGAACGATTCGAGCCGCTCGGGGAGTACGCCCTGCGTTTCGGCGTAGCTGTCCAGATACGTTTCGACGGTGGCTGCGTCCATACGGTCGGCGGCAGGCGGCCCGTCGGGTTAGGTGTGGCCCTTTGTGCCTTCACCGACGCGTCTGACCGGGGGACCGACACCCTTTTTCAGCGCGTCGTCGCAGGCACGAGTATGACCGAACGGGGTCCGCTGTACGCCGTCTCGCCGCTTGACGGCCGCTACGCCCGATACACCGAACCGCTCACCGACTACGCCAGCGAGGCCGCACTGATGTGTGCCCGCGTCGAGGTCGAGGTCGAGTACCTCATCGCGCTCGCCGACCTCGATGCGACACCGCTGTCGCTCACGGAGACGACCCGCGAGAACCTGCGGGACTGCTACCGGGAGTTCGACGCCGAGGATGCCGATGTAATCAAACAGCTCGAAACGTCGGGCTACGGCGACTACGAAGCCACGAACCACGATGTCAAGGCCATCGAGTACTTCATCCGAATGTACCTGCCCGACGAGGACGAACAGGGGCCGTGGGTCCACTTCGGGCTCACAAGCGAGGACGTGAACAACCTCGCCCACCGGCTGCTCGTCAAGCCGGCCGTCGAGGACGTGTTGGTGCCCGAAATCCGGTCGATACGGGACGCTCTCGCCGACAGCGCTCGCGAGCACCGTGACGTGCCAATGTTGGCCCGAACCCACGGCCAGCCGGCGACGCCGACGACCTACGGCAAGGAGCTGGCCGTCTACGCCGCCCGGCTCGGGCAGGCGCTCGGCCGGCTGGAGGCCGCCGCCGACGGGATTACCGGAAAGCTTGCCGGCGCGTCTGGCACCTACGCCGCCCACGAGGCTGCCTACCCGGATGTCGATTGGCAGGCCGTCTCGCGGTCGTTCGTCGAGTCGCTTGGACTGGAATGGCGAGCGCTCTCGACGCAGGTCAACCCCTGCGATGACCTAGCGGCGGTCTTCGACGCCCTTCGCGGCGTTAACAACGTGCTTCGGGACCTCGATTTGGATATGTGGCTCTACGTTTCCGACCGCTATCTCGGCCAGAAATCCGTCGCTGGCGAAACCGGCTCCTCGACGATGCCGCATAAGGTCAACCCCATCGACTTCGAAAACAGCGAAGGGAACCTGACGAAGGCCAACTCGGATTTGACGTTCCTCGCCGACTACGTGACGACCTCGCGCCTCCAGCGGGACCTCTCGGATTCGACTGTCAAGCGGAACATCGGCTCGGCGTTCGCCTACTGTCTCATCGCCTACGAGAAGACCCAACGCGGTCTCTCGAAGGTAACGCCGAACGAGGCGGTCATGCAGGAATCGCTCGATGACAACCCCGAGGTCATCGGGGAAGCCGTACAGACCATCCTGCGCCGCGAGGGCGACACCGAGGCCTACGAGCGCATCAAGGCGCTGACACGCGGCCAGCGGGCGACACTGGCGGACTTCCGAGAGCTGTTCGACGACCTCGATGTCGACGAGTCGGTCAAAGCGGAGCTACGAGCGCTCTCGCCGGCCGGCTACACCGGTATCGGGGCGGAACTGGTCGACGAGCTCGACAACTAAGCGATATCCACGTTTTAGCTGATTGCAGGCGCTAAGCCCCCTTCCTCAACGAGCACCGCAGTCCGCGCAAGCGGACAAGGAGCGTTAACGAGAGCGGAGCTCTCGTTTGCACATCAGAACGCTTTGCGTTCTGAGGACGCAGTAGGGAGGGGATACAGCGTTCACGAGAGCAAGCTCTCGTGCAGCCCATCAGAAACTACGTTTCTGAGGACGTCCCCAGAAATCGGAGATTTCTGGTGTGCGAACGAATCGCTCTGCGATTCGTCCACGCCGTCTTCGTTTTACTTTCACTCTGTGCCGGGTATTTACAACACTGCCAGTCGAAGACTGGAAGTGTGATGGTAGCTACTCATCGTCTCGGCTTAGAGTCCGGCAAAAAGGACGGTCGAGATGAATCTCGCCATCACCACCGAGTAGGAGTGGGTCACTCCGAATTCACGCCTGTGGAGACTGCGCTCCCTGCGCGGATGGTCGGCGTCAGCCGAGCATCCGTGAAAAAGCGTGTCGCGGAACCAGGAAGTCGTTCGAAAGACTACGTCTTTCGTGATCACGAGAGACTCCGTCTCTCGGACGACCCCACCCTCAGCGAGCGCATCAGCGCGAACAGGGTGGGGTAGTTCACCCCACGTCGGAACAGCCTGTGGGACAGAGCAGCCGCTTCGACGGGCACACCACGCGACCTATGCGGGGCGAGCACGAAACGTGTGCCAATGAACCGGCGACAGTTTCTCGCTGCCGGCGCGCTCGTCGCAGCGGCCGGCTGCCTCGGGCCGGACGACGCCGAGCCACCGGCCGCAGTCGACGGCCAGGGAGCGTCAGGACGCCCCCAGCCCGACGCAAAGCCAGATGCAGTGTACATGCCGACTCATCGGGAGGCGATGGTCCACCTCCCGGTCGCCGAGGCCGGGCCGTACCGGCTCTCGCCGATGGTGGCGTTCGCCCACGAGTTCTGGCTCGTCACCGGCAGCGAAACCGAGCGGGTCGACGCAAGCGACCCCGGTCTTCACGTAATGGTTACCCCGTGGGATGCCGAGACCGGTCAAGTACTGCCGGTCGATACCGGCGGAGAGATGCGAATCTACCGGGACGAAAACCGCATCGACCAGCGCGCGCCGTGGCCGATGATTTCCCAGACGATGGGCTTTCACTTCGGCGACAACATCCCGATACAGGAGCCCGGTACCTACACCGTCGAGGTCGATGTCAACCCGGCGGGCGTCAGGACAACCGGCGACTTCGACGGCCGGTTTATGGAATCAGCGACGGCAACCTTCGAGTTCGATTACGATGACGCGGTTAGAGAAGAACTCGTCGAGGGCACCACGTTCGTCGATGCGGACCGCTGGGGCGAACGCGGCGCGTTGGAGCCGATGGGGGAGCCGGACCGCAGCGACCACGGCGAACACGACCACGGCGATGGTGGTGACCACAACGGCGACCACAGCGACCACAACGGCGACCACAGCGACCACAACGGCGACCACAGCGACCACAACGGCGACCACAGCGACCACAACGGCGACCACAGCGACCACAACGGCGACCACAGCGACCACAACGGCGACCACAGCGACCACAACGGCGACCACAGCGACCACAACGGCGACCACGGCGAACACGACCACCACGAGATGCCGTTTTCAGCCCTCCCACGCGCCGAGGAGTATCCGGGGCTGGACCTCGGCGTTCACGAAAGCGGCGATGCCCGATTCGTTGTCCGGTACGCTGAGAACCACCGGTTGGCCGACAGCGGCGGCGGCTATCTCCTTGTCTCGCCGCGGACGCCCTACAATCGGGTCCCGCTCGCCGACATGGCACTGTCAGTACGCGGAACCGTCACCACCGACCTCGAACAGACGCTCGACAGCGAGGTCGGCCTCCACTACGGGGCGTCTGCCGACCTCACGGCCGGCGACGCCTTCGACCTCGTCGTCGAAACCCCGCCGCAGGTCGCCCGACACGCCGGCTACGAGACCGCGTTCCTCGACATGCCGTCGATGCCCGTGGAGGTGCCGGACCGATGACTCGAAAGCTGTCCAGACGCCAGCTTGTAAGCGGGCTTGCGGCCGCGGGAGCGGGAGTAGCAGCCGGGTGTACCGACGGCGAGGAGGGCGACTCGGAGGATGAAGAAGACACTGACATCGACCCCGGGCTTGCTGTCGGCGACCGGGCGTTGAGTTCGGCCTTCCCGCTGGAACTGTACGAGCCCGGAACGGACGAACGCGTCGCAACCGTCCACTGGCACGGCCCCGAGTTCAGCCACTGGCATTTCGGCCCGCTGGAGATTCCGGCCGGTGACAGCCGGACGCTCCAGGCGCAGTTCAACGCCGACGGCGGCGGGACCATCGACATCGGGGAGGGCGAACCATACGCGGTGTCGGTCGGCCGGACCGAAGCGACACCGGAGGAGTTGCTTTCGGTGTCGGTTGCGGGCGACGAGATAACGGTCAGCGGCGGGGAAAGCGGAGAGGGAGAACTGGTCTTCCAGCTCCGGCACGAAGGCGACGTGGTGTGGGTGTCGCCGCCGCTTTCGACGGACGTAGCCGGCGACTGACGGCCGGTGGAGAGGACGCCTTCGCATACCAGCACACGAAGCTACATCACGCCAGCACCCGAGATGTAATCCAACCGCAGCGGCGGGACTCAACCATGACAGACGGATATACGCGCCGGACACTGTTGGCCGCCGTCGGAGCGACGGCCGTCGGCGGCGTCACAGCGGGTGTTTTGGCACAGCGGACGGCCAGCGGTGTCTCGGGGGCGACTATTCAAGCCGACGGAGAGGTTGTACTGGACGACAAAAACCTGTACGATGCGACACTCGTCGAGATTATCGACGGCGACACGGCGGATTTCATCGTCGACGTTGGGCTCAACACGAAGCGGAAGATACGGGTTCGGCCGACAGACATCGATACGGCCGAAATATTCGGTGTGTCCGAAGACAGCGACGAGTATGCACGGGGGAGAGCGCAAAAACAGTTCGTCGAGGAGTTGCTGTCGGACGCCGACCGGCTCGTTTTCCGCAGCGAGGAGGATACGGCGGCGTACAACGAACGGTTCCCGCATGCCTTCGAGACGACCCGGAGCGGCAAAGGCGGCTTTGGGCGATGGCTGGGCGATATCAACGCCGACGGGGTGTGGTGGTCTGAGGCAGTGCTTGAACGCTGGCCCGACGCGACGTACGATGGATGAACTCGTCTCTAATGCGTTCGTCGAACGCGCCAGAACTGCCTTTTGATGTTGTTTTCTATCACCTTGCGTGGAAAGAACTGTTCGCAGACGGACGGTACTGACTGTACTGGCAAGCAGCGGATCGGTCCTCGTTGCCGGCTGCTCGGATGATGACGGAACCGAAACGCCGGAGACGGGCGATAGCGGCGACGGTACTGATGACGGCGGAAACAAAGCCGCACGAGCCGATGGTGATGGTGACACCGACGAGGGGGCCGAGAACGGAGACGAACCCGGAAGCGAGGGGCTCCTGTATGCGTTCGCTCCTGACCGGGCGGTCGCAATCGCTCCCGAAGCGGGTGAGGTCGTCGAAGACCTCACCGACTCGATTGACCCGGATCTGGCTGGTGCCGACTGGGGCGATGCTCGCCTGACCCATGACCGCAGCCGGCTGTTCATCGTTGAGGCCGACAGAAACCAGCTCGGTGCAATCGACCTCAAGCATCGGGAGTTCCTCGGGTGGGTCGACATCGGTGCCGGCCCTACGCATGCCTACAACCCCGTGGAAGGAGAGATATGGGCGCATGCTGATGGCGAGGGGCGACTTTACGTCGTCGATACTGAGACACTTGAAGTCACGGACGTCATCCAATCGGGACTCGAAGAGGGCGGGCATGGGAAGCTTCTGACCCATGAGGCCCTCCAGCCTATCGGCTTCGCAACAAACACCGACGACTCGTACGGGCACGTTATCGACCTCGAATCACGCGAGCGAATCGACTCGATTAGCACCGGGGAAACGGGCGGCACCCATTATTTGATGTACGCCCCGGAAAGCGAGGTCATCTACTTCGAGCGGTCGGGAGGCGACGATATGCCGTATTTCGACGCCGATACGTACGAAGAGGTCGGCCGGCTCGATATCAATGGCGGCCTCTCTCTCTCACCCGACACCGAGATGTTAGGCGTCTGGGACGACGACACCGTCTACTTCGTCGACGCGACCGACCGCGACAGCGAGATACTCGGGTCAGTCACTCTTGAGGGTCGTGGCCCCGACGACCTCGATTACTTCGAAGAGGACGACACACTGTATGCGATTGTCACGAACACGACCGCTGACGAGGCTACGGTCATCAACGTCGACGAATATGCTGTCGAAAGCCACATTGAAGTCGGCGAAATCGACCAAGACGGCCACCATCTCCACCGGTCGGGGGAGCTCGGCGGCGACTACTATATCACCCCTTCAGGCGCGGATGGGACTATCCCGGTTGTCGATGTCGAGAACCGCGAGTTGCTGCACGAGGTTCAGGTCAGCGACGGAGTCGACACGGTTTGTTACGTCGGCGACAGCTCGGGTGCTTGGTATTAGCCCCGGCGACAGCAGGCAGCAACGACAGCGTTGGAGGGGCTACGCTCCCGCCTTACTCGGCACCTGAGGCCTCGTCTTCCAGTCGCGTCAGGTCCTCGAAGGTCTCTCGACGACGGGTGACCCGTTCGTTGTCGCCCTCGATAGCGACCTCGCCGGGGCGGGGCTGAGAGTGGAACTGGCTGGCGAGATTGATACCGTATGCGCCCACGTTGCCGATAGCGAGCAGATCGTCGGCCTCGGGCCGCGGAATCGGCCGGTCGGTACAGAACACGTCCGCGCTGGTACAGAGCGGGCCGCCGACGCTGGATTCGACCGGCTCCCGGTCGCCGCCGGTGACGTTACGGATATGATGGTAGGAATCGAACATCGCCGGACGAATCATTGACGTAAGGCCGGCGTCGACGCCAACGACGCGGGTTTCTGGTGTCTCCTTGATGGTATTAACCCGTGTCACAAGCGCGCCGGCATCGGCGACGAGATAGCGGCCGGGTTCGAGCGCGACCGTCGCATCGAGGTCAGCGGTCACCCGTCGAACCATCTCGGCGGCCGCCTCGATATCGAGCGGCTCCTCATCGGGGCGATAGGGAACGCCGAACCCGCCGCCCAAGTCGACGAATTCGAGGTCGCCGACGCGCTCGGCGAGGTCTGCGACCCGCTGGAGCGCCCGCTCGTGGTCGTCGAGGTCGCCGGAAAGGACGCCGCTGCCGACGTGAGCGTGTAGCCCGACGAGGTCGAACCGCTCGCGGGCCGCTTCGGCGACGGCCTCGACTTCCTCATAGGGCAGGCCGAACTTCGCGTCCTTCCCGGTCGCGACCTTCTCGTGGTGGCCGGTGCCGATGCCGGGGTTGACGCGGAGCGCGAGCCGGCCGTCGAAGCCGCGGGCTTCGAGACGGTCGAGCGTCATCTCCGCGCCGGCGGTAATCGTCAGTTCGGGGGTATCTTCCCAGAGGTCGACGGCGTAATCGAGGTCGCCAGCCGGCGGGTTGACCGCAGTGTACTGGAGGTCCTCGGGGGCGACGCCCGCCTCAATCGCTCGATAAAGCTCGCCGGCGGCGGCACACTCGATGTCCGCGCCAGCGTCGTAGAGCGTCCGGACGACCGCCCGGCCGGTGTTGGCCTTTGCGGCGTACATCACGTGCGCAAAATCGAACGCTTCCGAAAAGCGGGCGTAATTCGCCCGGATTCGGTCGTGGTCCATCACGTACAGCGGCGTGCCGTGCGCCTCGGCGAGCCGTTCGAGCCGGTCGCCGTCCCAGTCGGCGAGCCGCTTGACGGGGGGAGTCATTGTCGATACAGAGGGGCGGCCGCTAACAAGGGTTCCGGCTTCGGCGAGACGGCCGTATCAGTCGGTTGGCTGCGGGGTCGGCTGCTGGCCGTCTTCGGCCGACGGCTGCTGGCCGTCTTCAGTCGATGGTTGCTGGCCGTCCTCAGTAGCAGCATCGGCCGTCGGCTGCGACTCGCCGTCTGCCACGTCCGTCTCGTCGTCGGCGTCTGTTTCCGAGTCGTCAGCATCGTCAACTGCGGCTGCGACCTCGAACGTCTCCAGCTCGCCGGCGAGTGAGTCGGCCTGCAATGCCAGTTCCGCGACCGCATCGGTTGCGTCTTCGAGCCGCTCGCTGCCGTCCGTCGCACGGTCTGCGACGTTCTCGGCGCGTTCGGCCGTCGAGTCGCCTATCTCGGCGAGGTCCTCGACCGTCGCCAGCACCTGATTTGCGACCTCCGCCTGCTGGTCAGTTGCCGTGCTGATTTCGGTTGCGCTGCTGTCGACCTGGGCGGTGTCGTTCGCAATCTGGTTGAACTCCTCGGTCGACTCTTCGACGGTGTCGACGGCATCCTCGATGTGTTCGGTGAGACGATGGACGCCATCGGCAACCTCGTGGGTTTCGGCCTCGATGTTCTCGATGAGCCCCTCGATTTCGCCGGCCGATTCGTGTGTCTCCTCCGCCAGTGATTTGACCTCCTGAGCGACGACCTCGAAGCCGGCGGTATCGGTCTCGGCTCTGGCAGCCTCAATGGACGCGTTGACCGCGAGGAGGTCCGTTTGCGTGGCGACCTCGTCGATGAAGGCGACTATCTCCTTGATTTCGTCGGTCTGCTCGACGAGTCGGGTTACAGCGTCGTCGGCCTCGTGGGCGATGTCGGCGGCAGCGTGGAGTTCCTCAGTGGCGTCTTCGGCCGCCGCCGCGCCGTCGGCGGCGCTGGTCGCGGTCTCGGAAGCGATAGTCGAAAGCTCGTTTGAGGAAGCCGCGATTTCTTCGATGGTGGCCGAAAGCTTCTCGGCCTCGTTGGAAAGCGACGCGAGCATTTCCGACTGTCGGCCGGCGTCGTCGGCGATGTCCTCAACGCGGGCGGCGTTTTCGGCGCTCATCTGGCTGACTTCGGAAACCTCCGTACGTGCGCTCTCGCTGGCGTCTGCGACATCACCGGCGAACGGCTTGGCACGGGCGATGGCTTCATCGAACGCGTCGAGTTGTTGGTTGTACGAGTCGACGACATCGGCAAAGCGGTCGTCGACCTCCTCATCGGAGAGCCGCACCGTGAGGTCGCCGTCGCTGGCACGGTCGCAGGCCGCCTCAAACTCGTCGACGAGTTCAGTCAGGCGGGCCGACCGGGCTTCGAGGTCGGCGATAGCCACCGAGAGATTTTCCGCCATCCGGTCGAGCGAATCCCCGAACGCGCCGGGGACCTCCTCGTCGAGGACCGGGTCATCGAACTCCTCGTTTGCGAGAGCATCAGCCTGTTTGGCAGTCGTTTGGAGGGTATCGTGCATCCGCTCAAAGGAAGTAGCGAGCGAGCCGACCTCGTCGTCTTGTTCGATGTGCGGCGGGTCAGTCGTCAACGACCCGGCCGATATCTCCTCGGCGCTCAATCGTATCTCATCGAGCGGTTGGAGGAGGTCGTCACGGGCGATAAGGGCTGTGTTGAAGAAGGCGATGGCGGCAAGCACGAAGACGGTGAGACCAACGGCGGTCGCGACCGTCCCGTCAAGTAGCAGCATCGTCGCAACGAGGGCGACACCCGCGCCGAACTGGAGGCCGACAGCGACCATAATCTTCCGCCACATCGAGTCGTCAATATTCAGGACACGCATCATCCCCCACAGGAGCCGCTTGTACGCGGCCGCGATATCGCCGGCCCAACGTCTTACTCCGGTAGCGCTGCTCATACGTGACGATTTAGAAGTAGCTACCTAAACTAACGGGGTCGTCTCAGTTCGTGAAACTGAGCAGTAGGGTACTCATCCGGCTATGAACTTGGAAATAAACAACTATACCCAAGTTTTCCCGAATGTCGAAACGGATCAACCCGAGCAGGATATCGACATATATTGTCCGTTAGTCCAGTCTTATACACTTGCCACAAGAGTGGCTTAACGAAAACAGATGTGTTCTTACACTCGATTTTTGGACACTGAACCCAACCAGTTCGCGCAAATCAATGCAAAAATGATTAAAAATTCAGACGGGGGCGGCCGATGAGCAGCCTCGAACCGGGTGTCGATGCGGAGGACGACGGCGTCGTCGTCGACGACCAGATGATAGCAAACGCTGAGGGGGCGCTGGATGTCGTCCGGACGGCCTCAGAGACTGTCGATGCAGAACTTGGCGATATCGTTGACAGAACCGAAAAGCAGGCCGCCGAGGCTGAAAGTGTCGTCGACGAAATCGGTGACCTCTCCGCATCAATCGAAGAGGTCGCCTCAACAGCTGACGAGGTCAGCGACCAAGCCGAGGAGGCTGCAGACCGGACCGCCGACGGCCGAGAGGCCGCACAGGAAGCCATCGGCGTCATGGAAGACGTACGCGCAGCCGGAACGGAGGCCGGCGAGGAGGTCGAACGGCTCGTCGAGAAAATCGACCGCATCGAGGAAGCGCTCTCCGGCATCGACCGTATCGCCGAGCAGACGAACCTGCTGGCGCTAAATGCGTCCATCGAGGCCGCCCGAGCCGGCGAGGAGGGCGACGGCTTCGCCGTCGTCGCCGAGGAGGTAAAGAACCTCGCCGAGGAGGCCCAATCGCAGGCCGGCGAAATCGAGACCGTTCTCGAAGAAGTTCGGGAGGCGACAGACCGCACCGTCGAACAGCTGGACGAAGCCATTGTGGAAATCGACAACGGTGCCGAGCAGGTCGAGACGACGATGCAGAGCCTCGACGCCGTGACCGAAACCGTCGAGGCCGCCGCAGACGGTATCGAATCCGTTTCGGCGGTAACGGACGACCAAGCACAGACCAGCGAGTCGGTCGCCCACCGTGCCGAGACACTCGCCGAGCGGGCCGACGCCATCGAAGGCGATGTCCACTCGATTCGCGACGCTCGGACCGACCAGACGGATATGCTGGCAGAAATCGGCGACGCACTCTCGGCGGCTGCGGCGACAGGGACGGCCGGGACCGGCCGACAGCTGTCGACCGGCGTCAACGACCTCGATGCGGCCTGTGACGGCGGGCTCGTCGACGGCGGCCGGCTCGTGCTCGAGCACGATGATGGCGCGGCTGATGGCCTCATCGCACAGTTGTGCGCCGCTGCCCTCGAATCGGGACGAGCGGTTTCGCTGACGCCGACGGCAACCCTTGACCGGGAAACGCTGTCGACTGCGCTCTCGTCGGTCGGCCGCACGCTCGAAACCGAGTTGCGAGAGGACCGGCTGTTCGTCCTCGATGCCTTCGGCGGCTGGGGTGACTCGCGGAACGTCTTCGACCTCGGTGCCGAGTCGCTCGGTGAGGTCAACCGGACGACCGACGAGCGCCGGTCCGAACCGCTGTTCGTCGTTGGCAACATCGCCGGCGAAATCGAGGTACTCGGCGAGGCCGCGGCCCGCAAGGCCCGGTATGAGAACGACGGAAGCGTTCTCGAAGAAACCGACACGGTGCTCAACGTCATCGACACCGCAACCGTCGACGACCAGTTCGGCGCGTTCTACGTTGGGGCGGCCGACCAGACTCTCCAACTCTCCCGGCGAAAGGGCGATTGGCGGTTCCAACACAACGACGACCAGCCAGTTCCCGTCGAACCGCTCGAATCGCCGCCGTACCTCGCAGTCAAATAATCGGCAAGCCGGCAGTTTCAGTCCGCGCTACGGAACCGGAGCCGGACGCTGTTGCCGCCCCACTCGCTTGTCTCGAATGCGAGTTCGCCGCCGAACCGTTCCGTCGTCCACTTGGCGAGCCACAGTCCGATTCCCTGTCCGTGGTGGAGGGGCGTGATGTCGGCATCGCCGGCGACGAGGCGGCGCTCGCGTTCCGGAATCCGCGGGCCGTCGTCCTCGATGCGGATGTCGGTCCAGCCGTCGACGGCCCCGTTGTTGACGGCGACGTTGACCCGCGGTTTGGGGTCGGGGTTGTGCTCGACCGCATTTTCTAGTAGACTCTCGACCGCTGCGCGAAGGCCGTGGGAAGCTTTCACCATCGCCGTCGGCGGCAGGTCGGTCTCGAAGTCGGACGCTGGATATCGTTCGGTGTATTCTGCGACGCAGCCGCGGAGGAACGGTACCACGTCGACCTCGGACTGTTCGCCGTCCTCGGAGCCGGTTAGCTGCTCGATGCGCCCCGCCTCGTCGGCGAGATGTCGGAGCGCCTCGACCTCGCGTTCGATGGTCGCGGCGGTCCGGGTTGAGGTTTCAGACTGTTCGTCGAGCTGTTCCAGCAGCCGTGCGGTGTTCCCCGCGATGGCCGTCGTCCGGTTCCGGAGGTTGTGACGGAGAATGCGGTTGAGCACTTGCAGCCGCCGCTCCTGTTGGACGATGTCGGTGAGGTCAGTGTAGACGGCGAAGCCGTCAATGCGGTCCGTTGCATTGACAAGCGGGATACCGCGGTAGAGAAACTCCCGGAGTCCGTCGGCGGTCTGCCGGCGAACGCGGCGATAGTTGACATTGCCGGACGCCGTCTCCTCGTCGAGCGAGGACGCCTCTTCATCGAGCCATTCCGGGACGATGTAGTTGTTCAGCGGTGCATCGAGCACTGTCGAGCGCTCGTAGCCGAATACGTCGACGAACGCGCGGTTGACATCACGGACAATCGGTTCGTCGTCAACGAGTTCGAACTCGACGACCGCATCCTGAATGTGTTCTATCAGGTGTTGCCACCTGTTGCCGTCGCCGTCGCGTGGCGTCGGCGACTCGGCGGAATCCATACAAAACAGTTCGGGGGTGGGACGTTAATGATACCGGATGTTGCACCTTTTGGGTGGATAAAAGCAAAAAGATTGCGCCATTTCTACCGTGTTCGTTCGCTCGTGCGGCCACCAAGGGGGTTACATGTAGGCGGCGTCCCAGCGAGTCGGCTTCAACTGGTTGCCACATTCCTCACAGGAGAGCCGCCCCATCGTGTCCATCGACGTGACGAGTGACTCACAGGACCCACAGTAGTAGCTGTGGTGGTTTTCTCCCTCTTCGTCCGTGTAGACCGTGTAGAACGGCCCCGACGAGCCGCGGCTGGAATCGTTGCGGTCGATGTAGAGCTCTTGGCCGTCGACGACGACAGGCTGGAGTTCGACGGCGTCTTCGTCGACATAAATATTCTCGACGAATGCGGTCCCGTCAATTTCGACAGTCCCCTCCCCCGCCTTCTGGAGGCCACGGTTCTCCCAGAACCGGTTCCCTTCTGTGTTCATCGAGAGCACGAGGCCACGAATCGTTTCGGCGCCGGCGTCTTCGAGCTGGCTCCGGGTTTCCTCGTACATTGCCTGCCCGATTCCTTCCCCGCGGTGCATCGCGGCGACGTGAATCCAGTGGATGTCTCCCCGGTCATCGACGAGAGCGCTCTCCGAGAAAGCGACTGGTTCCCCGTCTTTTTCGGCGACGAGCAGGAGCACCTCGTCGTCGTTGAGCTTCTCGGCGAAGTTGTCGACCCCGTACCACTGCTGGATGGCGCTTTCTATCGTGCTCGGACTGAGCGAGTAGGAGGCTTCCATCGACCGGAGCGTGACTGACCGTACCGCCGGGCCGTCGTCTGCTGTGGCTTCACGTATCTCCATGCTAGAGGCTTCGATTGCCGGCACCATAAAACCGGACGCCGATTCCGACGATGTTTATCCAGCGGTCCGTCTGCGTGTCCCGTCCCGTGGACGACCAGCCGCACCTGCCCACATCGAACGACCAGCGACGCCACAGAGACGACACGAAACACACGCAGACGGCGAGAATACGTGCCGAGTGCGGTTCAAAAAAGCAGGAGATGGCGCTGTCGTAAATCTAAAGAGTCGAACTAACCTTTTTGTGGATAAGATGACCGATACGTACGCTTCTTTCGGCCCGGAGGGTGGTTCATGGGTGTCGAAATAAGGGAATCGCCCGTCTCCGACGAGGAGTTCGAGGAGATGAAGCGGTTCGTCCGCGATTACCTCGCCGCCAGTGTCGAAAGCGAAGACGAAGGGGGCCGAATGCGGTGGTACCCGTGGCACTCGGCCGAATACCGGTTCAACCACATCCTCAACGTGACCGAGCTGGCGTCGAAAATCGCCGCCGAGGAGGGAGCCAACGTCGATGTGACGCGGGTCGCCGCCCTGTTTCATGACATCGCCAAACTGGAAGCCGAACAGGACGTCCACGCCGAGGCCGGCGCTCGCGTTGCCCGCGAGTACCTCCGTTCGCGGACCGACTACCCGGAGTCGTTCATCGACCAGGTCTGTGCGGCGGTCGCCGACCACTCCTACGAGGGAGACCTCGATACCATGCCGCTGGAGACGCAATGTCTCATGGAGGCGGACCTCCTCGACAAGGTCGGCGCAAACGGAACGATGCTCATGTTGCTCCGGATGGGCTATGAGGCCCGCACCCACATGGACGCAAACGAGATGGTCGGCCGCGTCCTCGAACGCGGCGAAGACGCCATCGCTCGGGTCCGGAGCGACACGGCCCAGAGCATCGCCCATCAGCGCATCAAGCGCGTCCGCTGGTTCAAAGAATGGCTCGAAGGCGAGGTCGCCGGGATGGACCCCGAGGACGGAGCCGCGGCCGAATTGTAGGTGGAGCAGGCGCAATACCACGTGCACCCTTGGCGTGCGCTTGAACAGCGGGACGCTGAACGTGAATGGTGAGTATGAATCACCTGCCGACGTGTCGGCCAGAACGGGAGTCCACGCTGAATCCCACCCGTTTACGGGTGGGTAGCTCAAAATGCCGCAATGAGGAAGTAGAGTCCGAACCCACCCAACACGGCCGCGCTCCCATAGGCGATAGCCGGCGCAAGCACATCGATTCTCGACCGCGCGGCCACAAGCGCCGCCGGAAAGACGAGTATCCAAGCCGCGACACCGCCGAAGAGACCAGCGACGAGCGCGGGGTGGCCGGTCTCGACAACGACAAGCCCCGATAGCCGCTCGGTTGCAGCGGCAAGCACGTCAACGACACCCGGTGTCAACAGCCCGACGCCGGCGGTGAGCCAAAAGAGAATCTGATACGGATTGGTCAGCGACAGCAGAAACGTCTTCGAGAAGCCGCGGCTCCGGTCGGGCGTCGTTCCGTCGAACTGTCCATCGGCGCTGCGAGCCGCGCCGACGGCGAAATACAACATGAGGAGGCCGCCGACCAGAAACAGCCCGCGCTGGAGCGTCGGCGACCGGTCGACAACAGCCACGAGTCCGACGACGGCCAGTCCGAAAAACAGCACGTCGGCGGCCATCGCACCGAGTCCAGCCCTGAAGCCGGCTGTCCAGCCGCGCTGGACTGACTCCTCGGCGATGATGGCGTTCATCGGCCCCGGCGGCGCGGCAAGCGCCAGCCCGAACAGCACGCCGGCCAAAAGCGTCGTCAGCAGCGACACTGTCTGCGGTAGTCAGGTGGCGGGGAAAAGCTCTGCGGGGCCGCTGTAGCAGGCTATTTAAATCCCTTGGCTCATCAGCCGGCTGCGGACGATGTCGGCGTCCTTGTTTCCGGTGCCAGTGTTGACCAAAACGACGGTGTCGTCTGCGTCAAAGGCACCTTCCTCAGCGAGGTCCCACGCGCCCGCAGCGGCGGCTCCGCAAGCGATGCTAACTTCGAGCCCCTCGTGTTGGGCGACCGTGGCGGCGCTGTCGAGTAGGTCTTGGTCGTCGACGGCGACGCCCTCGCCGCCGCTGGCGCGGACCGCCTCAACGGCCGGCAGCCCGCCGGCAGGGTCGGGGATTTCGAGCGAGCCGACAACTGTATCGGGAACCGACCACGGCTCGGGGTCGCTATCGGTGTCGAGCGCGTCAACGATGGGCGCACAGCCGTCCGGCTGGGCCGCATAGAGCCGCGGTGTCGACTCGGTGAGGCCGACGGATTCGAACTCGCGGGCCCCCTTCCAGAGTCCGGCGACGGCCTCGCCGTGGCCGGTCGGCGCGACGACGGCATCAGGGACCGTCCAGTCGAGCTGCTCGACGAGTTCGTAGTACAGGGGCTTGAGCCCCTCGTGGCGGAACGGCGAGTCGAACGGGCCGGCCGGGAACCACGCCTCTTCGTCGGCGGCCGGCAGCTCCTCGCGAGCTGTCTGATAGGCCTCGCGGGCGTCATCGTAGCGTCCCTCGACGACGCGCATGTCGCCGCCGTGGACGTTTATCATCGCCTTGTTGATGAAGTTCGCACGGCTCGGGACGAACGACCGCGAGAGGAGTCCGGCGCGGGCGGCATAGGCGGCAGCCGACTGGCCGCCGTTGCCTGTTGTCGGCAGCGCAAGCGTATCAGCGTCGGCGCGTTCTGCGGCTGCGGCTACCAGCGCCGCGGCGCGGTCGGTGATGGTGCCGGTCGGGTTGTGTGCTTCGTTTTTGATGAACACCTGTCCGACGCCCAACTCGTCGGCGAGCCGCGGAGCCGCGACCAGCGGTGTCGTCCCCTCTCCGATGCCATCAGGGACGAACGGCAGCAGTTCGTGGTGCTTCCAGGTTCCGTCCCGGTCGGCAAGCGCCGCCTGCGTCAGGTCAATAGTGTCATAGTCGTAGACGGCATTCAACACGCCAGCACAGTCCGGACAGCGCGTCGGCACGTCGTCGTCGACCGTCCCGCAGTCCGTACACTCGAAAGTCGCCATACAGGTAGTTGGGCCGGGGACGGCAAAGCCCTGTCCTTCCCAGCACACGCATCGGCAGCCGGGTCGGGACCGGGGGCGTCGGGGACAGGAAACGGTTTGACCGGGGCGACCGTACGTGGCAGTATGCACGTTGTCGTCGCTGGCGGTGGCCTCGCGGGGCTTGTCGCCGCCCGACACCTCGCCGAAGCCGGCGCCGAAGTCGAGCTATTCGAGCGAAACGAGCGCGTCGGCGGCCGGGTACGGTCCCGGACGGTCGATGGGTTCACCATCGACAGGGGGTTTCAGGTGCTGTTTACCGGCTATCCGGCCGCACAGCGGGAGCTAGACTTCGATGCGCTCGACCTTCGGGCGTTCGCGCCGGGGGCGACCATCGCCGCCCCGAACCATCGCTCGACGCTTGCCGACCCGCTCGGGGACCCCGGGGCCGCCGTGCCGACGCTTTTGAACCGAGATGTCAGACTCTCCGATAAGCTCCGGCTGTTCCGGCTTCAGCGGCGGCTCAAGCGGCGGGCTGTCGACGCCATCTTCGAAGGCGACGACCGGACGATTCGGGAGTATCTCGCTGCCGAAGGGTTTTCAACCGCGTTCGTCGAGCGCTTCGCCGAGCCGTTCTACGGCGGTATCACACTCGACCGGGAGCTGGAAACGTCGAGCCACGTCTTCGAGTACACGTTCAAGATGCTCTCGGAGGGCCGGACGGTCGTGCCGGCCGAGGGGATGGGTGCGATACCGGCACAGCTCCGGACGGCAGCCGAGACTGCGGGGGCGACCGTTCGGACAGGGACAGCGGTGACAGACATCACGACCGACGACGGCGAGGTGACAGTCCGAACTGACGACGGCACGCAAACGGCTGACGCCGCCGTCGTCGCGACGGACCCGAACGCCGCAGCTGAGCTAACCGACATCGAAACGCCGGATGCGGGACTGGGCTGTGTCACTGTCCACTGCTCGCTCCCGGAACGGCAGGCACTGGACACCGGCTCGCGCATCCTGCTGAACGCCGACGACGACGAGCCGAACACGATTGCACCGATGAGCGCTGCCGCACCGGCGTATGCGCCCGAGGGAAGCCAGCTTCTGAGTGCGACGTTCCTCGGCACGGCCGACCGTGACGATGCGGCGCTCGGGGAGACGGTCCGGGAGGCGCTCGCGGCGTGGTACCCCGAGAACCGCTTTGCGGAACTCGATGTCGTCGCCGTCGACCGCGTTCCGTTCGCCCAGTTCGCACAGCCGCCCGGATTCCGTGCCGACCTGCCGTCGCCGGATGCCCCGGACGGGCCGGTCGTGCTGGCCGGCGACTACACCCGCTGGTCGTCCATTCAGGGAGCGCTCGAGAGCGGCCGGCAGGCCGCCGAGGCGGTTCTGGAGCAGCGATAGCCCGCCCCCGACCGCCACGAGTCGCGGGTATTTATCACCGGCCGAGTCGAGAAACGGGTATGGTCGACGTCCTCGACAACAAGCGGTCCGCGACGAAGTTCCGGGTGCTCGTCGAAATCGCGGACCGGCAGCCGGCGGTCAATCAGGGCGAGATAGCCGACGCCGTCGGCGTGACCAGTCAGGCCGTCTCCGAGTACATCCGCGAACTCGTCGACGAGGGGTTCGTCGAGAAGGAAGCCCGTTCGCGGTACCGGGTCACAAAGGAGGGGGTCGACTGGCTCTTTCAGCAGGCCGCCGATGTCAGCCGATTCGCCGAACACGTCACCGAGGACGTGCTCGGGAGCATGCAGGAAGACGCCGCCTTCGCTGCTGACGACATTGCGGCCGGCGAGACGGTTTCGCTGTCGATATCTGACGGGCTGTTGTACGCGACGCCCGGCGACTCCGGGCCGGCGACCGGCGTAGCGACGACCGACGCCGAGACCGGCGATGTCGTCGGCGTCACCGGCTTTGCGGGCATCATCGACCTCGACCCCGGGTCGGTGACGGTGTTTCAGGTGCCGCCGATTCGCTCCGGCGACCCGAGCGGGTCGCCCGAGTTGGCCGACACCGCCGCCGACGCCGACGTGGTCGCTGCCGCCGGCGTCGAGGGTGTCGCCGCACTCCGCGATGTGGACGCCGACCCGGACGTGACGTTCGCCGCCGGAGAGGTGGCCGCCGACGCCGCCGGTCGCGGGCTCGATGTTGTCGTCGTCGCGACGACCGACCTCGCCGGGCGGGTAACCGACGCGCTCCGCGATGCGGGTATCGCCTACGAAGTCGACGACATCTAGCTGTGCCGGCTACTCGGCCGCTTTTGCCTGCTGGAGCGCCTCGTAGTAGGTCGCCGCGTCGGCCGTGCTGACAAACGCCGCCAGCTCTTCGTGACCGCGGTCCTGTGCCGCGAACTGTGCGCCCATGTAGTTGTGCTCGTCGTCGAGCACGCCGTCGCTGATAATATCTCGAAGCTGTTCGACGACCGGCTCGGTAATCGGAACGCGTGCCATTGTCTTATCCGATGTATCGGAGGTCTTCCTCGCTTGGGGCGGCCGTCGCGTTCTGTTCCATCTGCTGAATCTGTTTTACGACTTCCTCCATCTCGTCGGCGCGCTCTTCGAGGGAATCGTAGCCGATATCCAACGGCACCGTCTCTTCGAGGGCTTCGAGAACCACGCGGGCGCTCTTGGGGTCGACGAGGTACCCGCTGGTTTCACCCATCAGACAAGCCGCCTCGTAGCCGCGGCGCTCGCCGAGGCCGAGCAGCAGCCCCGAGACACCGACGATGCCGCCGGCCGGTTCGTTTTCGCGGAACTCGACGTCGACGGCTTCGAGTTCCTCGATGAGGTCGTCGGTTGTTGCCGCGCCGATGACATCCGGCGTCTCGACGAGTTCGCCGGTCGGAACGCCGCCGAGCGCGAAGATGCGGCTGACATCAAAGGCCGCGGCGACATCAAGGAAGGCTTCCGTGAGTCGATAGTGGCCGGGACCGTCGGCAGCCTGGTGGTCGCCGGTCAACACGAGACAGTCGCGCTCTGCGGCGCTGATAGCATACACCTCGGCACAGGCCAGTTGGGTCCGCCCGTCCTCGACGGTGACCTGCGGCGGGAAGTGCTCCGAGTAGATGCGGCGCACGAGTTCGGCGTCGAACTCTTCGAGGAGATGCTCGGCCGCGAGCTTGCCGACGTGACCGACGCCCGGCAGCCCCTCAATGAGCACTGGATTGTCCAGTTCCGGGTCGGCGGGTCGCTCGATGTCGAATTCGTCCATAGCGGCCAGTGGGCGGCCGTCGCCTTAAGCGCACGGCGACGCGGCCGCGGCCCACATAATATTCCCCGAAACAATTTTCAGAAACACGGCCGGAAACCGTCCATGGACGGTGACGCGGGGAGTAGTGGGGGATTCCCCGACAGTTGGGGGCAGCTACCGGATCCGGTGTTTACGCTCGATACAGCCGGGAAGATTATCGGCTGGAATTCGACGTTCGGTGAGCGTCTCGAAACTATTTCGCCGGGTCTCGAAGCGGACGTTCCCGCGGCGGCGGTATTTACCGACGACAGCGCCACTCGGCTCGAATCGGCAGCTAAAGCCGCTGCAGCGGGAAAAACACGGCGGCTTGTGGTTGAGACACGGGAGGCAAAAGAACGGACACTTGAGGTCCATCTCTCGGAGGCGTCTGAAGCAATACATGGAGATGTCGTCGCTGTCGGCCGTTTTCAACAGGCCACTACGGAGACGAATCCGCTACAGCGTCGCGAACGGGCGTTGCGGCGAGCCTACGACATCATCGGCGACACGGAATTAACGCTCGAACAGAAAATCCGAAAGCTGCTGACACTCGTTCGGGAGACACTCGGGACCGAGTTCGCGAGCCTCACACGGGTCGAGGGGGACGAACTCAGATTCCGGGCGTTCGAGGGGCCGGACGACTCTCCCATTGAGGCGGGCGATGCGGTGTCGCTGTCGACGACAAACTGCGAGCGAGTCGTTGCCACCGAGCAGACGCTCGTTCTGAACGACATCACGGCCGAAGCCCCAAACCTCGCAGACCGCGAGGGAAACGGCGACGACGGTGTCGAATCGTACCTCGGCGCACCGGTGCTTGTCGGAGACGAACCGCAGGGGACGTTCTGCTTTTACGATACTGAGCCCCGGGAGCAGCCGTTTTCGGAGTGGGAAATCACGTTTGTCGAGCTACTCAGCGGCTGGGTGAGCAGCCAGTTGGAGCGAGAACGGCTTCTCGAACACAAATACGACCAGTATCTCCGGACGCTGTTGGAGCATTCGACGGACATCATCACCGTCTTCGATGCAGCCGGTGAGCGGACGTTTGTGAGCCCGGCGGTCGAGCGGGTCCTCGGCTACACAGCCGAGGAGTTGACGGCCGCAGAGACAGTCGAATATGTGCATCCGGACGACAAGGACCGCGTGCAGGAACTGCTCGAAGACCTGCGTGAGGTCCCCGACGAGACTCGGACAATAGAATACCGGGTTCGCGACGCAGACGGCCACTGGCGTTGGATGGAAGCTCGGGCGACAAACGAGCTCGATGACCCGCTCGTTGAGGGGATTGTCGTCAACGCTCGCGATGTAACGGCACGCAAGCGACGGGAGCTGGAACTCAAAAACGAGCAGGCGCTCACAGAACAGATTTTCGAGTCGCTGCCCGATGTCTTCTATGCGTTCGATGAAAACGGGACGTACCTCCGCTGGAGCGAAGAACTTTCAGAGGAGACTGGCTACAGTGACGACGAAATCGCCGAGATGTCTCCAGAGGAGTTTTTCGTCCCCGAAGACCGAGAGCGGATAGCAGAATCGATTGCGAAGGTCTTCGAGAACGACGAGACGATAACTATCGAAGCGCCGCTCGTAGCCGCTGACGGCGAGCGTATCCCCTATGAGTTCACCGGCGCACGGATGACCGACGAGTCCGGCGAGACAATCGGGCTCGTGGGTGTCGGCCGCAATATCACCGACCGAAAGCGCCGGCAACGGCGGTTCGAGGCGGTGTTCAACAACACCTTCCAGTTTACCGGGCTGATGGAACCGGACGGAACCCTCATCGAGGCCAACGAGACAGCATTGGAGTTCGGCGGCCTAAAACGGGAGGACGTCGTCGGGACGAAGCTCTGGAACGCCTACTGGTTCGAAAACACCGACGGCGGCCCGGAAATCGCCCGAGAAGCCGTCGAAACAGCACAGAACGGAGAGCTCTACCGAACGGAGGTACGCGTCCAGGGGGCGATGGGGACGGAGATTATCGACTTCTCGGTGCGGCCAGTGACCGACGAAACCGGGGCGGTGACGATGCTGATTCCGGAAGGACGGACGGTCACCGACCTCAAGCGCCGGGAGCGGCACTTGGACGTTCTCCACCGATTCTTGCGACACAACATCCGGAACAAGATGACCGTCATCGACGGAGCGGCAGGGCTGTTGGCCAAGAACCTCGACGGAACCGAACACGAGGCGTCTATCGAGATGATAACCGAAGCTGCCGAGGAACTGTTAGAACTGACCGAGACGGGTCGGCAGTTGGCGTCAGTCACCGTCGACGGCGACTACACCAAGCGGCCCGTTGATGTTGCGGCCGCGACCGAGGAGGCGGTGGCTGACCTCCAATCACAGTTCCCCGACGCAGCCATCGAGCTCGCCGTCGAGGAACACACCACAGCCGTCGCGGACTCTCGATTGGCGGTCGTCATCGAGGAACTCGTCGAAAACGCCGTCGAGCACGTTCCTCACGAGCAACCGACCGTCGAAGTCACGGTTACAGAAGCTGCTGACGGCGCGGCCATCTCGGTCATCGACGATGGCCCCGGTATCCCGGAAGAAGAGCTGGTCGGCATCACGACCGACAAAGAGCCGACACAGACGGAGCACGGGACCGGGTTCGGACTGTGGGTCGTCAGGTCGGTCGTTGATGACTACGGCGGCGACGTCGAGTATGACCGAGCCGAGGGCGGCGGCAGTCAGTTGACCGTAACGCTACCCGAACCGACGACACAGCAGGCAAGCGCCGACTAATCGCGGCGCTTGCGGGCCCGTCGACGGTACTCGCCGTACGGGTCGTCGGGGCTGAACGGGGCCGGAGCGCTGTTTTTGCTCGGCGCGCCACACTCGGGGCACGCATCACCGAGCGTATAGACCGGCCGCTCGTGTTCGGTCTCCCACGCCGAACAGACCCGGATGTCGGATTTGACCATCTACTCCTCGTCGGTGCGGCGTTCGCGGTGGAACTCGGCGGTGCCGCCGACCGCCTCGATGGCGTCGCTGGCTCGCTCGGCGCTTGCTTCTAGCTCCGACTCGGCGGTCTTGTAGTTCGGGGCCTGTACCCGAATGCGATACTCCGGCGCGCCGACGTAGGTCACATCGAGGTCGACCTCCTCGGGCACCTCCCCGTTGCCTTCGGCGGCCTGCAGCGCCTCGCGGACGTCCTCGACGCCGTCGCCGCCCGGCGCTTCGAGGTCGACGTAGCCGGTGACGGTGACGTACGGGACGGAGACGTTCTCGCGAGCCGTCTCGACGATAGCGTCGAGTTCGTCGTCGTCGAGGTCGGTGGCGTCGAGTGCCTCGGGGCCGTGAATCGCCGCCTGCTCGAAGCCGGCATACAGCGAGCCGTGGGCGTCGATGAGTTCGTTGGCGATGCGGCGGAACGTCCCGTCGTCGACATCCTCGCCGAAAGCCAGTTCCATCCACTTGTCGGCCTTCTGTTCGTTCTTCCACTCCTGTACCTTCTCGGAGCGCTGGTGGTCGTTGACGTCTTTGATGGAGAGGTCGACCTGCTGGGCGCTCTCGTCGACCTCTAGCACCTTGCAGACGACCATCTGGTCTTCGTTGACGTGGTCGCGGACGTTCTTAATCCAGCCGGAGGCGACCTCGCTGACGTGGACCAGCCCGCGCTTTTCTTCGTACTCTTCAAGGTCGACAAAGACCCCGAAGTCTTCGATTTCGTCGACACGCCCGACGACGAGTTCACCGGGCGTGGGCCAGCCGCTGTATTTCATACCCACTGCTACCCGTGTGATGAGAATAAAAGCACCGTTGTCGCCCGCCGGTCAGCGGCTATCGCGATTCGACGACGTCGACGACATCGCCGTGGAGGTCGGCCTCGCCGCCGGTCGGGGTCGCCAGCGTCGAGCCACAGACGGCGCAGTTGACAGTGTTTGCGGCCTTGCCGAACAGAACCTGCTCGTTTTCGCAGTCGTCACAGTGGACGCGAATGAAATCTCCTGCCATAGTTACTCCTGGAAGGTGAGCCGCCCGGCACGCCATCCCTCGCGGAGATGGGCCTTGCCGCACTCGCTGCAACGGTACTTCAGGTCGGTCTTCTTGGTCGGCTTGTCCCCACCGGGCACCTTGGAGAAGCGGCCGGCGTTACCGATGACGGCCTTGCCGCGGCGTGTCCGGCGAGCGTCCCACTTCGTCCCCGAGGACCGGCCCGAGCGGACCTTTTCGACCTCGTGTTCGAAATGAGAGTGGCAGTGGGGGCAATACGTGTTGAACCGGCGTGGCATTTCCATAGTTATCGACCCCTAACGCACCCTGGGTTAAAACGGGTTTGGTTTTTCCGTCGCCGACCGGTGGGTGGCCCCTTCGAAGCGCTTAACCACGGTTCGGCCGAAGGGCCGTTATGAAGCAGCTTATCATCCACGGGGACCCGGGAATCCGGAAAGGGGCCGTCATCGAACACGACGGCACGGAGTACGTCTGCTTCAGCATCTCGCGGCAAGGCGAGTGGCACGGCCCCGAGGAAGTCCAGCTGTGGTGTACCGTCGGCACCGAAGACGAACGAGAGGCCTTCGAGCGCCGTGAATTCATTCCGATGCGGCTCGAAACTGTGTCCGTCGACGCCGACGACGTGACCGTCGTGAAGGCGAAGGCGGACCCGGCGACCGCTTAGGTCCATTCTACCTCCGGCGGGCCGACCGTCACCGGAAACGCCGGGTCAACTAGCGGCTCCGGGGGCGAACTCCCGGTATGTCGGGTCCGGTCAGACACCGCTTCACCGGTGACGGCCCGTAGCCGCCGTCTGACCGTCTCGTCGACCTGCGCCCACTGGAGTTCTTCGCCCCGGACGCCACCCATTAGAAGCGTGACATGCGGCGGTGTCGGCCGCGAGTCAACGACGCCGTCGAACGCGCCGACGAGGTCGGCAACCGGTGAGGCGACCCGCGCCTGCGGAACCGGGACGTCAAGGGAGACGACCATCGGGTTCTTGAGCGATGGATAAAACCGGTAGCCGTCGACGGTGCCGGTCCACGAACCGACCGCGGCCCCAAACGAGTCGAGCCGCTTTTCGAAGGCGTCTCGCTGTTGCTCCGGGAGTCGAATCCCAAAGAGGCTGACGTGTGGCTCGTCGGCTCGCCGGTAGGGGTCCGGGGCGCCAAGCCAGCCGTAGAGGTGGTCTCTGAGCGTGAGGACGCGGTTCGGACCCACTATCGGACGGGAAATCCAGCCGGTCACATAGCGGGTCGGCATACGTCGGCTATCAGGTCGCCGCGATATAGAGTTGACCGACGCCGGCGACGACGAGTATGGCACCGGCCAGCCGCGTCAGTGCGTTGGTCCGGTCCGCCAGCCGGGTGGTAACCGCATCGTGGCCGACTGCGATGGCGACCGTCGCAACGACCATCAGGACGCCAAAGCCCCCGGCATACGCCGCGAGCACGACCGCCGTGCCGACAGCTGAGAAGGTAAGCGACTGGACCGTAACGGCCAGAAACATCGGCAGGACGCAGGCCAGCGCGGCCAGCGCGTACACCGCTCCGAACAGCCCGAAGCCGAAAACGGTCGCCCGCCGTTGCGGCAACGAGACGTGCAGCGAGCCGGTCCGACCGGTGACGATGGCGAGGCCGAACCCGACAAGGAGGAAGCCGACGAACCACTCGGCGGCCGGCAGGGCCTGTTCGATGTGGTCGCTGGCGACGACCGCGGCAACCGAAAGGATAGCAAACGTCGCGAGAACGCCACCGGCGGCCGCGATACCACGGGCAAAAACACCGGCCATCGGGGGCGATTGGTCTTCCGTTGCAGCGACGTAGTACCCCACGTAGCCGGGCAACAGCGCATACGAACAGGGGGCAAAGAAGGTCACGATGCCGGCCCCAAACGCGAACGCGATGGTGCCGTACAGTTCGACGGCCATCGGGTTACCCCTGCACAGCCCGAATCTGTGCGATTATCTCCTCGGCGTCGGAGGCACCGCGGTGTTGCCACGAAACCCGGTTTTCGGCGTCGATGACGAACGCATACGGGACGCCGGTGGCGTCGAGCCGCTGGGTCAGCGCCAGGTCGGCATCGACCGCGACTGGCCACGCGCCGTCGTGGTCGCGCCACCACTCGATGACATCCTCGCGGGTGGTCGTGGTGCCGAGAGCCTCGTTGGTCACCGAGACGAACTGAACTCCTTCGACAGCGGCTGATGCCTCTGCAAGCGCCGGCATCATATCCTCGCAGATGCCACACCACTTCGCGAACAGTTCAACGAACGTGACACGTCCGGGGTCGGGGACCGTTGTCGTTCCAGCCTCGCTGCCGGGGGCATCTAGGGTCTCCAGGTCAACCGGGTCGACGTACGTGCCGCTGTCGGACCCCACGGCGTCGAACGCGACGGCCGCGCCGCCGCCGAGGACCGCAAGACTCCCCGCACCGATTAGCACGTCGCGGCGACGCATCGTTACCACTCCTCGACGACAGTCGTTGCGTCGCTGATGGCGATGTCGGACCGCGGCGGGTCGCCGTTGTAGGCCCGCTCGACGATGCCGTCCTTGTTTACGAGCAGGACAAGCGAGGTGTGCTGGTAATGGCCGCCGTCGCCCTCGAAGGCGACACCGAACCGCTCGTCGACGACCTGCTCTGCCTCCGTCGAGTCCTCTGGGCGGAGGAAATACCAGTTCCCGGCGTCTTCGGCGACGCCGAGACCCTCCTCGTACTCCCGGATAACATCGGCGGTGTCGACCTCGGGGTCAAACGTCATCGGCAGAAACGCCATCTCGTCGGCATAGCCCGACTCGATGGAGTCGATCTGTACGCGCTGCAGTGTTGCCGCGAGCGCGCCACAGACCGTCGTACACGTCGTGTAGACGAACGTGTACATCGTGTGTCGTTCGCCGATAAACTCCGTCGTGGTCACGTCCCGGTCCTGAAGCGGTGCCGGAACCGTTATCTCTGGAATCTCCTCGCCGTAGTCCGGAAACGGAAGGTCGAGGTCCTGTCGCCGGTCGTAGTTTTCCGGCGGCGGCAGTACCGTCCCCGCCTCGTCGGCGCTGCTGAGACAGCCCGCCGTCGCGGTACCGACAGCGGCGGCACCGACAGCTTTCAGAACGGTTCGTCTGTCGTACCCGTTATGTGGAAGTGACATTGGTGTCGTGCGTTCGTGTCGGTCCCGCTTCGAGAACGGGCCGGGGTCGTTCGTTGAACAGTTCGAGCGCGTTTTGGACCCGCCGGGGAAGGCCCTCCCGGGGACTGGTCGTCGGGGTCGGGCGGCTGGTATATGAACGACCGAATGTCCTCGTGGGAGGCGGTCACGTCGTGGCGGCCCGTCTCGGCGGCCGGCGAACCGAGTTCACCCGCGGGACTACCGCCCGATTCTCCGCCGGTGTCCGATTCATCGCCGGTCGCCAGACAGCCGGCCGCAGCGACCGCGGCGACAGACCCGACGGTAGCCAGAAGCGTTTGTCGGTCGTGCCGCGGTGTGTGTGGTGGCATTGGAATCTCGGTGTTTCACGGGCATCAATTATGCCCCATCGGGACCGGCTGCAAGGACGGGCCGGGTTTCCTCGTTGAACATCTCCAGCGCGTTGACCACCTGCGACGGGAGGTCAGCCCTCGCCGCCTCCGACAGCGGTTCCAGCGCCGGCTCCGCGTCGGGGTCGGGCCACCCGACCACGACACGACCGACGTTGCCGGCTATCTCGTGGGAGATACAGACCTCCTGTGTGTCGACGTAGTCGTAGACACCTTCGGTGTCGAAGGTCCGCTCGTATGTCGCTCCCGGACCAGGAAGGTGGTCACTCGCCCACGGCTCCGTCTCCTCCGGGACACGGTGCGGCGGGTGGTTGTCCCCGTGATAGGCGGTTACGTCGTGGCGGCCCGTCTCAACGAGCCACTCAACGGTTGTCCCCGGCGTGACGTGGATGATTTGGGGTTCGAACTCCGGCCACGGCTGGGAGTGTATCAGCACCGTCATCTCGTCGGTCGGTGTGCCGAGTTCGCCGGCGTTTGTCGGACGGTCATCCGGTGCCTTTTCCGGAGCCTCCTCCGGCGCTTCGTCCGGCTCGCTATCGAGACAGCCGGCAACTGCGAGGCCTGCGGCTGCCGCCGCGGTGCGAACGACCGTCCGCCGTGTCGGAGTAGTGTGCATGGGTTGTCACCCCGAGAGGGGAGAGGGAAGGAGGACCCGCGTTACGGGTCCGGGTTGTAGATGTCCGGTTCGAGCTCGCCCTCGACTTCGATGACGCCCATCATGCCCTTGCGGACGACACGCGAGAGGGCGTGGTCGACGATCTTGATCGGGCCGGGAACCGGCGTCTCCATCTCCCAAGCGGCAACCGTCCCGGGGGCGACCGGGGCGGTCTCGATGTTGCGGTCCGGCTCCGACAGCAGGTCGCCGTCGCGGTAGTACCGCGACATGACGTTGCCGATGGGGTGGACCGACGAGGTGAGGTTCGGGCCGCCGCTGGCGAAGAACACCCGGACGGTGTCGCCCTTATCGACGGTCATCGGCCCGTAGCCGTTTCCGGTGAAGGCGTATGCCTCGCCGTTGAGACAGACGTAGGTCGGGTCCTCGGCTCGCATCGAGTCGAAGTCGAATCCGTGATGTCCCTCCTCGCCGGCCTGACCCTCGGTGTAGAGTTCGTGCTGGCCGAAGTAGAACTCGTGGTCGACCTCCGGCAGGCCGTCTTCGGGTTCGACGAGGATGGCACCGAACATCCCGGCGCTGATGTGGTGGTCCATGTTCGGGACCGCACAGTGGTAGACGTGGATGCCGGGGTACATCGCCTGGAACTCGATCGTTGCCGACTCGCCGGGACCGATGGTTGTGTCGTCGGCTCCGCCGCCAGGACCGTACGTCGCGTGGAAGTCGATGTTGTGCGGCATCGCGCTCTCGGACTCGTTTGTGAGGGTGAGGTTGATTGTATCACCCTCTCGGACCCGCACCATCGGGCCGGGGACCTGCCCGCCGAACGTCATGTATTGGAAGGTGACGCCCGGCTCAACCTCCGCGATTTCTTCGGTTGTCGCTATCTCGATTTCGTGGTGTCGCGGCTCGTCCCAATCAACCGGGTCGGGGATGTCTCGGGGGTCCGCAGCGATGCGGTCGGTGTCGACAGACTGTGCCGGGTCCAGCCCCGCTTGCTGTGGTGCCGGTTCCGGCGTCGACTCGTCGGTCGGTTCGCCCTCGTTGCCGACACAGCCTGCAAGCAGGAAGGCTCCGCCGGCGCCGGCCGCCTTCAGGAACGTTCGTCGGTTGGGGTTTGTGTTTTGGGTCATGGTCCTTCTACAACTGCATATTTTCGGGGTTTATACAATGGGGCCGCGGAGCATCCCAAAATTCGAGACATGGACCACTAAATTTTCGAACTTCCCACGGTATAACGGGTGTTTATATACTGCTCTCCGACCACCGAAAACAGGTGCAGAAAAAGCCGATGTGGCGGCGTCGTCCGTTAGTTTTCCAGCAGCTGAGCGGCGATGGTGTTGCGGAGCACTTCGCTCGTGCCCTCGTAGATTTCGTTCAGCTTGGCGTCGCGGTAGAACCGCTCGGCGGGGAAGTCTTTGGTGTAGCCGTAGCCGCCGTGGATCTGGATGCCCTCGTTTGCCACTTCACGGGAAACCTCCGACGCGTAGAGCTTCGCCTGTGCGGCCTCCTTTGCGAAGCTCTCGCCACGAATCTTCTTGTCGGCGGCGTCGTGCATGAGCAGCCGCGCCGCGCGCGTCTTCGTATCCATGTCAGCCAGCTTGTGCTGGATGGCCTGGAAGTCGGAAATCGGCTGGTCGAACTGCTCGCGGTCCTGTGCGTAGTCTGCGGCCTCGTCGAGGGCGGCCTGTGCGATGCCGACAGAGCGGGCGGCGATGGTGATACGGCCGCCGTTGAGCGTCTTCAGCGCTTGCACGAACCCTCGTCCCTCATCGCCGAGGAGCCGGGACTCGGGGATGCGGAGGTCATCGAAACGGAGTTCGGCGGTCGGACAGCCTTTGTCGCCGAGCTTGTCTTCGGTACCTTCGACGTAGAAGCCGTCGTCCGTGTCGGGCCGAACGATGAACGACGAGATGCCCTTGTTGCCGGCCTCGGGGTCGGTCTTGGCGAACACCGTGACCGTGTCAGCGACAGAGCCGTTGGAAATCCAGAGTTTGTCGCCGTTGATAACGTACTCGTCGCCGTCTTTTTCGGCGGTCGTCCCCATGGCGGGAACGTCACTTCCCGCACCCGCCTCCGAAAGCGCAAACGCACCGATTTCTTCGCCCTGCGCCAGCGGCGTCAGGTACTCCTCTTTCTGTTCGTCATTGCCGAACTTGTAGACCATGTTGCCGGCCAGCGAGATGTGGGCGGCGACGATGGTGCCGAGGCCACCGGAGCCGCGGGCGATTTCCTCTAGCGCGGCCGGATAGGCGTGATAGTCGAGGCCGGCACCGCCGTACTCCTCGGGGAACGGCATCCCCATCAGGCCGAGTTCGGCGAGTTCGTCGACGAGGTCCCACGGGAACTCGTCGTTCTTGTCGAGTTCATCCGCGACAGGAACGACCTCTTCGTCGACGAACTCCGAGACCATGTCCTTGATTTGTCGTTGCTCGGCTGTGAGCGCGAAGTCCATGCCTATTCCTTCGGCTATCCGTACTTTACGTTTCCTTTCTGTGCTTGAGGCTTCCTCTCGCGGCACATCTTTCCACACCGTGGAAGTTTCTCGTCGGAGAACAGTTCGTCGCCTAGGAAACCGTCGACGAGAACCGAACCGAACGGTCCCTCAACCAGTCCGACGGGCGTGCGAGGCCGCCAGAGAGCAGAACATCCCGACAGACATCGGGACGGGGGCCGGAACGATAACCCGACTGCTGTCGAGACCACGTTAGGGCGGCGCGTGGGGCCGTCCAGACCAGAATCTTCTTTGCCTCCGTCGCCGGACACTCGCCTATATGATTCCGATCGACGACACCCCGCTGTGTCGGGACGGGAAGGCACTCATCCTCGCCTACGACCACGGCCTCGAACACGGTCCGGTCGATTTCAAGGATGTCCCTGAAAGCGCCGACCCCGAGCGCACGTTCGAAGCGGCTACCCACCCCGCAGTCACCTCCGTTGCCGTCCAGAAGGGCGTCGCCGAAGCGTACTATCCGAGCTACGAAGACGACGTCGACCTGATGGTCAAGCTCAACGGCACCTCCAACCTCTGGATGGGCGAGCCCGACTCGGCGGTCAACTGCTCTGTCGACTACGCTGCCGAACTCGGCGCTTCGTCCGTCGGCTTCACGCTGTACGGCGGTTCGAACAAGGAAGTCGAGATGGCCGAGGAGTTCCGCGACGTCCACGAGGCCGCCCGCGACCACGGCCTACCGACCGTCATGTGGTCGTACCCGCGCGGGCAGGGGCTGAAAAACGACACCAAGCCCTCGACGATTGCGTACGCGGCGCGGCTGGCGCTGGAACTCGGCGCTGACATCGCGAAGGTCAAACACCCCGGCTCGAAGTCGGCAATGGAGGATGCCGTCCGGATGGCGGGCAAGACGAAGGTCGTCATGTCCGGCGGTTCGAAAACCACCGACCGCGAATTCCTCGAAAGCGTCAAGCAGACCATCGACGCCGGCGGCAAGGGGCTGGCAGTTGGCCGAAACGTCTGGCAGCGGGAGAACCCGACCCGCATCCTCGACGCGCTTGAAGCGGTCATCTTCGAGGAAGCAAGCGTCGACGAGGCGCTTGACGCCGCCGAGTAACCGATGGCAGACGCCATCGACGATATCGTCGACGTCGTCGTCTCGACGGCACCGGACGTGCGCGACGGCCTCACGGGCCGCCGCGTCTACGAGGCGGACGAGAACCCCTCCGGAGAGCGGCAGCTCGAAGCCGACGTGTACGCCGACGAACTCCTCGAAGCGCGGCTCCTCGATGTCGACGCCGTCGGCAGCTACGCCAGCGAGGAGCGGGAGTCGGTTATCGAGGCTGACGAGGGAGGCCGCTACCACGTCGCTGCCGACCCGCTTGATGGCTCCTCGAACCTCAAATCCAACAACACGATGGGGACGCTCTTCGGCGTCTACGAGGAGCCGCTGCCGGCCGCCGGCGACGCGCTTGTCGCCGCCGGCTACGTCCTCTATGGGCCGATTACCACGCTCATCACCGCCCGTGATGGAACGGTCACCGAGTCAGTCATCGACGAGGACGGCACCCGTACGGTCGTCACGGATGACCTGACGCTGCCGTCGGACCCAGTTGTCTACGGCTTCGGCGGCCGCGTCCCGAACTGGACGCCCGCCTTCGCCGACTACGTCGAGTCGGTCGCCTCGGAGCTGAAGCTCCGGTACGGCGGCGCGATGATCGGCGACGTGAACCAGGTGCTCACCTACGGCGGCGTCTTCGGCTATCCCGGCCTCGAAGACCGCCCCGAGGGGAAGCTCCGGCTGCTGTTCGAGGGCCACCCCATCGCCGCCATCGTCGAGGCCGCCGGCGGAGCCTCCTCCGACGGAGACGGCTCGCTGCTCAAAAAAGAGCCGGAACAGCTTCACGAACGGACGCCGCTTTTTGTCGGCAACGACGAGTACATCGAGCGGCTTGAGGCGGCGCTGCCGTAGCTACGTATCGTCTGTCGGGACGCCACAGAACCGTCCGTCGTCGTCGAACCGCTTTGCGCGCAGGAACCGCGCCCGATAGCGGTTTGCTCCCTCGTAGATATCCGCTTCTCGGATGTCGTCGGCCTCGCCGTCGGCGACGGCGTCGATGATTTCTTCGACCTGTTCTTTCTCGCTCGGCGTGAGTTCGAACTCGTAGGTCTGTGACTGTTCGCCTTCGAGTTTCGTCCATTTGCGGGCGGCAGTAACGACGAGCGAACAGGGCTCCCGACACGGGAATTCGCCGTCCCCGCCGTCGACATCGAGGTCGGTCTCGTCGTCGTACTGCCACTCGCGGCGCTTGAGACACTGGCTGTCGTCACAGCAGGCTTCGGCGACCCAGTTTACGTGTTCGTACCCCTCGCCACGGTCCCACGTCTTGATGACGCTGTAGATGCCGGACTGTCGTTCCATCGTCTCCCGCCAGTGGCTGACATCGAGGTCGCCCTGCCGTTCGAGATGCCAGTTGGCTATCGTCGCCGGGTAGATGTACTCGACAGTCTCGGCGAGCGCGCGGCCATCAAGGTCGACGAAGGCCCAGCCGGTCGGTAGCGTCGGCGCGGTCTTCAGCGGCCGGAACCGGCCGTCGTTGTCGTGCTTGACGAGGTGCCGGGCGTCCAGCGGGTCCGTATGCACCGCAAGCGCCTCCGTGTCGGCGCTGGCATCGGCCTCGTTGCGGAGCGTGTAAACTCGATGGCCGTCGTCGCCGAGTCCGATGTCGATGTGGAGTTGGCCCCACGAGGCGTTGAGACCGTCGGCGGCGAACCCTTCGTACCGCTCGGGAACCGAGCGGTCGTCGGCCGATTCCAGCCATCGGAGGAAGCTAACCTCACTTTCCGGCCGGTCGCGCGCACGCCAGTAATACCAGTTCGAGACGAACCACGGGTTCTCGGCGGCGACATCCCGAAATGCTGCTTCCGAGAGTTCCTCGTGGGTTGTCCCGGGCGTCTCAAATCGGTAGCCCGCTTCGGTTCGTTCGACAACGAGGCCGTCACAATCGACGCCGTCGTCGGCCGCCGCGACGAGCGCCGCAAGTTGGTCGTCGTTCACGTCAGTCACCCGCACTGGCGTTTACGTCTGTGGTTGCGACCTTGGTACGGCGGCGGACTTCCTCGATGGCGTCGCCGACATCCGCGCCGGCGTCGGCGGCACGCTCGATAATGACATCGGCCATGAGCCCCTCGGTGCCAACGGCACCGGCATACCAGATGTGATGGCCGTCGACGTCGGCTGGTGTCTCCCAGCCGGTCCGGTAGTCGTCGGTCAGTCCCATGTCTTCGGGGATATCCTCCTGGGTGTGATAGCCGTCCGCAACGAACAGCGGGACGACGACGATGTCGTCGGTCTCGAAGAAGTCGGTCACGTCGTCGATTTCGGGGTCTTCGTCCATGAACAGCGCTTTCACCTCGTCGAAACGGTCCATCTCGGCGACTCGGTCGGCGTGATACTCGATTGCCTTCGCGGAGTTTTCGTTGCGCTCGGTGCCGTGGCCGACGACCGCCAGCCCGAACCCGTCGCCGACACCGGGGTCGTCGGTGACGGTTTCGGCGCGTCGGACGACGACATCGGTCATCGCGTCGTGGGTACCGACCGGGCCACAGTAATGAACGGTCTTGTCGACATCGGCGGCGGTCAGCGTCGCGTGGGTGGCGCTCGTGCCGTCGGAGTCCCATTCGGCGGTCTCCCAGCCGTCCAAGCGGAGTTCGCGAGGGATGACCTCCTCGGTGAAGTACCCTTCAGAAATGAAAAGCGGGACGACGTAGACCTCGTCGCTTTCGACGGTTCGGAGCGCCTCCCGGAAGGACGGCTCCTCTTTCCAGAAGGCGGTCTGTACCTCGTCGAACACGCCAGTTTCGCGTATCGTGTCGGCGTGGTCGTAGGTCGGCGTGCTCGCGTCAGGGTTCAGATGCGACCCGTGGGCGACGATGACGAGCGCTTGCATACATTGAGTGTGGGCCAGCGCGGCCTTAGTGGCTTCGCAAGCCCGGGCGGCTGGCCGGTTCGGGCGGTTCAGAGAAGGCTGAAAAGCACGTCAAGCCCGGCGGCGACCGCGACGAGGCCGACCGCATACACCGATGAGCCGAGGACCGACGACCCACAGAACCGGAGGACGCTCTCGTCGGTCATCGCGACTGGCACGGTGAGCGAACCACGGGCGACCGGCAGAGCGTTCGAGACGGCGACCGCGGGCAGCCCCCAGCGGTCGAACCAGCCGACGACAGCACCGCCGGCCGCGTCGGTGGGCCCCGGCAGCGACTCGACGGAACAGTCGGTCCGGCGGACGGCGACGAAAAGCACCGCCTGCCCGAGCGTCGCGCCGACCACGGCGACGGCGGCGACGGCCGCCAGCCCGACGGCGTCGCTACCGACGACGAGGGCGGCCGCAACGAAGAGCGCCCGCGTCGGGATGAGCTTGCCGACGAGCGCGCCCTCGAGGACGAAGGCAATCAGCAGGACCACGAGCCCGTACTGGGCAACGAGGCTGATCCCGCCGTCGACGACCGTCTCGTACATAGTTGAGGCTACACAGTCCTCGTATTTAGCGCTTGAGTCTAGTTCGGTACCAAACAGCATGGGGCCAGTTGTGTACGGTTTGTGTCCGCAGCCGGCAGACCCAAGCCACGGGGCGGCGGAGACGGGACCATGATACGCGAAGGCGAGACTGCGCCGGATTTCGCACTCCCGGGGGTCGAGCGTGGCGAGCCCGATGTCTACGAGCTGTTCCGGCCCATCGAGAACGGCGATGCGGTCCTACTGTGGTTCGTGCCGTCGCCGTTCGTGCCGACGGCAACCGCCGAGCTCGCCGCCATCAACCGAGCCGGCTGGCACGACTGCGAGGGATTGCAGGTGTGGGTCGTCTCGATGGAGAGCATCTACGCCGCCGCGGCGTACGCCGACGACCACGGGTTTCCGATGGCGTTTCTCGGAGACGGAGCCAGCGCGGCTGACTACTATGGCGTCAAGCAAGACGAGTGGGAAGGCCACTACAACGTCCCCGAGCGGGCCGCCTTCTTCATCGACGACGACTGGACTGTCGAGGCGGCATGGCGGAGAGCAGACGCCTTCGAGCGTCCGTCCCCATCGCCGGTCGAAGTGGTCGCAGCATCCGTCGCCGAGCATGTGCCGGCGGCAACGGCCGATGTGAGCGTCGAGTACGATGAGTGCTTCGGCGGGTGAACCGCCTCGGGGTCAAGCCCCGTGGCATTCGCCTCGACAGCCTGCAAATACCGAGCCGATGTGGGCGGTCACATCGGAGTGTCACGGTTTTCCATATCGGTGGCAAATTTTGTGTCTCCGCGGGGGTGTCGCCACGCTTAAGCGCTAACTGGTTGACGCTCAAACCATGGCCGAGGATGTCAACCCGTTCGAAAGTTTACAGGAGCAAATCGATGACGCAGCCGAACACCTCGATGTCGGCGACGATGTCGTCGAACGGCTCAAAAACCCCGAGCGTGTGCTGGAAACGAACCTCTCCGTCGAACTCGACGACGGGTCGATAGGCGTCTTCCGGGCCTATCGCTCGCAGTTCAACGGCGACCGCGGCCCCTACAAGGGCGGCATCCGCTACCACCCCGACGTCGACCGCGACGAAGTAAAGGCGCTCTCCGGCTGGATGGTCTACAAGTGTGCCGTTGTCGACATCCCCTACGGTGGCGGCAAGGGCGGCATCGTCATCGACCCCCGAGAGTACTCCACCGACGAACTCGAACGCATCACGCGGGCGTTTGCCGAGGAGCTCCGACCGCTCATCGGCGAGGACCGCGACATCCCCGCACCGGATGTCAACACCGGCCAGCGGGAGATGAACTGGATAAAGGACACCTACGAGACGCTCGAAAACACCACGGCACCGGGCGTCATCACCGGCAAGGCGATAGAGTCGGGCGGCTCCCGCGGCCGCGTCGAGGCGACGGGCCGGTCGACAATGCTCACCGCCCGCGAAGCGTTCGACTACCTCGGCAAGAGCCTGCCGGGGGCGTCGGTCGCCGTACAGGGATACGGCAACGCCGGGAGCATCGCCGCCAAACTCCTTCAGGACGACCACGGCGCGAACATCGTTGCCGTCTCCGACTCCTCCGGAGCGGTGTACAATCCGTCCGGGCTGGACGCACACGACGTCAAGGCGTTCAAAAACGAGACCGGCTCGGTCTCGGGCTACGACGACGCAACGGAGGAGCTGACAAACGAGGAGCTTTTGACCCTCGATGTCGACCTGCTCGTGCCCGCGGCGCTGGAAAACGCTATCGACGCCGACCTCGCGGCCGATGTCCAGGCAGACATCATCGCCGAAGCGGCGAACGGCCCGCTGACGCCCGCCGCCGACGACATCCTGACCGAAAAGGATGTGCTCGTTATCCCGGACATCCTCGCCAACGCCGGCGGGGTGACCGTCTCCTACTTCGAGTGGGTGCAAAACCGCCAGCGGTTCTACTGGACGGAAGAGCGGGTCAATGAGGAACTCGAACGCCACATCGTCGAGGCCTTCGATGGTCTCATCGACTGTTATGAAGAGCGTGACCTGCCGAACCTCCGGACGGCCGCCTACGTCGTCGCGCTTCGGCGGGTGCTTTCGGCCTACGACGAGGCCGGGTCGTGGCCCTGACTGGGGTGGAAGCCTCCCGGCGACCGCGGCTCCGAACCTATTAAGCCGGAGACGCACCCGAGCCGTAGTATGAAGGCGACCGCGAAGGCCCACCCGATTCAGGGGCTCGTCAAGTACCACGGGATGCGAAACGAGGAGCTTCGGCTCCCGTATCACGACTCTATCTCCGTCTGTACCGCACCCAGCCACTCGAAGACGACCGCTGCGTTCGAACCGGAGCGCGATGCCGACCGCTACGTCGTCGACGGCGAGGTTGTCGACGGTCGCGGTGCCGAACGAATCAGGGCCGTCGTCGACCACGTTCGCGACGTGGCCGACATCGACCACCGCGTTCGGCTCGAATCCGAAAACGACTTTCCGACGAACATCGGCTTCGGCTCGTCGTCGTCCGGCTTTGCGGCCGCCGCGGTCGCACTCGTCGAGGCTGCGGGGCTGGAGCTTTCACATCCGGAAATATCGACCGTCGCACGCCGCGGCTCTTCGTCGGCCGCGCGCGCGGTCACCGGCGCGTTCTCACAGCTATACACCGGCCTCGACGACGCGGACTGTTACTCCGAGCGGCTAGATACCGACCTCGAAGACGACCTCCGGACGGTCGCCGCCGAGATACCCGCGTTCAAACACACCGAGGAGGCCCACAAGGAGGCCGCAGACAGCCATATGTTTGAGGCCCGGCTCGCACACATCCACGAGCAAATAGCGACGATGCGCAACGCGCTCCGCGAAAACGACTTCGACCGGGTCTTCGAGTTGGCCGAACACGACTCGCTCTCGCTGGCGGCGACGACGATGACCGGCCCCGCTGGCTGGGTCTACTGGCAGCCCGAGACGCTTTCGGTCTTCGAGACGGTCCGCACGCTGCGCGAAGACGACGACATCCCGGTTTACTTCTCGACTGATACGGGGGCGTCTGTCTACGTCAACACGACCGCCGACCACGTCGACCGCGTCGAGAACGCAATCGCTGCCCTCGGCGTTGACACGCGCGTCTGGGAGGTCGGCGGCCCGGCCGAAGTCCTCCCCGAAAGCGAATCGCTGTTCTGAACGACGTGGGGTCGTCGGGACGCGGCACAAAACCTATTATCGGGACCGGTCGACCCGAACGTGTGTCCCCGCCGCCCACCGCCGAAAGCGACACTAGCGGCTGGCTCCGCCACCGGCTCGGCATCGACGCGCGAGCGTTGGCTGCGTTCCGGGTCGCTGTCGCGCTGCTTGTCATCGCCGACCTGCTGTTCCGCGCGCGGGGAATTCCGGCATTCTACACCGACGCCGGCACGCTCCCCAGAGGGGCACTTGCAGCGGAGTACCCTTGGCTAGCCGTCGCGTCAATACACACGGTGACCGGCTCCGCGGTCGGGCAGACGGTGCTGTTCTTGCTTTCAGGGCTCGTTGCCCTCGTCCTCGCTGTCGGCTACCACACCCGTCTCGCAACGGCGGCGACAGCCGCACTACACGCATCGCTGCATGCACGCAATCCGTATCTTCTGAACGGCGGCGACGCGCTGTTGGTCGTGCTGCTCGCGCTTGCGGTGTTTCTGCCGCTCGGCGAGCGGTGGTCGGTCGACGCGCTCCGCCGCGACCGGCAGCCACGGCAGTACGTCGCGTCGCTGGCGACGGCCGTCGTGCTGGCACAGCTCGTGGTCGTCTACCTGTTTAACGCGGTGTTCAAATACCAAAGCGAGGCGTGGATGCGCGGGGAGGCGGTCCAGTACGCGCTCGGCCTCGAACAGTTTGCCGTCTGGCTCGGTCCGATGCTCGCGGCGTTTCCGACGGTCCTCGTCGCGGTCAACTGGTCGTGGGTGCTGCTTTTGACCGCCGCGCCACTGCTGGTCGTGCTGACCGGCTGGCGGCGGGTGGCCGTCGTGGCGGCCTTTGCTGCTGCCCACTTCGGGATGTTCGTGACAATGCGGCTCGGGCTCTTCCCGGCGGTCGTCTGGGCGATACTGCTACTGTATCTGCCGTCGACAGTCTGGGACCGAATCGAGGCTATCCTCGGCGGCCGACAGGTGGTGTCCCGTACGGCCGTCGAACGGCTGCCCTCCCTACCGGCACCGCCGAAGCGGCTTCGGGAGGGCGGCCGTCGGGCGGCAGTAGTCGTGCTCGTTGTCGTCTTGGTCGTCACCGTTGTGTGGCCGATGGGGGCGGCGGTCGACACCGAAACCGACCGGGTCGACGCCCCCGACTACGCGTGGACGCTCTTTTCGCCGACGCCGCCGACGGAAACGCGATGGTTCGTTGCACCGACAACGTTCGAGACCGGCGAAACGGTCGACGCCTTCGACGGCTCCGCGGTGACGTGGGACCCACCGCCGGACGCCGCAAAGACGTATGCGTCGACGCTGTGGCATCGGTATCTCAACGAGATGCGGTTCGCAAGCGACAGCGAACGACAGCCGCTCGGTGCGTATCTCTGCCAACAGGCGGCGGCAGAATCCGGTGAGGCCGTCACTCAACTCACGGTCTACGCTGTCGAGCGCCCGGTGGAAGCAGTCGGCGGGGGAGAGGCAACGCGGGTCGAGTTGCTGTCGACCGAATGTAACGTCGACACAGCATCGGTTGCCGAGACGCGGAATCTTAACTGACGTTCCTGAGATAATCAACTGTGGCCGCAGACGCGCTGCCGATAGTGGCCGGCATCTTAGTGGCTGGCATCGCAGCCCAGCTGCTGGCTCGTCGATTGCAGGTCCCCAGTGTGCTGTTTCTCATCGCTATCGGCCTCGCTGTCGGGGAGTCCGGGGCCGGAATCGTCACACTCGATACATTCGGCGACGGCCTCAGCGTCGTTGTCGGCCTCTGTGTCTCGGTCATCGTCTTCGACGGGGCGTTCGACCTTCGCACCGAGCGACTGCGGGAGTCTTCAGTAGCGACGGCGAGGCTGGTGACGGTCGGGGCCGTGTTGACGCTCCTTGGAACGGCGGCGGCCATGCGCGTCTTCGCCGACGCACCGTGGCCGACAGCGCTACTCGTCGGTGCGTTGCTCGTTGCGACCGGACCGACCGTCATTACACCCATCCTTGAGGTCGTCCACGTCCGCGAACACGTCTCCTCGCTGCTGGAAAGCGAGGGGATTTTCAACGACGTGACCGCCGCCATCGCGGCCGTCGTCATCTTCGATGTCTTCGTGACGGGGGACGGCGGTCTCGCCGCGGGCGTCGCCGGCTTTGCCGCTCGGTTCGGGCTCGGCGTCGGTGTCGGCCTCGCCATCGCGGGTATCGTGTACACTGTCATCAACGCCGATATCACGCCCGGAAACGCGCCGCAGGCCTCCCGGTTCCTCTTTTTGGCCGCCGCGGTCGGCTCCTACGGAGCCGCCGAGGCGTTCGCACCGGAGGCTGGGATTGCGGCGGCGGCAACAGCCGGCATCGTTCTCGGTAATCTCCCGCTTCCACATCGGGAAGAGATGGCCGAGTTCGGTCGTGATGCGACGCTTGTGGTGCTTTCGTTCGTGTTCATATCGCTTGCGGCGCTCATCGATATCGACACCATCGCCGCGCTGGGGGTCGCTGGCGTCGGTGTCGTCCTCGCGGTCACGCTCGTGGTCCGTCCGCTGGCTATCGCAGTCGCCACGTACGACATCGAGCGGTTCACCAACGGTGAGCGGCTCTTTTTGAGCGCTGTCGGCCCGCGAGGCATCATTCCAGCGAGCGTCGCGACGCTTTTCGCAATCGAGCTGGCGGCAACCGGCGACCCGGAGGCAGCAGCGACGGGCCAGACGCTTTTGGGCGCTGTCTTCATCGTCATCTTCGCGACGGTGGTCGTCGAGGCGGGGCTGGCACGGCAGTTGGGGGATTTCTTCGGAGTGACACCTATGAAAACGATAATCGTCGGCGGCGGTCGGGTCGGCCGGGCGCTCGCCACACGGCTAGAGAGGCGGGGTGAGTTCGTCGTCATCGTCGAGCAGGACGACGAGGAACTGGCGCGGGCGCGAGAGGCTGGCTTTACCGTCCACCAAGGCGATGCGACGGAGTCGGACGTGCTCCGGGCGGCCGGTATCGAAGACGCAAAGCGCGTCATCGCGGCGACGGCTGACGATGACCGGAACCTGCTGGTGTGTCAACTCGCCGGCTCGAAGTTCGGTATCGAGAACGTCCTCTCGCGAGTCAACCAGCCGGAGAACGTCGACGCCTTCGAGACGGTGGGCGTGACAGCGATTGATGCGCCGATGGCGACGGCGTTTGCCATCGACAACGAAATCGAACGGCCGGCCATCGCCCACTGGATGACGGAACTCGGCGACGACCACGACGTACAGGAAGTCGAGATGACCGCCGAAGAGCTCGCGGGAGGGACCATTCGGGAGCTGAACGCCGAGATGCCGAGCGGCTGTATCGTCGCCGTCATCGGCCGCGGGGACGATACCCGCGTTCCAAGCGCTGACGACCGCATCGAGTACGGCGACCACATCACCTTCCTCGGCGACGCCGACGCCGTCGACCGTGCAGTCAAGCGGTTCCACCCCCACGAGTGACAGCAAAGACAGGCGACACCGCGGCTACCGGGGCAGCGATACACATACAGTGGCTCGGCCGGTAGCGGACAGTCGTGAGCGACCACTACGTCGGCGCCGTCGTGCGGGACGGGGAATGGCTTGCGGCGGCCTACACCGAGTCCGGGTACGACCACGCGGCTGTCTTCGAGGGAATCGGCGAGCTGTGGACGCGCTACGAGGAAAGCGCCGTCCGAATCGCCGTCGACGCACCGGTCGGGCTGGCTGCGGACGCCGCGCCGCGGCCGAACGAGCGAGCAGCGCGGCAACTTCTCGGCGACCGTGCGGACGCCATCGTCGGGGCGCCGGTCAGAGAAGCGACCCGGAAGCAACGCTACCGGGCAGCGGCGCGCACCCACGAGCGGAAGACGGGCGAGCGGCTTGACGAGGCCGCCTTCGAGCGGTCGTCGACGGCCGCGGCTGTCGATGCGTTTCTCGACGCCATCGACGAGGCGCGGCCGGCCATCGTCGAGGCGCACCCGGAGCTGTGCTATCGGGCTTTCGCGGGCGAGCCGATGGAGAACCCACCGGACGTCGCTGCCGGCTACGCCGAGCGGATGCGGACGCTGGCGTCGTTCGAGCGGGACGGGCCGCCGACGGTGCAGTCTGTCGCTGAGGCGACCGAAGGCCATCGGCTCCCGATTCCGGCCGTCATTGATGCTGTTGCGCTTGGGCTCACCGTTCGCCCCGGCCCCGGGACGCTCCGGTCGCTGCCGGCCGACCCGCCAACCGACGACCGCGGGCTCCCGATGCGGTACGTCTACCGGAGCGCAACGCCGCTGGGTGCGTAGGTCCGGCCGCTACTCGCGAATGGCCGAGCCCGCGTCACCACTGGCGAGCATTGACCTGAGGGCACCCTGTCCGTACGCGCCGATGAACATACCGGCGACACCCCACAGCATCGGATAATTGCCGATTCCGAGGCTGGCGTAGGCCGCGCCGGGACAGATGCCCGACAGTCCCCAGCCGATGCCGAAGACAACACCGCCGACGAGCACGTTTCGGTCGAGCCGTTTCAGCCGGCGAGTGTAGGCCGCTCCGGTGAGTGGTGCGGACTTCCCGGACCGCGATGCGAGCAGGAACACCGGCGCTGCAACCGCGATAGCGCCGCCCATCACGAACAGCAACCCGAGGTCGTAGAGTTCGAGGAACGAGAGGACGATTTCGGGACGGGCCATCTGGCTGTATCCGAGACCGAACCCGAAAAGCAGCCCCCCGACGACGACCAACGGCATGAACAGCGGGTGGCGGTCGTCACTCATACCGGTGACACCCCCTGTCCGAGCGCGACCATGGCAAGCGCGGTGCCGATGGCGATGACCATGAAGATGCCGACGTTGAGTATCGAGGTTGTCGAGACGGAGCCGACACCGCAGATGCCGTGGCCGGAGGTACAGCCCTTTCCGAGACGGGTGCCGACGCCGACGAGGAGCCCGCCGACAAACAGCCGCCACGCTTCAACCTCGGTCGTCCAGACACTCCCCGAAAGCGACCACGCCTCGCCCTGAAAGCCGATAGCGTACACGGCGGCTCCGGCGACGATGCTCAGTGTGAAAACGATACGCCAGTCGCGGGAGCCGACAAAGCGCGGCTGCTGGAACCGGTCCTGTTTCGAAACGTAGGACAGCGTCGATTCAAGGAACGTGCTCGCGCCGGCGATGATACCGGTCCCGAGATAGATAACAACGGTCCCGAGCCCGATGAGCAATCCCCCGACGAGGTAGTGAGAGATACCCCGCGGGAAGAACTCCATCGCTGCGGAGACGGCGAGTGCGGTCGTGCTCATAACTACCGGGAGAGTAGGCCGTTGGCGGTTTGAATGCTTCCGTCTCCGAAAAGCCGGCCGAAAGCTCCGACAGTATCAGAAGGTGTACTCGTCGCCCTGCGGGTCGTCCTCGCGGGCGGCCGGGTCCTGCTGATCGTCTGTCATCTGGGTGAAAATATCCTCGTCGGCCGGTTCGTCGGACGAGTCCGAGGGCGCGTACGCGGAAACGCCCATCGAGAGCAGTTCCTCGACGGCCTGCTCGCGGTTGAGGAACTCGCCCTGGTCGACGAGTCGGGCGATTTCACTGTCGATACGGTCGGGAAGCGACACTTCGACTTCTGGCATGGGCGTCGGTTCGTGAGTCACCGGCGTAAACCCTGTGTTCACAGCAAGTCAGCGGGAACCGTTCCCGCCGGGTGGGAAGAACTGTCGCCCCTATAGGGAGGCTTGCCGTAGTGGTATGTATGAGTCAAGGCGACGCCGACGCGACGTTCGTCTGTCCGGAGTGCCGCAGCGAGGTTCCGGTGACGCCGCCGATGCGGACGGCGCTGCTGGACGAGGGGTGTGTCGTCTGTGGGGCGGCGGTATCTGCCGACGCCTTCGGTACCGTTGCCACCGGGAGACGCGAAAGCGCGCCGGAGGCGAGACACCCTACGCATCCAGAATAGCGTCAAGTAGCTTCGACTGTGCGGCCGCGAGGTGTTCGGAGAATGTCGAGGTGGTGATATCGAGTTCGTCGGCGACCTCGCCGGCGTTTGCGCCCATGGGATGTTCGAAGTAGCCCATCTCGTGGGCAGTCTCCAGCACCTCGCGCTGTCGGTCGGTCAACCGACTCCGGTCGAGGAGTATCAGGTTGTCCTCGGGTGCCTCGTGTTGGTCACGGAGGAGCCGCTGTACGTCGACGGAGGGAAACCGCTCTCGGAGCGAGAAAATGACCTCCTGCAGCGTCTCCATGTCGGCCGCATGGAAGACGAGGTGGAGGTTCCCGTCCCGCGTGTGGATGTCGACGACAGGACAGTCCTCCACCTCGATTACCTCACAGGGGCAGCCGACACCGCGTTCGCGGGAGAACCGGTACATCGTCTTCGAACCGTAGTCGAAGACGGCTTCGAGGTCAGTTCCGGCGTCAGGCGTTCCCTCGGCGGCGAGCATGAACTCCTCGGTGACGCGGTCGGGGTCGCTTCCGGTGACGCTGCGGGCGACCGAATACGTCGGCGTGCCGGCGTCTGCGGACGCGACGGCGACCGGACAGCTCCCGCCACCGTCGACGCGGACCTCAGCACGAATTCCCGCGCTCATCACCGCGTCTTATGCAAGGGGCCACCTAAGTCTGTCCCCGGGTGCGGGATTCATCCGACCCGTTTTAAAACTACCCGTATACTTGGGGTCACATTATGCAGTCATCTACCTCTATCGTACAACTATGTCAGCGGAACTCCATCGGAACGACCCCACGCGAACGACGCAACGTGACACGGCGACGCCGGGCGACTGCGAAGCAGTCCTCGCGGCGCTTGAGGACCCGGACTGTCGGGCGCTGCTCGAAGCGACAACGGACGAGGCGCTGACCGCACAAGAGCTCACAGAGCGGTGCGACATTCCGCGGTCGACGACCTACCGAAAAGTCGAGCAACTGACGGACGCCGGGCTCCTCGAAGAGCGGGTCCGAATCAGCACGAACGGAAAACACGCAAGCGAGTATCGCCGAACCTTCGACGACGTGACGATTTCGCTGTGTGAGTCGGAGGGCGTGACCGTCGGCATCTCGCGGGCAACTGCGTCGCCTGCCACGGGTGATTGAGGATGGCAGAGCGCGAACGCGACGCGCGCTCGCTTTTCCTTTCAGTGACCGGCGAGACATCCGTCACTGAGCGGCAACAGGAGGATGGTGGAACGGGGAGCCGGCTCGTCGACGACGAGCCACAGACGGAGTTCCAAGCGGAAGACGGACTTGACGATACATACCCGGATATCGACGTCGAACACGACTGATGGAGGAAACAGTGGTACAGAAATCGCATCGGCGGCTGCTGTCGGACGGAGGCGGCCGGCAGACGACCGATATTTATCGGCCGCGACCGGACACCGGACTACACACAGCATAGAGCACAACAATGAGTGAGTATATCTTCAGTTGTCCGGGCTGCGGCCAAGAAATCGAGGTCAACGGCTCGATGCGCGAGGCAATTCTCTCCAGCGGCTGTCCAGTCTGTACAACGGGCGTCGAGAAGGCGGCGTTCGAGTCGACCTCCGAGGCGACACGGTAGGTAGCGTGGCCGTTCAGCGTGAGACGACGACAACGCGCCCGCTGAGGGATTCGGGAACGAGACGGTACAGTTCGATATCGAGGTTCCCTTTCTGCTGTGGCCAGATTTCGAACAGCGGCCGCCTCGCGTCGCCGTACTGCCGGATGTCGTCGGCCGTCAGTTCGTCCGGGTCGACACGCTCAAGCACGCCGGTCGCGATGACGCTTCGGTACGTGTCGTCGGCCTCATCGTAGACAACGAGACGGGCGTCGGGAGCGGAATCGAGAAACTGCCGCTTTTCGCTCTGTGGGGTCGAAATAAGCCGCATGTAGAACTGCCTGTCCGACTGGTCGTAGCCGTAGGATATCGGAATCGAGTACGGCTCGTCCGACCGTGCGAGGGAGAGCACCCCCGTCTCGTGGGTCCCGAGAAACTCGTCGGTTTCCTCGGAGGACATCTCGGTCCGGCGGTCGATTGCCATACCCGGAGCAACGGCCCGGGGCGGTTATAGTATTTGCGAGGTAGGGAGAACACGTTCCCAGGGGATTTTATATATGTTGCCGGCTAGCGCCACTCGGAGAGGTCTACGATGGCGTCTTCCTCGGCTGTTAGCCATCGCGTGAGCCGCTCGTCGCCCTCCGCGTCCCGGGGCACGAACGTGTACTCGCCGCAGGCGTCGTCCGCGTCGGCGGGAATCGCCTCAAGCGTGTGCGGACGCATCGCCTCGTCGGTGCCGCTCGCCTGGGAGCTCGACATATCGGTCATGGGCGTCTCAGTTTGCGGTTCACGCCCCTCATATAAAACGGCCGCCGCGATTCCCGACGTATGAGAAAGCGACACGCGCCGCCCATCGGCGTGAATATGTTCGGCGATAGACCGTCGACTACGGGGCGGCTACGCGTCACTGTATGGGCGAAACACTCGACGTTCGTGACATCCCGCCGTCGGACCGGCATCCGAAGATACACGCTGCCTTCGAGGCGTTGGCGGCCGGCGAAACGCTGACCATCGTCAACGACCACGAGCCGAAGCCGCTGTTCTATGAGTTTCAGGCGGAGGTTGAGTCGTTCGACGCCGACGGCTACGAGGTCGAGCAGGCGTCACCGAACGAGTTCCGGGCACACTTCCCGAAACACTAGCCGACCGGCGTATTTTTCAGCGTAGCAGCCGGACAGCGCTACGCGCTCAGCCAAATCGCCGTCACGACGCCGTCGTCGACAGACATCGTCTCGTACGTGTAGCCCCGCTCGTCGAGCTTCGGATAGAGGAACTGCGGCTCCCGGTCGTTCAACTGAACGAAGACGGTCTCGTCGTCGAGCTCCGGGAGCCGCTCCAACGTCTGCGAGAGCGGCTCCGGCGGCGGTAGCTCGCGGGCGTCGAGAAACGACATGGGCACGTCAACGGGGCCGCCAAGCTGGTCGAGCCACGTTTCCACCGGAAACGACTCGCTTTCCGACATACCGTCAGTTGGGTCGTCGGTATCCAGTGACTTTCGCCGAACCCGTTCGGGAAGGGCTTCTCAAGGCTGGCAGCCGTAACCGCCGACAATGAGCACCGGCGCCCCCATCCCCTCTCCACGCGACATCGACACGTCCCAGCGGCCGTTCGTTCTCATCTGGGAGGTAACGCAGGCATGTGAACTCGCCTGCGACCACTGTCGGGCCGACGCGAAGCCGAGCCGCCATCCCGATGAGCTAACGACGGCGGAGGGAAAGCGGCTGCTCGATTCGGCGGCCGAGTTCGGCGACGGCCAGCTGGTCGTTCTTTCGGGTGGCGACCCGATGAAACGCGATGACCTCGTCGAGTTGGTCCGCTATGGGACCAAACAGGGGCTGCGGATGACACTGACACCGAGTGGAACCGAAGCGTTGACACCGGACAACATTGCGGCGCTGGTCGATGCCGGGCTCCAGCGGATGGCACTCAGTGTCGACGCCCCAGCGACGGCCCACGACCGGTTTCGCGGCGAAGCGGGGAGCTTCGAGCGGACTCGTGAGGCCGCCGAGGCCGCCCGCGATGCGGGCATCCCACTACAAACAAACACGACCGTCTGTGCGACGACGGTTGAGACGCTCCCGGCCGTCCGGGAGTTCGTCGCAGAGGTCGGGGCAGTCCTGTGGTCGGTCTTCTTCCTCGTTCCCGTGGGCAGAGGGCAGATACTTGACCCTATCCAGCCGGAGCGGGCCGAATCAGTGCTGGAGTGGCTACAGGACGTCTCCGAGGCGGCTCCCTTCGGTGTCAAGACGACGGAAGCACCGCACTACCGGCGCGTCGCGCTCCAGCGGAACGGGTCGGCGACCGACGCTCCCGACGCGGACGCCATCGGCCGCCGCGGCGGCATCATTGCCGGGGACGGCTTCGCGTTCGTCTCACATACTGGTGAGCTGTTCCCCTCAGGGTTCCTTCCGAAATCAGCCGGCAACGTCACTGACAGCGACCTCGTTTCCCTGTATCAGGATTCGACGCTCTTCGAGTCGCTGCGGGACAGAGACCGTCTGAAGGGCAAATGCGGGGCCTGCGAGTTTCGACACGTCTGCGGCGGCAGCCGCTCGCGGGCGTACGCGGTGACTGGTGACCCGCTGGCGAGCGACCCGCTGTGTGCCTACCGGCCGTCCGGGTACGACGGCCCGCTTCCGGACCGGCAGGCGGCCGCCGACAGGTAGCCACGACATTAGACGAACATCTTCGGGAGAGCGGTTTTGGACGCGGAGGCGCTAGCTTTGTGTATGGTCGAACGGACGGAGCGACGACGAATCGACGACGGCGACCGTGCCCCGAACGGCCGCGAATGGGAGCTGTTCGTCCGCAGCGACAGCGAAGACCCGCTCAGACACGTCGGGAGCGTTCGCGCCCCCGACGCCGACGGCGCATACGAGCTGGCGTGCCGCCTGTTTGCGTGGTACGCCGAGGACGTGTGGGTCTGTCCCAGCGCCGACGTGACCCGCTATACGACGACAGAGCTCACAGAGGACGCACCGACCGTCACGCCTGACGCCGCCGACGGTGAACCCGCAACGGGGAGTGAGAGCAGATGATTTCGGTCAGCACGCTGCTTTGTGACCACGCGGCTGACGGCAACCAGCTCCGCTACAACGTCGACACGGGTACCGACAACCCGGTCTCCGAGGAGCCCCAGCGGCGGCCGGTCGTGGTCTGGAACACGACAAACCGGTGCAACCTCAAGTGCGTACACTGCTATGCCGGCGCCGAAACCGAGGCCAAAGCCGGCGAACTGACGACGACGGAGGGCAAGCGGCTGCTCGATGACCTAGCCGACTACGGTGCGCCGGTCGTGCTCTTTTCAGGTGGCGAGCCGATGGTTCGCGAAGACCTCACTGAGCTCGTCGCCTACGCCGCCGACGCCGGTATCAGGCCAGTGCTGTCGACCAACGGGACGCTACTGACAGAGGAGCGTGCTCGCGAGCTAAAGGAGGCTGGCCTCGCGTACGCCGGCGTCTCAGTCGACGGCCTCGCCGAGCGCAACGACGAATTCCGCGGCGTCGATGGGGCGTTCCAAGCGGCCGTCGAAGGCATCGAATCCTGTCTTGACGTCGGGCTGAAGACCGGGCTCCGGTATACCGTCACGGGTCAGAACGTCGACGACCTCGACGGCGTCGTCGACCTCCTGACCGATGTCGGCCTCGACCGGTTCTGCTTCTACCACCTCTCCTACAGCGGCCGCGGCGAGACGCTGAGCGACATCGACCTCGATGCCGCCGAACGCCGCGAGGTCGTAAAGCGCATCTGCGACCGGACGCTGCGGTCCCACCGAAACGGCGACGAAATCGAGACGCTACTGGTCGGCAACTACGCTGACGCGGCGTACATTGTCGAGTACGCCCGGCGGGAGTTCGGAGACGAAGCCGCCGAGCGTGTCTACAAACGGCTCGAACAGAACGGCGGCGACCCCACCGGCGAGCGTGTCGCCGCTGTCGACTGTCTGGGGAACGTCCACCCGACGCAGTTCTGGCGGACCTACAGCCTCGGCAACGTCCGCGACCGGCCGTTCTCGGATATCTGGGAAGACGAGTCGAACCCCCTGCTCCGTGCGGTCCGGAACCGCCCGGAGAACCTCACCGGCAAGTGTGCCGACTGCCAGTACAAAGAAATCTGTCGCGGCGGCTCCCGGCTCCGGGCGCTGGCGTCGGGGAACGGCCTCTTCGGCCCCGACCCGCAGTGTTACCTCGACGAAGCAGAGCGGCAGGGGACCCGCCCACCGGCCAGCGCCGACTGACCACTGCCGAACATATTCGGAGTGGCTACTTTTCTTGCCCAGTCAGTACTGCCAGTATGGACGCTGGTAGCGATACTTCGAGGGTGGCGCTCGACGAAAGCGCCGCCGGCGACTGCGGCGGCGATGCCGGCGGCGCGACCACGGTCACGGTCCGCTGTACCGGACACGTCCGAGACACGGTCGGAACCCACGAGCTCGAATACACGTTTGAAGGACGGACGCTTCGGGCATTCCTGCAGGCGTTCTTTGGAGACTACGATGTTGAAGACCTGCTCATCGCGGAGACGGAAGCCGAGGCGACCACGAGCGGGTGGGCACCGAGCGACGGTGACCCACCGGGCGCGTGGGCGAAGAACCCGGAAGGCGAACAGACCCGTTCGTTCGCTCGGGTTGCCATCAACGGACAGTTCAACGAGCATCTGGACGGGTTGAACACTGAACTCGCCGACGGCGACCGTGTCTCGCTGCTGTATCCGTTCATGTTCTGCTGTTGAGTGTCGCTCTTCGAGGAGCCGTGTCGCCGGTGTGAGGTCTCAGCAAATGGGAATCACGGACGGACAAAAGCAACCGCACCGATAAATCGTTGTATGGGACTCGAAGCGGCGGTTAAAATACCGAATCCGGAGCAGTGCCCGGTCGCCGACGTTTCGGCCGAAGCCGACGCCAGAGTCGGAGACGTGTCGTGGAGCGGCGTCCCGAACGACGACGGCAGCGTCGTCGAGGAGTTCGAACTCGACACGGACGCCGACCCGCCGGACGACATGGAAAAAGTGTTCGGAGACAACCGGTACAGCATCTATCGGTTCGACCGTGCGGGCGACGCCCCGTGCATCTGCCAGCGCATCGAGACGTTCGGCTGTCCGGTCGCCGATGTCGAGGCCGTCGACGGGAGCCTTCGAATCGTCTTCCGGCCGGCGGATGTTGAATCACTACAGGAGATTGTCGGGACGCTACAGCGGGAGTTCGGTGGTATCCAGCTAGAACATCTCGTTCAGTCGAGCGAACCGACAGAAGGGGAGACGGTTGTTGTCGACCGCGGACGGCTGACCGACCGACAGCGTGAGGTGCTGGAGACCGCCTACGAGATGGGCTACTTCGAGCACCCCAAGGGTGCAAACGCCGGCGAGGTCGCTGACGAACTCGGTATCAATTCGGCAACGCTCCGAGGCCATCTGTCGGCCGCACAGTCGAAGCTTCTGGATGAGATGCTCGCTTAAGCGTCGCCAGCCGTTTTAATGCGGGCCTCAAGCCGGTCGACCAGCTCTGCAACCGAGTCGTCGTCGGTCCCGATGACCGTACCCGCATGGTCGCGGGCGGCGGGGTCGCCGACCCGAATCGTCGGCAGCGGCGCTTCGCTGAATCCTTCTACGAGAACGAGGTCAAAGCCGCGGCCGGCGAGCCGCGAGAGCGTCGCCGCGAGCGCCTGTGCTTCACCGTCGGCCTTGCCGCCGGGGGTCACTTCGAACGTATAGCTGGGCGTAATTCCGACGGCCGTCTCGGCACCGGCGGTCCGGTGCTTGTGGGTGTCCTTGCCCGGCGTATCCGGCTCAATGTCGTGGTGGATTGATTTGACCGTCCCGACACGGTAGTCGTCAGCGATGGCCGCAAGCAGGTCGACGACAAGCGTCGTCTTGCCGCTGTCGCTGGGACCAGCGACGGTGACGACGACGGGCGGCGTTGCAGCGTCAGCAAACTGAACAAGCGGGTCGGCGTCGGCCATTCACTCGGAGTCGGGGGCGAGCCGTTCTAACGTTTCCGGCTCTGTCCCCGGCGGCAGCCGCTCGGTGTCGAGCCGTCGAACGTGTTTCGCCATCCGGGGACCATCGACGGACGGAACGACGAGTCGCGGCAGCCCCTCGTCGGGCGCATCGAGCCGCTCGACAGCCAAGATACCGAATAGGGCGTCCGCGACCGGCACACAGACCCGAAAACCGTCGGCAGCCTCGACGACGAGATGGGTCGCTTCGGGGTCGGCAGCATCGAGCAGCGCCGAAAGCGGAACGCCGCGCCAGCGGCCCTCGATGGGCTCGCCGCTTGAACAGGCCGTCTCGCGGTCGAGCGTGTCGAGCCCATGGCGCTCGGCGAGTGCTCGGAGGTCACCGCCGGCATCACCGGCGACGTGCGAGCGGTCGAGCGTGTCAAACTGGTCGGACATCGGGGGCTAATCGCTCGCAGGTTGGGCCGGCGCGCTGAAATGCTCTCTGGCGAACTGCTTTATCAGGTTGCCTTCCGCACGCTGGAGCGTCTCGCTGCAGGTCGATTTGGCGATATCGAGATGGGCGGCGAGTTCGGTCAGCGTACAGCCGCGTGGGGTATCGTAATATCCGAGGTCGATGGCGGTCATCAGGAGCTCCCGCTGGGTGTCGGTGAGCAGGCGGTCGGCGCCGTCCTCGAAGCCGCCGACGAACTCGACCTCGTAATCGAGGCCGGCGGCGTCGAGCTGCTGTCCGAACGCCGACAGCCGGTCGTGGCTGCCGCGGAGGTCGACTGTCGCGGTTCCGTTCTGGATGCGGCAGGGCGGTTCAACCGGGAGCCCGGACTCGCTGGCTGCACGGAGTGGCTCGGGCTGGGCGGTATCGAGCTGGACGGTAAGCCCACGGTCGGTCTGAGAGACCGGGCTCGGTTCGTGGTCGGGGTCACAGTCGGCCATCGCGTCCAGAACCGCTTCCGGACGGTCCGCCTCGACGGAGACAACGGCTTCACCGTGGTCGGCACCTGGCATCGTTGCGAGCAGACGGAAGGTCGCATCCGGGAACGACCGGGAAACGGTCGACACCCACGCATCGCCCGGGAGGTCCACTCGAATGCGAGCCAGCGTCACAGCACCACCCCCGGCGCAAGCAGCTCAATCGGTAGACCGGGTTGGCAAACCGCTGGCGAAACAGGAGCACCCATATATCGGAGTATGGTTCTACACAGCCTGTCGGCTACGCTTTACTGTACAGGAGTTTAAAACCCGAACAGGTTCGGCTCGCCGCTACAGCGGCGACTCGACGACGACGGTTTCTTCGCGCCCGGGCCCGACGCCGACCGCATAAATCGGTGCATCGAGTTCGTCGGCGATGTAGTCGAGATACGTCCGAGCGTTCTCGGGAAGCGCCTCGTAGCCCTCGTCGGCGACAGCGCCCCAGTCGACATCCGGCCAGCCGTCGAAGCTCCGGAACTCGGCCTCGCAGTCGGCCCACTGCTCGGTGGTCGCGGGCATTGTCAGCAGTTGCTCGCCGTCCAGTGTGTAGGCGTGGCCGACCTTGACCTCCTCAAGACCGGCGAGGACATCGAGGTGGTTGACAGCGAGTCCGGTGAAACCGTTTGCGCGCGCAGCGTGGCGGAGCATCGGCATGTCGAGCCAGCCGACCCGGCGTGGCCGACCGGTGACGGTGCCGTACTCGCCGCCCTCGTCGCGGATGTAGGTCGCGAGGTCGGACTCGTCGGGGCGGCCGCCGTTGTTGGGCGTTTGGCCGTCGACGGACCCGAGCTCTGTCGGGAGCGGGCCGGTGCCGACACGCGAGAGGTAGGCCTTGACGATACCGACGACCTCGCCGCGGCCGACGACGGTGGGGCCGACCCCAGTGCCGACGGCGGCGGCTCCAGCGGTCGGATTGGAGGACGTGACGTACGGGTAGATACCGTGGTCGATGTCGATTGAGGTTCCCTGTGCGCCCTCGAACATGATTTCATCGCCGTTGTCGAGGTGTTCGTTGAGGAACTCACCGCAGTTTACGGTCATCCCTTCCTCGTCGAGCCGACGGCCGAACTCGCGGTACTGTTCGAAAAGCGCCTCGACATCGAAGGCGTCGGCGTCGATGTCGTCACCGATTTCGAGGTTGTAGACATCCTCGACGAGCGCCCGCTTCTGTGGAACGACGTACTCCAGCCGGGCACGAAGCGTTTCGGCATCGAGCAGGTCGCCGATGCGGACGCCGCGGCGGCCGGCTTTGTCTTCGTAAGTGGGGCCGATACCGCGGCCGGTCGTACCCGCAGCAAGGTCATCATCGGACTTGACATCCTCCTCGATACCGTCGAGGACGCGATGATACGGCAGAATTGCGTGGGCGCGCTCTGCGACGCGGACATCGGGGGTGAGGCCGCGCTCGCGGAGCGCGTCGAGTTCTTCAAAGAGCGTCTCCGGGTTCACGACACAGCCGTTGCCGAGGACGCCGACTTTCCCGCGGACGGCCCCGGACGGGACGAGCGAGAGTTTGTACTCGTCGCCCTCGTGGACGACGGTGTGGCCGGCGTTGTCGCCGCCCTGGTAGCGCACGACGACATCAACGGCATCGCCGTAGACGTCGACGATACCGCCTTTCCCCTCGTCGCCGAGCTGTGAACCGACGATGGTTACGGTCATCGGGACGGTATTTCCCGCCAACGGGGTAAACAGATTACGGTCTGTTCGGCGTGGTCGCTACCACCGCCTGATACCACCGCACCGGACGGCTGGCCCCTGCTCGTGTATCCTTCCGGGGGCGCAAGGGATTTATATGCACCTCGTCAAGAGTCGACACGATGCCGTTTTCGACGCCGCTCGGACAGCAACCTTTAAAACCTCCAAACACAAGTTAACAAATGCCATGATAGACCGACTTGAGAAAGAAGTCGATATGCTCGAACGCCATCTCCGTGTTCTCCGGATGGTAATCGAAAACGAGCCGATCGGCATCGTCAAGATGTCCAACGAGACCGGCTACCCCCACCACAAGGTTCGCTACTCCCTGCGTGTCCTCGAGGAGGAAAACCTCATCGAGCCGTCGAGCCAGGGTGCAATCACGACGGAGGACACCATCGAGTTCGTCGAGGACCTCGACTCGAAGGTCGACGACATCATCGACAAGCTCGAAGGGATGAAGATCGACGACGTTCCCGAAATCGAAGGCTAACCCGTTTTTTGTCTTCTGTTTGCTGTCGAGTCGGCGCGTTTCCGCTCCAGCCGAAGGGCTTGGGCAGCCACGATTGGCAGGCGATAGTGTTCGGCGGGGCGGTCAGCTACGTGACCAAGCGAACGTCTACAGCTCCGGCAGCGTCAGGTTGAACGATTCGTCGCGGGATTCAACGAGACAGAGGTGGTACCCGTTCTTCCGTGAGAGCTTGACGAAGCTTCGATACTTGTCCCGACCGAGCAGGCTGCCGCTTGTGGCCTCGTCGGCAGCGTCCATCGCATCGGACTCGAAGTAGCTTGACGTGACCGCGAACGCGGCCGCAAGCGTCGGCTCATGTTCACAGACATCCGCCGCAGTGGTAATTATCGGCTCAATGCGGTCGGCACCGGTCGGCTCACGCCGCTGGTCGAAGTTGGCAACACAGAGCGGGTTGCCCTTCCGGTCGTACGCGACGATGTCGAACATCGGCGCGTCCTCGCCCTCGGTTTCGATAGCCGCATCGAAACCGACACGGTCGACATCGGGAAGCGCATCGTAGAGGTGTCGCATTCCGCCAGCGGTGCCGGTCGAGCGGATCTCGAAGAGCAGGTCGATAATGAGCCACTCGACGAAGGCGTAGGGAGCCGACGAGCGGAGCCACGTTTCGAACGGTTGGTTGTCGACAGTAACGGCCTCGTCGTCGAACTCGGTGTGGTACTCGATGCGGAGGTTCGATTCAAGCGTCTCGCGGTCGATAACCCCGTCGTGGGCGTCTTCCAGCGTTGCCTCGCCGCGCGTTCCTTCGCGAATAAAGAGGCTCGTCTGTCGGAGCGCCGCCGACGGCTCAAGTGAGCGGCCAGCGACATCGGCGGTGTCGCCCTCGCTTTGGAGTGTCTCGGCGCGTTCTTCGAGCCGGTCGCGTTCGGTTCGCAGCGACTCGACTTCTGATTCGAGCGTGTCGACCTCCGACTGTAGCGACTCGATCCGGCTCTCGTAGTCTTCGATTTGTGCCTCGTAATCCGCTATCCGGTCTTCGTACGCTTCGACTTCTGCGGCGTGCTGTTCTTTGAGTTGCTGAAGCCGCTTGTCGGTCGACGTTGTCCCGTTCTGTGTCGGCTTCGACTGTGTGTGGGTCGTCGACGGTGACCGCTCATCGGTGGCGGCCGCATCGTCGGTGTCGATGCTACTCCGTTCGGGGTCAAGCGACGGGACGGCCCACGTCTCGACGTCGGAAAGGTCAGTTCGCTCCTCGGGGCGGTTGGCCGTGCCGGCTCGTGCAGCCTTCACCTTTGAGGAAGACGGCTTACGCGACTGCTCTGGGCCTTTTTCTGCGGTGTCAGTACTTTCTCTGTGGGGCGTGGCATCCGCGGAAGTGTCTTCAGACTGGGCCGGACCTGCCGATGCGTCATCGTCGTCGGCGCTGGACGGAGCGGCGGCGGACTGTTGTTCGCCGGTCGCACCGCTATCGTTCCGCGTCTCGGCGTCGGGGGCAGTATCGCGGTCGCTGTCCGACGCAGTCGCTTCGGAGACATGTGCTGACGAGTCAGCATCCGGGGGGGCTGACTCTTCGGCAGGGGGTGACTCCGGCTCTTCAGCAGCGGCGTCGGCCACCGAGTCCTCCGTCGCTGTTTCGTCAGCCCGTGCTTCCACGTCGTCTGTGGTGGGAGACACTTGAGCGTCGGGCCGCTCGTCCGGCCTCTCGTCGACCGTCGTCGCTGGGGTGTCCGGCTCCGCCGCTGGGGACGAGGCTGACTCGTCTTCAGGGGAGGGTTCCGATGAATCGTCGGTCGCTGTCGCCGCTGTGGCTGGGGCTGGCTCCGGTTCTGGCTCTGGCTCCGGTTCTGGCTCTGGCTCTGGAATATCAACAGCCGGCAGCTGGACTCCGACGACGTCGTAGATGCCGACTTCGCCTTCGGCCTTCGATTTCGCTTCCTCGCCGGAGAGTGTCTGGCTGGAGCCGACGAAGCCGAGGTGGTCGACCTCGCCATCAACGTAAATGTAGTAGTAGTCACCGCTGAGGACGTTCTCGGAGAGTTCAACGTAGCCGGTGAAGCCGCCTTCGGAGAGCGTCTCGTGGACGGTCGCAAGCGACGTATCGTCCGTAAAGTATCGGCCACGCACGTCGCCATCGAGCGCCAGCATTGCCGAAAGCGCCGCCGCTTCCGGCGCTTCGGGTTCGTGGAGTTGGCCGCTTGCGCCCTCGAAGGCGTCGATATCGCCGGGGCGCGGGTCGGTCGAGAGGTCGGAGACGACCGCGAGCGGCTCACCGCCGTGGAAAAAGAGCCACGACGTCCCGGCCTCGACCGCGCCGCTAAAGCCGCGGTCCCGAAGGTCGGCGAGACCGCTGAACCCACCGTCGAACCGAGACACGTCCCAGTCGTCAATCACGGAGTGGGCGTCCATACAACTGAGAAGCGACAGGACGGACATATAGCTACCGACCGGTGACCGCAAAGAAATGGGAGCAACAGAAAGCGTGGGGCTGTCTCAGGCGAACGTCTTGGAGACGTCGGCGTCGGCTTCTTCGGTCTCCTGTATCTTCCGCCAAGCCTGCTCGAAGTCCTCGTGGCGGACCTCAGTGCGGTCGTCGCGGATGGCGTACATACCGGCCTCGGTACAGATCGCCTTGATGTCGGCCCCGGAGGCGTTGTCAGCCATCTCGGCGAGTTCGGTGTAGTCGACCCCGTCGGCGACGTTCATGTCGCGGGTGTGTATATCGAAGATAATCTCGCGTCCCTCGAAGTCGGGCTTCGGGACCTCGATGAGCCGGTCGAAGCGGCCGGGACGGAGAATCGCGCGGTCGAGCATGTCGAAGCGGTTCGTCGCCGCGATGATGGATATCTGGCCGCGGTCTTCGAAGCCATCCATCTCGGCAAGCAACTGCATCATCGTCCGCTGGACTTCAGCGTCGCCGGAGGTCTTCGACTCGGTTCGCTTGGCCGCGATGGCGTCGATTTCGTCGATGAAGACGACGGCGGGCACTTCCTGCCGAGCCAGCTCGAAGAGGTCACGGACCAACTTTGCGCCCTCGCCGATGAACTTGTGGACGAGTTCGGAGCCGGCCATCTTGATGAAGGTCGCGTCGGTCTGGTTGGCGACCGCCTTCGCCAGCATCGTCTTCCCCGTCCCGGGCGGCCCGTGCAGCAGGACACCCGACGGCGGGTCGATACCGACCTCGTCGAACATCTCGGGGCTTTCGATGGGCATCTCGACGGTCTCGCGAACCTCCTCCATCTGGTCGTCGATACCGCCGATGTCCTCGTAGGAGACGTCGGGCGACTCGTCAACCTGCATCACGCGGGCGCGAACGTCGGTCTCGCTGTCGAGTCGCTTGACGATGGAAAGGGAGTTGTTCACCGCGACACGGTCGTCCGGCGCGAGGTCTTCGCGCATGTCGTCGGTAACCTCGGTGAGCGCTTCCTGATTGTTGCCGTGCTGTTTGATGATGACGCCCTCGCCGGTGAGCTCTTGGACGGTGGCGACAAACAGCGGCGACTGCTTGAGCTTCTTGTTCTCGTGGGTGAGCCGCTCGAGTTTCTGCTGGTATTTGTTGTTCTCCGCGTTAGCGTCGAGGAGTTTGTCCCGCATCTCCTCGTTTTGTTGTTCGAGGATTTCGAGACGCTCCTCCAGCGCCTCCAGTTTCTCCTGCTGTGACGCGCCGTCCTCGTAGGGGAGGTCGACGTCGTCAACAGTGTCAGTCATTACTGGATTTCTAGCGCCCGTGCTTATAAGAGGCTTCGGGTGGCTCCAACTTCGGCAGCCACCGCCGAAGCTATCAGTCCAGCGGATTCAATAACCAGCAGGAATTATAGTTTGGAAAGTATTATTACCCGTCATCGAAAAGAGGAGAGTACGATGAGCGCAACCGACACGAAAGCGGTGGAATCTGACGGCTGGGAGGCCGTCGCGGAGCTGCCGCCGAGCGCCAAGCTGGTCGCGAAGGTTCTCGAGTACAACGACCGGCTCACACAGAGCCAGCTGGCCGAGGAGACGATGCTGCCGCCGCGGACGGTCCGCTACGGACTCAACCGTCTGGAGGAAGTCGACGCCGTCGACTCCCGGTTTTCGTTCACCGACGCCCGCAAGCGCGTGTACACACTCGCTGTTGAGGATGAAGCAAAGCAGGACGGCACTCGCGGGACAAAGCGGGACGGCACTCGGTCGGGGAGCGTACTCCCGGCTGATGACTAAGCGGCCGAGATTTTATATACTGGAGCGGGACGAAAGCCGGCGTGTCCCGGAACGACACCGCAGAGCGAACGTGCCGAACCGAGCGGCAGGTCCGGACATTACTGTCGCGGCTGGCCGGGGCTGCTCCGGAGACAGTCGTCCGGCGGGCGATTGCGGCAACTGACGATATCGAGGCCGCAGCGGCTTTCGCCGACGGAACCGACCTTGAGGCGCTGGCGGCGGCGGTCGAGCAGGTCGAGGACAAATCACTCAAGCGCCGCGGGCAGGCAGCGCTTGCGTCCTTCCGTCGGTTCCGGCAGGCTGCTGTGGGCAACGATCCGACCATACCACCAGGGGACACACCGGGCGAGAACCACGTCCACCGCGCCCGCGGAAGCGATTTAAGAAGCGGCGACGAACCAACGGACGAGTAAATGACACGGGTGCTTCACACCGGCGACACCCATATCGGGTATCGGCAGTACCACACGCCGGAGCGGCGGGAGGATTTCCTCTCGGCGTTCCGGCAGGTAGCCGACGATGCTGTCGAGATGGATGTCGACGCCGTCGTCCACGCCGGCGACCTCTTCCACGACCGCCGGCCGGGGCTCGTTGACCTGCTCGGCACGGTTGACATCCTCGAGACGCTCGATTCGGCCGGGATTCCGTTTCTCGCTATCGTCGGCAACCACGAGACAAAACGGGATGCACAGTGGCTCGACCTCTTCGAGACGATGGGGCTTGCGACCCGCCTCGGCGACGAGCCAGTCCCCGTGGGCGAGACGGCGTTTTACGGACTGGATTTCGTCCCGCGGAACCAGCGGGACGACCTCGAATACGAGTTCGCCACACACGACTGCGAGCATGCGGCGCTTGTCTCCCACGGCCTCTTCGAGCCGCTCGTCCCCGACTACGGAAACGTCGAGTGGGATATCGAGGCGGTGCTGGAGGCGTCGAACATCGACTTCGATGCGGTGTTGCTCGGCGACGAGCACGCCGCCACGAAACAGGAAGTTGCGGACACGTGGGTCACCTACTGTGGGTCGACCGAGCGGACAAGTGCCAGCGAACGCGACGACCGCGGCTACAACCTCGTCACCTTCGACGGTGCTGTCAGAATCAGCCGACGAGGGATCAAAACCCGTCCGTTCGTCTTTGTCGACCTCGAACTCGGGGCGACCGAGGGGTTCAATTACGTCCGCGACCGGCTGCTCGAATACGACCTCGACGACGCCGTCGTTCGGGTCACACTTGACGGTGACGGCGAGGACGTCTCGCCGGCCCGAATCGAGAGTTTCGCGACCGACGAGGGAGCGCTTGTCGCCCGCGTCACCGACAACCGAACGATCGATGTCGACGCTGACGCACCCGATATCGCGTTTGCCGACCCGGACAAGGCCGCACGCGAGCGGGTCCGTGAACTCGGACTAAGCGAGATGGGGAGACAGCTCGACGAGACGGTTCGTGACGGCGAGATAGCCGACTCGAACCTCTCCGACGAGATAGAGCGCCGCGTCGAGTCGGCGCTCGAAGACGGGGGGCTGGAGGACATCGCGGGAACGGCCGCGGACGCCGACACCGGCGACAACGGTGAAGCGGGAGATAGCGGGGCCACCACCGGCAGCGAATCGGAACGTGCCGACGGGAAGACGGGACCATCGGATACTGGCGACGCCGGCGAGACTGGGGATGCAAGGACAGAGGCAGAGTCGAACGAGTCCTCGCAGACACAGGAGACCGACGGGCAGCCGGCCGAGAACGGCCAGTCCTCGATGGAGGAGTATCTATGAGATTCGAGCGTATCCGGCTTCGGAACTTCAAATGCTACGCCGAGACGGAGCTTTCGCTCCGGGAGGGAGTCACCGTCATCCACGGTGTCAACGGCAGCGGGAAGTCCTCGCTGCTGGAAGCGTGTTTCTTCGCGCTGTACGGGTCCGCGGCGATAGACGGCACGCTGGATGACGCCATCGCCAACGACGCCGACGAAATGTCCATCGAACTGTGGTTCACCCACGGCGGCGGCGAGTACCGCATCGAACGGAATATCAAGCGCCGCGGAGGCAGCGCACAGACGACGACGTGTCTGCTAGAGACGCCGAACGGTACCGTCGAGCAGGTCACGGACGTTGAAGCGCACATCGAAGAGCTGCTGCGGATGGATGCGGACGCCTTCGTCAACTGTGCCTACGTCAGACAGGGCGAGGTGAACAAGCTCATCAACGCGACACCGAGCGAGCGACAGGACATGATAGACAGCCTCCTACAGCTCGGCACGCTAGAGGAGTACCGCGAGCGGGCAAGCGACGCCCGCGTCGGCGTCGAGCGCGTGTTGAGCCAACAGGAGACGCTGCTCGAAGACAAGCGAGCGACAATCGCTGAAAAAGAACAGAAGAGCCTCCACGACCGTCTTAACGCGCTCCGGACGGAGCTTTCCGAGCTGAAGAGCGACATCGAGACGAAAGAAGAAGAACGAGAGACCGCCGTCGAAACGAAACAGGAGGCCGTGGAAGTGCTTGAGGCCTACGAGCAACGCCGCGAGGAAATCGAGACGCTTGAGGCCGACATCGAGGAGCTAACCGAAGACATCGCGGCGGCTGAAAGCGAACGCGATGCACTGGGCGAACGGCTGCGGTCGCTTCGGGAGACGACAGAGACGCTCAGAGAGCGCCGCGACGACGCGCTGGCGGAGACGGAGCTAGAGCGTGCCGACGCCGAGCGCGTCGAAGAGCGGCTCGAAGAACTCAGCGAAGCCATCGAGGGCGTTAGAGAAACCATCGAGGAGAAACGGCTGGCTGCTCAAGAACACCTCAACGACGCCGAGTCGGCGACCGACGACGCTGAAGCCCACCGTGAACGTGCCACTGAGGCCCGAAACGAGGCAGCGACGCTCGAATCTGACATCGAGTCAGCGCGGGAGACGCTCGAAACCCGCGAGTCGGACCTCGACGAGCTAGACGAAGAGATAGAGACGCTCCGTGAGGAGCTCGAAGGCGAAGTAGCCGAAAGCGATGACGGCGGGGACATCGAGACACGACGGGAGCGGCTATCGGAGCGGCGCGACGAACTCCGTGAAACGCTCGCAGCGACCAACGAGCGGCTGGCAGAGCGCCGAGCGGACCTCCAGAACGCCAGAGAGCGGGTCGAAGAAGCCGCGGCGCTGCTCGAAGCCGGGAACTGCCCGGAGTGTGGACAGCCCATCGAAGACGAAAGCGACGTTGAAGGGCTCGAAGACGCCCGCGAGCAGGTCGGTACGCTGGAGACCGAGGTCGAACAGCTCGAAGCGGAGGTCGAACGACTCGAAGCAGACCACGAGCGGGCCGTCAAAGCGGCCGAGACGGCGGCGGAGCTGCAATCGTCGCTGGAGCGGCGACAGGATGTCGAGTCGTTGCTCGACCAGCAGCGTGAGACGATTGCCGAAAAGGAAACTCGGGCCGAGTCCCTCCGTGAACAGGCCGCCGACCACGAGACCGAAGCGGAGGCGGCCGAAGAACGGGCGCAAGCGGCCGAAGAGCGCGCACAGGCCGCTCGTGAAGCGATCGGTGAGCTGAACGGCCGGAAGGCCGACCTCGATGAGCGGCGCGAGCGCCTCGAAACCGTCGCGTCGTTGCTCGCCGACATCGCCGAGAACGAATCCGACATCGAGTCGCTCCGCGAGCGGCGTGAGCATCTTACGGAGCTGAACGACCAGCGCCGTGAGCGGTTAGACGAGAAACGAACCCGAAAGGCCGAACTCGAAGCTGAGTTCGACGACGCAGCCGTCACGGAAGCGAAGGCACAGAAACAGCGGGCCGAGGAGTACATCGACGAGGTGGCATCGTATCTCGAAACGAAGCGCGAAGAACGCGACAAACTCCAAAGCGACATCGGGGCCGTCAAAAATGAACTGGAGGAGCTGGAAGCGCTCAGAGAGCGCCGCGACGAACTCGAAGCTACGGTCGAACGGCTCCGAACGCTCCGCGACGAGGCACGTACGCTGCAGGACACCTACGCCGACCTCCGCTCGGAGCTTCGACAGCAGAACGTCGAGCGACTCGAAGCGATGCTCAACGAAATCTTCGAGCTCGTCTACCAGAACGACTCGTATGCACGCATCGAACTCGACGGCGACTACGAGCTGACGGTGTATCAGAAGGACGGGACGCCGCTGGACCCCGACCAGCTATCCGGCGGCGAGCGGGCGATATTCAACCTCTCGCTGCGGTGTGCCATCTATCGGCTGCTGTCGGAGGGTATCGACGGGGAGTCACCGACGCCGCCGCTTATTCTCGATGAGCCGACGGTGTTCCTCGATGCCGGCCACGTCTCGAAGCTCGTCGAGTTGGTCGAGTCGATGACCGACCACGGTGTCGAGCAGATAATCGTCGTCAGCCACGACGACGAACTCGCCGGCGCGGCTGATGACCTCGTGGCGGTGCGGAAGAACCCGACGACAAACCGGTCGTCCGTCGAGCGGTCGGCGACGACCGAAGCATTACCGTAACACGTCGAGGCCGTCGCGTCCGGCGTCGGTTATCGCGTAGCCGCGTTCGCCGTCGATGTCGGCCGTCGCAACGAGGCCGGCGGCCCGAAGCTCGGCGGTGCGGCCGTGGAGGTCCGACTCGCAGAGCCCATAGCGGCCGAGCAGTTCGCGCGCCGGGAGCGGTCCGCGTTCGTCGAGTTCGACGAGCAGGCCGAGCGTTTCGTCGGAATGGACGGCAACGAGCACCCGCCTGGCCGCTTCCGGCACCGATTCGGCGGCAACTGAAAGCGGCGAATCGCCGACCTCGGTGAGTTCGTCGTTGGGAAGATAGCGCTCGTCGCCGGTTTCGGGGTCGTAGACGAGACTCGACTCGGTCGATTGTTTGCGCAGCAGATAGCGGTTTCCGTCGTGTTCGACAGGTGTCATTGGTTGTCACTCTCCTGTTGTGGGGTCGACTCCGCTGCATCTGTGTATCGGCCAGTCTTGACACCCCAGTAGTAGCGGAACGTCCCGAACGCCGCAACGGCACCGATTGCGAGCGCAGCGCCGCCGGTTTCGTAGTCGCCGCGGAAGTAGACGAACATCGCACCGATCGAGAGGGCAGCAACAGCGACGTTGAGCAACAGTACGGACGCCCAGAACGCACGGAACAGGCCGTCAGGAACGTCTTCGGTCGCCTGGATCGAGTCCTGAAGCGACGACGAGGAGGTGTCTGGCGGGTCCGGGCCGAGGCTATCGGGGTCGAACTCCCCCGGGTCATCTAGCCACGACTCCTCGTCGTCGGTGGAGGAAGTCACAGTCGATGGCTAGCGCCGGACTCTCAAAAGTGCCGCGGACGCGTTGTCGGCTGAGGCGGGGGCCGGACAGCGGCCTCAGAGCGCTGCTTCGAGGTCGACAGCGTGGTCTGCCTGCACCCAGGCGAGCGGGTTCTCGACATCGTAAAACACCACGCCCTCATCGGTCTCGTAGGCCTCCGTCGCCTCGACGGCGTCGGCGACCGCCGGTTCGACTGCTCCCGTGCTATCCTGCTCTGTCGGCGCGTTGTGCTCGGGCATGGTGCAACCATAACATGGTACAATTCCACATAATAAATCCCTTCCGACCGTGTCAAGAGTCGACACAGAAACTGAGTCGGCACAGGGGCCGCACCGAACACGGAGGTTTTTACCGAGGAGGGACACGGAATAGACAGTATGGAACAGGGTACGCTCGGGGACTTCGATACGGGCGCGTCAGACGATGCCGACGCCGGCCGGCCGGCCGCCGAGGCAGCGGCGGTCGCCGGCAGCGACGACGGGGACGCGTCGGTCGTCGATGTCGCCGACTACGAGTTCCCCGACGCGGACGGACAAATCGAGTGTGCGGTCACGCAGGTCGACTACACCGTCGAGGGAGGCGGCGACGACGAGCATCCGGTGTTACACGTTTTCGGCCGCCGGCCGAATGACGGCGATGACGAGCCACTCCACATCCGTGTCTACGGATTTAAACCGTACTTTTATACGCCGCTTTCGGAGCTTGATATCGCTGACAGCGCCGAAGCACCCCTCACTGAGGCCGACATCGTCGATTCGCGGCTGGACCACGACCGGCTGACTGGCGTTGAAACGGAAGCCGACGATGGTGACGGCCCGAATGAACTGGTCGTCTACGAGTCAATCCGCGGCGAGAAGTTGGTAAAGGTCTTCGGCCAGACGCCGCGCGATGTCGGGCAGCTACGGGACCGCTTCGAGCACTACGAGGCAGATATCCTCTTTCCCAACCGGCTGCTCATCGACAAGGACATCACGAGCGGTGTCCGTGCCCCGAACCGCGAGCTCGACGACGGAAGCCTGAAAGTCCACCACAGCGAGCTGACAGCGACGGCCGTCGACGCCGAAAGCCGCCTCCACATCCTCGACATCGAGGTCGACGACCGACACGGGTTCCCCGAAGACGGCGAGGAGGAAATCGTCTGTCTGACGAGCTACGACTCCTACCGCGACGAATACGTCATCTGGCTCTCGGAGTCCGACGACGGCGTCGGCGGGCCCGAAGCCCTCGGCGGATACGACCCCATCGGCGACGGTCCACTCGATGTCGATGTCCGCCGCTTCGACGAGGAGGCGACGATGCTCGTCGACTACCTCGATTACATCGAGGATACCGACCCGGACGTTCTCAGCGGCTGGAACTTCGATGACTTCGACGCCCCCTACCTCATCGACCGCATCGACCGCATCGCAAGCCGCCACGACCGACTCTACTCCGACCGGCTTTCGCGGGTCCGCGAGGTCTGGGACTCCGGCTGGGGCGGCCCCAACATCAAGGGACGGGTCGTCTTCGACCTGCTGTATGCCTATCAGCGGACGCAGTTCTCCGAACTCGACTCCTACCGGCTCGATGCCGTCGGCGAAGAGGAACTCGGCGTCGGCAAGGAGCGCTATCCGGGCGACATCGGCGACCTCTGGGAGGACGACCCCGAGCGACTGCTGGAGTATAACCTCCGTGACGTCGAGCTCTGTGTCGAGCTAAACCGCAAACAGAATATCGTCGAGTTCTGGGAGGAGGTCGCCTCCTTCGTCGGCTGTAAGCTCGAAGACGCAACGACGCCCGGCGACGCCGTCGACATGTATGTCCTCCACAAGATTCACGGCGAGTTCGCGCTGCCGTCGAAGGGGCACCAAGAGGGTGAAGAATACGAGGGAGGGGCCGTCTTTGACCCGATTTCCGGTGTCAAAGAGATGGTCTCGGTGCTGGACCTGAAATGCTTCAGCGGGGATACGGACGTGGCGACACCGGACGGGATCAAGAACATTCAGGAGGTAGCGGTCGGTGACCCGGTGTACACCTTGAACCCCGAGACATTCGAATGTGAGATAAAGCCGGTCGTCGACACGCAGTCCTACCGGAACAAGTACGGTGAACTCCATCACGTCGCCGGGAGGACGCACGATTTCAAGGTGACCGAGAACCATCGGTTCCTGCTTTCAGAGACGGTGGACTTGGACAGCCCCGGTCCCGACGACTATGCACTCTCCGAGTATCGAGAGCTACCGGAGTACGAGCGGCTCGCGTTTCCGAACCACGAGCCGATGGCAGGCGCAACGCGGGAGGAGTTCGACCTCGCCGGAGCAGTCGACGACGGACACGCCGTCGTTTGCGCCCACGATGGCCGCAGCGCGTTTCGCACAGCGATGCCGGCGGGCGTTGAAGCCGCTCTCGACCGGGCGGACGGCACCTCCCAACTGGCCGCAACGGAAGAAAAGACCGGCACGTATCGCATCCCCATTGACACGTACCGCGAGCGGCGGGACGTAATCGACGAGCACGCCGACGAGGTGTTGCTCAAATACGAGCGCGAGGACAACCAAATTCCGACAGGGTTCGGGATGGACGACTGGCTTGAGCTAGTCGGCTGGTTCGTCACTGCGGGACGGTTCGCCCACGAGGCAAAAAGAATCGTTCTCCGTCGACAGGACGAGGAGGGTCGTTCCGCGATACGGAGCCTCCTCGAACGGATGGAACTGCCCTACGACGCCGATGGAACCCGGGTTACTGTCTCAAATCGGGTCCTGTACGATTGGTTCGTCAAAAACTGCGGTGACGGCGCGACCGAAACGCGGCTCCCGGAGTGGGTGTTCGAACTCGACGCCGCCCACCTCCGAACGCTCCTTGAGACGCTCGTCGACGGCGACGGCAGCCGTACCGACAGCGGGCTCGGAGAGTTCTGGACACAGAGCGACCGGCTGAAGGACGACGTTGTTCGGCTTGCGGTGCGCTGCGGCGAGAAGCCGACTGTCTCGGAGAACCAAGACGGTACGTGGTACGTCTCAGTCGGCACACGTGGGTCGATGAAAAAGTCCAACGCAACGGTTGAAGACCACGACGGGGACGTCCACTGTATCACCGCCGAGGACAATCACGTCGTACTCGCGGGCCGTAACGGCCATCTCCAGTGGGTCGGCCAGTCGCTCTACCCCATGTGCATGGTGACGATTAACGCGTCTCCCGAGACGAAGGTCGACCCCGACAACTACGGGGCCGAAACCTACGCCGCTCCCAATGGCACGCACTTCCGGAAGGAACCGGACGGGGTAATCCGGGAGATGGTCGACGAGTTGCTCGAAGAACGGGAGGAAAAAAAGAGCCTCCGAAACGAACACGAGCCAAGCACCGACGCCTACGAGACGTATGACCGACAGCAGTCAGCTGTCAAGGTCATTATGAACTGCTTTACGCCGGACACGGAGGTCCTGACACCCGACGGCGTCCGGAATATCCGTGCCCTCGACATCGGCGATGAGGTCTACTCACTAGACCCAGAGACGATGGAAATGGAGGTCAAGCCCGTGGTCGACACGCACGCCTACCCGGACTACCGCGGAGAACTCGTAGACATCCAGACGGGGGAAATCGACTTCCGCGTGACACCGAACCATCGAATGCTCGTCCGAAAAAACGGGACGAACGGCATCACCGACGACGAATATCGGTTCGTCGAGGCCGGTGCCCTCGACCTGGCGACAACCTACGAGCTGCCGCATGACTGGGCTGGTCCGGACGGTGAAGACGTTACGCAAATAGACCTGACAGAACTCATCGACGAGGAGTACGAGGTGTGGGTACGGCCTGAGGTCCACGGTCGGACGTTTACCGCCGAGTTAGGGTGGAAGCCCCGGCGAGTGCCGAAAGCCGACATCGATACCGTCGGATACGTGTTCACCGCTGATGAGTTCAAACAGCACCGTGAGTACATCGAATCCGTCTGCGAGCAAAGCTACATCCGCCGCGAGTCCGGGCTGAAATGGATTCCTCGCGTGTACGATGGGGATGACTTCCTCGAGTTGCTGGCGTGGTATGTGACCGAAGGCAACGCCCACACATCGGAACGAAAGGAGTTCGACGGACAGCGCCACGGGAGTTCGACGGTTCAGATAGCACAGGAGCCGGTCGTAGCCGATGGAGGAGACACACACGCGACCATTGGCACGCTCCTCGACCGGATGGGGTTCGACTACGACAACGACAACGGGAGCTATCAGGTCACCTCGAAGCTCCTCGGTGACCTGTTCTGTACCCTTGGCGGAGGGGGAAGTGAGGACAAGCGTATTCCGCAGCTCGTTTTTGAAGCATCTCGCCGACAGAAAGAGCGGTTCATGCAGACACTCATCAGCGGTGACGGGGACCGCCAGCCGAATTCGTGGCAGTATAACACCGCAAGCGAGCGGCTCCGGGACGACGTGTTGCGGCTCTGTGCGCATCTCGGCGTACCCGCAAGCTACAGCGAAGAAAGCGGCGTCTATCGCATCTACGTCACGGAAGACGGCACGAACACGCTCCGCATGGACCGGAGCGCAGAGCGAACAACTGCTGATGACGGCGTGTACTGCGTAACCGTCGAAGACAACCATACACTCCTTGCAGGCCGAGCGGGGAAATTCCAATTTGTCGGCCAATCCCTCTACGGCGTTTTGGGATGGGACCGCTTCCGGCTCTACGACAAGGAGATGGGCGCTGCCGTGACCGCGACCGGCCGGGACGTCATCGAGTTCACCGAGCAGGCAGCCGCAGAGCTCGATAAGGATGTCATCTACGGCGACACGGACTCGGTAATGCTGGAACTCGGCAACGAGGTTTCTGAGGACGAAGCCATCGAGCAGTCGTTCGAAATCGAGTCGCACATCAACGACGCCTACGACCGATTCGCAGAGCGACTCAACGCCGAAGAACACCGGTTCCAAATAGAGTTCGAAAAGCTCTATCGGCGGTTCTTCCAGGCCGGCAAGAAAAAGCGATACGCCGGCCACATCATCTGGAAGGAGGGCAAAGAGGTCGACGACCTCGACATCACCGGCTTCGAGTACCAGCGGTCGGACATCGCGCCGATTACCAAGGAGGTCCAGCGGGAAGTCCTCGAGATGATTGTGACCGGCGAAGACCCTGAAGACATCAAGAGCTACGTCCACGATGTCATCGAGCGGGTCCGGGAAGGCGACATAAGCCACGAGGAGTTAGCCATCCCGGGGGGTATCGGCAAGAAACTCGACAACTACGAGACCGACACCGCACAGGTCCGGGGCGCAAAGTACGCAAACCGGCTGCTCGGGACGAACTTCACGAGCGGGTCGAAGCCGAAGCGGCTCTATTTAGCGAAGGTCCATCCGTCATTCTTCCGGAAGATGGAGTCCGAGGAAGGGCTGGACCCCTCGACGGACCAGCTTTATGGCGAATTCAAGCGAGAGGCCGAAAGCGGCGAGGCAGTCATCTGCTTCGAGTATGAAGACCAGATTCCCGATGCCTTCGAGGTCGACTACGAGAAGATGCTCGATAAGACGTTGAAAGGCCCTATCGCTCGGGTTCTGGAAGCGCTGGACATCTCGTGGGACGAGGTCGAGAGCGGACAGGAACAGACCGGGCTCGGAAGCTTCATGTGAGACGGTTGGCCGTTACTCTTCCCACATGCTTGCCGGCGCGCCGGGTGTCGAATCAGCCCTCTCGACAACCGAGACATCGGTGAACTCAAACCGTGCGCCGCCGTCGTCGTCGCTGGCGATATCGAGCGACCAGCCGTGAGCGTCGGCGGTGCCGGAGACGATACTGAGCCCGAAGCCAGTACCGGTTTCGCTGGTTGTGAATCCGGATTCGAGGACTTTCTCGCGTTCGTCTTCAGGGATTCCGGGACCGTCGTCAGCGACGTAGAAACCGTCGGATAGGTCGCCGACGGTGACGGTTACGTCGTCGCCAACGTGTTCGACGCTGTTCCGGAACAGGTTCTCCAGCGCTCGCCGGAGCTGGCCCCGGTCTGCGTTGATTGTCGCGTCGGTTTGGACATCGAGCGTCGCTCCATTTGTGTCAACGGTGGTCCACGCCTGCGTGCACAGGTCGGAGAGGGAAACCTCATCAGGGTCGGTTATTTCGTCGTCCTGCCGGGCGAGCGCGAGGACGTCTTCGATGATGTCGTCCATCCGTTCGAGCGACTCGTCGATGCGTTCGAAGCTCTCTTCGTCGCCGTCCTCGCGGGCTATCTGGAGGTGGCCGTTTGCGACGGCAATCGGGTTTCGGAGGTCGTGGGAGACGATGCTGGCGAAGCGGTCAAGCTTCTCGTTTTGCCGTTCGAGCGCCTCGGTTCGCTCTTCGAGTTTCCGCTGTCGGCGGCGCTGTTCGGTCACGTTGCGAACGAGGACGACGCGGCCGACGTAGCGGTCGCGGCTGTCGTAGACCGGCGAGATATCGACATCGTAGTCGTACCGGTCTCCATCGCGGAATATCGTAATTATGTCGCGGACATCACGCTCGTCGCCGAACCGTTCGACGATTTCTGGGAGCGTCTCGAAGACCTCGTCGATGGTCTGGCCGATTATCGCGTCACGGGGGACATCAAAAAGCTCCGCGCTCGCCTCATTGGCGTCGAGTATTCGGCCTTCAGGGTCGACGACGAGATACCCGCTCTCGATGTGGTTGACGACGGTGCCCCGAGCGACGGGAACGACATCGAGTAACTGGAACCAGTAGAGTTGGGCGACAAAGACGACCGCCGTAACGGTGAATCCGAAGCCGGTCAGGTCAACCACCACGTAGCCGAGGACATAGACGAGGTTCAGCAGCCACGGCACGGCCATAGCGACGATGAGCGCTGCCGCCTGTCGGCGATACGTGCCGGAGCGTTGGAGCGCTTCGAAGGCATACATCGCCACCGCAGCGACGAGGAGGAGATACGAGTAGGCGGCGTTGATGAAAAACCACGGGCCGTGTTCGAATTCGAGGACGGTCTGTGAGCCGACGGCGACGGTCTCTGCCCCGGCCCGTATCAGTTCGTGGCCGAGCGGTTCGGTGGTCCAAACGAGCAGGTTTGTGACAACAAAAATAAAGGCAGCGACGGACACCCAGCGCGGGCGGAGCCATCGCTCTCGGTTGGTGTACTCAAGGGCGTGGAGGAACGCCGACAGAACGACGACCGTTGAACCCAGAAAACGGACATTGTGCCAGAACAACTGCAGCGAAGGGTCCGACGACAGCAGCCGCAACGCGTCGGCTGCCGCCCAAAAGGACGCCCCGATGAGAACGCCGAGTATCTGTGGGGCGGTCCGCTTGTGGCGGTTCTGGAAAACGACAACAGTGAGTCCAGCAGAAATAACTGCAGCGGCCATCAACGGAACGACGTAAAGCCAGAATTGCACCTGCGGACTCACCCCCGGTTGTATATTCGACCGGTGAAACAGTAGTAATGGTTTCGGTTTCTGATGAGTCCGAAGCAATTAAATAATTGCTCTCGGCAGAGTTCGAAACCATCAGATGTACTCAGTACCGAAAAATAATTTTCTGGTTCAGAAAGCCAATGCCGTGAACCCGAAACCATTATGGGCGTCACGCGCCGATAGTTGAACGAGACACGACCATGGCTACGCTTGAAATCAACAATCTGCACGCGAAGGTCGCCGAGGACGGCGGCGAACGCATTCTCCGCGGCGTCGACCTCGAGGTCGCCTCCGGCGAAATACACGCCCTGATGGGACCGAACGGCTCCGGGAAATCTACGACCGCAAAGGTCATCGCCGGACACCCCGCCTACGAAGTCACAGAGGGTGAGGTACTCCTCCACGTCGAGGAAGACGAGTTCGATGACATCGACATCGACGACGACCAGCTGACCTGGGACCTCCTTGATTTGGAGCCCAACGAGCGTGCCGCGCTGGGCATCTTCCTTGCGTTCCAGTATCCTGCGGAAATCGAAGGCGTCACGATGGTGAACTTCCTCCGGACGGCGCTCAACGCCAAGCTCGAAGAACGTGAAGAGCTGTTCGAGGAAGAAGAGGACAGCGAAGACGAGGACGACGAAGCCGGCTACGAGAACTCACCGATGGAAGGCCCCGCCGACGAGGGCGAGGTCGGCGTCGCCGAGTTCCAAGAAATCCTCCAAGAGAAGATGGAACTGCTCGACATGGACGAGTCCTTCGCTCAGCGCTACCTCAACGCCGGCTTCTCCGGCGGCGAGAAGAAGCAAAACGAAGTGCTGCAGGCAGCCATCCTTGAGCCGTCCATCGCGGTTCTCGACGAGATCGACTCCGGGCTGGACATCGACCGGCTCCAGGACGTCTCCGACGGTATCAACGCGCTCCGCGACGAGCAGGGTACCGGTATCCTCCAGATTACCCACTACCAGCGCATCCTCGACTACGTCGAGCCCGACCACGTCCACGTGATGCTCGACGGCGAAATCGCAAAGAGCGGTGATGCGAGCCTCGCCGAAGAGCTCGAGGACAAGGGCTACGATTGGGTCCGCGAGGAAGTCTACGAGACGGCGTAATCAGTAGCGATTACGCACAACCCTATAACCATCCAGACGTAATTACAACCAATGAGTTCCGAAGAAGACCACATCAAAGAAACAGATACCGAAGCCCGCTTCGAGTTCAAGAAGGAGGAGAGTTCCGCCTTCAAGACCGAGAAGGGCCTCACCGAGGAGACCATCCGCGTCATCTCCGAGGACAAAGACGAACCCGAGTGGATGCTCGAACGGCGACTTCGAGCGCTCGAACAGTTCCAGCAGATGCCCATGCCCACCGACTGGCCCGGACAGCCGGACCTTTCGGATGTCGACATCGACGAGATTGTTCCGTACATCCGGCCCGATATCGAGGCCCGCGGCGGGGCCGAAGAGTGGGAGGACCTGCCCGAAGAAATTCAGGACACCTTCGACAAACTCGGGATTCCTGAAGCCGAGAAAAACGCCCTCTCCGGCGTCGGCGCACAGTACGAATCCGAGATTGTCTACCAGAACATGCAGGAGCAGTGGGAGGAAAAGGGCGTCATCTTCATGGACATGGACAAGGCGGTTCAGGAACATCCTGAACTGGTCCGTGAGTACTTCATGACCAAATGCGTCCCGCCGAGCGACAACAAGTTCGCCGCACTCCACGGCGCTATCTGGTCCGGCGGCTCCTTCGTCTACGTCCCCGAGGGCGTCACCGTCGAAATGCCCATTCAGGCCTACTTCCGCATGAACTCCGAGAACATGGGCCAGTTCGAGCACACGCTGATCATCGCCGAGGAGAACTCGGAAGTCCACTACATCGAGGGCTGTTCAGCGCCCAAATACTCGGCGTTCAACCTTCATTCGGGCGGCGTCGAAGTCTTCGTCAAAGAAGGTGCCCACGTCCAGTATTCAACCGTCCAAAACTGGTCGAAAAACACCTACAACCTCAACACCAAACGCGCCATCGTCGAGAAGGACGGCACGATGGAGTGGGTGTCGGGGTCGATGGGCTCGAAAGCCACAATGTTGTACCCCTGTACCATCCTCAAGGGACCGGGTGCGACGGACAACCACATCACCATTGCCTTCGCCGGCGAGGGCCAAGACATCGACACGGGGGCGAAGGTCTACCACAACGCACCCAACACGAAGTCCACCATCGAGTCAAAGTCCATCAGCAAAGACGGCGGTCGAACGAACTACCGCGGGCTGGTCCACATCGCTGATGGGGCCGAAGGCTCCTCGACGGCCGTCGAGTGTGACGCCCTGATGTTCGACAACGAATCGACCTCCGACACGATGCCGTACATGGAGATCGAGGAGTCGAAAGTCGACGTCGCCCACGAGGCGACAGTCGGCAAAATCGGCGACGAGGACGTCTTCTACCTCCAGTCGCGCGGCCTCGACGACGACGACGCAAAACAGATGATCGTCTCCGGGTTCATCGAACCCATCACCGAAGAACTCCCCATCGAGTACGCCGTCGAACTCAACCGACTCATCGAACTCGAAATGGAGGGCTCGCTCGGATAACATGTCCACGCAGGTACACGCATCCATCGACGAAGCGACGGTCCGACAGATAAGCGACGAGCTCGACGAGCCTGAGTGGCTGCTCGAGACGCGGCTTGAGGCGCTCGAAGCGCTCGAAGAGCTTCCGTTCCCCGACGTTATTCAGACGCCGGGGCGGAAGTGGACGAACCTCGAAGACCTCGATTACGAGGTGCTTGTCGACCCGCTCGATGCCGCCGAGGAGAAAGACCAAGTCGGCCCCGACACCGTCGACGTCCTTCCCTTCGCCGAGGCTGTCGACGAACACGGCGACCTCCTCGAGGAGCACTTCGGCAGCGTTGTCGACCCCGAAACGAACTACCTGACGGCGCTTTCGACAGCGCTGTTTACCACCGGGACGGTCGTCTATGTCCCCGAAGGCACGGACGCGGAGGACGTGACCATCCGGACGAAGATGAACTCCCGGTCGCTGTTCAACTACACGCTTGTCGTCGCCGAGGAATCGTCGTCGGTGACGATTCTGGAGCGGCAAGAATCCGGCGACGAGGTCGACGGCAATCGCTACTACAGCGGTCTTACCGAGGTTGTCGCGGGCGAGAACAGCTACGTCCAGTTCGGCAACCTGCAGGACCTCGACCAGACGACCTATACGTATTCGCTGAAGGAGGCGGCAATCGACACCTACGGCAACGTCAACTGGATAGAGTGCAACATCGGCTCCAAGCTGACGAAATCCTCCGTCGAGAGCTACCTCGACGGCGACTCCTCGGAGTCGAAAATCGTCGGTGCCTTCTACGGGCACGACGACCAGCACCTCGACATCGACGCCCGTGTGTGGCACACCGCCGAGCATACGACGGCGGACCTCGTGACGCGTGGCGTCATCGACGACGAGGCACGCTCCGTTTACGAGGGCGTCCAAGACGTTGGGGCCGACGCGTGGGACACCAACTCCTACCAGCGTGAGAACACGCTGATGCTCTCCGACGAGAGCGAAGCCGACGCCTCGCCGAAGCTCATCATCAACAACCACGACACCGAGGCCTCCCACAGCGCCACGGTCGGACAGGTCTCCGCGGAGGAGATGTTCTACATGACCTCGCGTGCGCTGCCGGAACGGCTCGCAAAGAACATGCTCGTCGAAGGGTTCTACGTCCCCGTCCTCGAAGAAATCGAGGTCGAAGAGCTCCGCGAAGAGCTCAAAGGGCGCGTCCGCGGACGGCTGCAGGCACGCGCCTGACATCCGGACGTTCGTTTCCGAAGCTTCGTTTTTGTTGTCGCACGTCGCCCGACGGGTACGCTTATGGCCGTCGGCCCCTGAACGGCGTGTATGTTCCCGTCCACGAGGTGGTCGCGGTGAGTCTGACCTATCCGGTGGCCACTGACCACCAGCTGGCACGGCTCCTCCAGATCGGGATGGTACTGGAGGAGGTTGTCGAAGCACGCGCCCACAAACACCGGGAGACGCTCGACGCCGAGGAGCTTGACCCGGAGACGGCCGACCTGCTGGACGAAGCCGCCGAAGAGTCGGAGACCCATCGCAAGCGGCTTGAGTCGCTCGTCGACGAGCTTGACGCGGAGCCGGTGGCATACGACGAAATCGAGACGCTCGTCGCTGCCAGATACGAATCCGACACTGATTTCGACGGCGTCCTCTACGACCAGCTTTGCAACGAGGAAACCGCCTACAAGTTCTACGACGACCTCATTACAGCCATCGAGGGTTCCGACGTCGAGTTCAGCATCGACCGCGAGCGGCTGCTGTCGGTGCTACGAGAGATCCGTGCAGACGAAAAGGAAGGCGCAGAGCAGGTGACTGAACTGATGGAGGAACGGGAATGAACACGCAGGCACAGTATCTCAAGGCAATCTATCTGGTACAGGAGCGCGAAGACGGTCCGGCCTCGACGGGGGCGATAGCTGATATGCTGGAAGTCAGTCCGGCAAGCGCAAACGAGATGATAGGCAAACTCGAAGACCAAGGGCTGGCAGACCACGAAAAGTACAAGGGTGTCTCGCTGACCGATGAAGGAATCGTACAGGCGCGGGAAGCGCTTGAGACGTACTGTATCATCGAGCGGTTTCTATGGGAGGTCCTCGAAGTCGAGGATTTCCGCACCGAGGCCCGACAGCTTGAAGCCGTCATCGACGAGACGGTCGCCGAACGGCTCGATACGATCATCGACCGCAACGACCGGTGTCCGGACTGTTTCGACGCCGAGGCCGACGCCTGCGAACTGCTCGACATCGAGCTCGAAACGGAGCCGGCCGACTGACGGCGACAAAAAGTAAACCTATTGTGTCCGTGGCGGTTAGCTTCGGGCGCAGTCCCGTGGTGTAGTGGCCAATCATATGGGCCTTTGGAGCCCATGACGCTGGTTCGAATCCAGCCGGGACTACTTCTCTACGGCAGTTCGCTCAAAAAAGCGCCGACTGACCGGCTTAGTTGTCGCGCAGCGCGTCCTCTCGCGCTGTCGCTTCCAAGGTGTCCTCTTCGACGTGTGTAGCAACGACGGCGGGTTTGTACGCGCCGCCGTCGAAGAGGTCGTGGTCGCCGACGCTCGATTCGACAAAGCGAGTAAAGGCCCGCCGCTCCGGCGGCAGTTCGCCGTACATAACTTCCTCTTCGACGAGGTCGTAGACCGGAATACGCGGCGTCAACAGCGTGTTTTCGCCAACGACGCTGCCTTCGCCGACGACAAAGCCGGAGGTAACCCGACAGCCAGCCCCGAGCGAAACGTCGTCTTCGATGACGACAGGAGCCGCCTCGACCGGTTCGAGGACGCCACCGATAAGCGTGTTCGCGCCGAGCTTGACGTTCTCGCCGATTTGGGCCGCCGAGCCGACCGTATCACAGGAGTCGACGAGCGTTCCGTCGCCGACGTACGCGCCGATGTTGACAAAGGCAGGGCTCATCAGGATAGCGTCACCACCGATGTAAGCCCCGCGCCGGATGACGGTTCCATCGGGAGTGTTTCGGGTGCCCCGCCCGGGAAGGTCGTCGGTCTCCCGCAGCGGCAGTACGTCGTGGTAGTCGACGCCGCCGTGGGTGTGGGCTTGGATGTCCCGCAGGCCGAAGTTCAGGAGGATACCCTGCTTGACCCAGCCGTTTGCGTCCCACTCGCCGTCGCGCTTCTCGGCGGCGCGAACCTCGCCGGCCTCAAGCGCGGCGAGGAACTCATCGAGGAGGGCATACTCCTCGTTGCCGGCGTCGTCGGCAGTCAGGCCGTTCTCATAGCGGTGCTGCAGGTCTTCGATGTCGGATTGGAGCGTACTCATACTGTGTCCTCGAAGTCGTACCAGCCGGCGGAACGGTCAGCGAGCCATTCGGCCGCGTCGACGGCGCCGGCGGCGAAGACGCGCCGGGATTCGGCGCGGTGTGTCAGCGACAGTACCTCATCGTTGCCGGCCAAAAGGAGTTCGTGTTCGCCGCGGACGGTGCCCGCACGCCGGACGTGGACGCCGACCTCGTCGTCCCCGCGGCGGTGTTCTCCTTCACGGCCGTGAGTGCGGTCCAGCGCCTCATCGCGGGTCTCGTCGACGACATCGAGAATCGTGTTCGCGGTGCCGCTTGGGGCGTCCCGCTTGCCGTTGTGATGGGTTTCGGTGAGTTCGATGTCGTACTCCGGCAGCGCTTCGACGCCCGCCTCGACGACCCGCAGCAACGCCTGCACGCCGCGGGCGAAGTTCGAGGCCTTCAGTACAGCCGTCGATTCGCTTGCCGTCCGGAGCGCCGCCATACCGTCGTCGTCGAAGCCGGTCGTGCCGATGACGTAAGGAACGCCGGCCGCCGCGGCTGCTTGGACGTGTTCGCGCGTCGCTTCGGGGACGGTGAAGTCGATAACAGCGTCCGCATTGTCGAGTAGCTCGGGAAACTCCTCGGTTGGGTAGACACGTACGTCCCCGACGGACGTCTGCGAGCGGGCGACGCCGCTGACATCGTGGCCGCGCTCGCTGGCCTCGGCGACGATTTCGCTGCCCGTGCGGCCCGTCGCGCCGACGACGACGACGTTCATCGTTCGAGGTCCGCAAGTACCTCACGTAGCTGTTCGCGGTGCTCCGGCTGCAGCGGGTTGAGCGGCGACCGCATCGTCGAGGAGTGGATATCCCGCATGTCCATGGCCTCGTTTATCGGAATCGGATTCGTCTCGATAAACAGCGTCCGGAAGAGGTCGCCGAGTTCGTACTGGAGTTCGCGGGCGCGGGTGAAGTCACCCTCCAGTGCCGCACCGACGAGCGCGACGGTCCGTTCCGGCTCGACGTTTGCGGACACGGAGATACAGCCGGTCCCGCCTTGGGCGATGATAGGCAGCGTCAGCGCGTCGTCGCCGGAGAGCACCTCGAAGTTCTCTTCGCGGGTGCGTTCGATAACTTCGCCGACGCGGTTGAGGTCACCGCTTGCGGCCTTGTAGCCGACGATATTCTCGTGTTCGGCCAGCGACACGGCCGTCTCGACGGCGATGTTCCGGCCGGTGCGTCCGGGGACGTTGTAGATAATCTGTGGCAGGTCGACCGCGTCGGCCACCGTCCGGTAGTGGGTTTCCATCCCCTCCGGCTCGGGGATGTTGTAGTACGGCGAGATGAGAAGCAGTCCGTCGGCGCCGGCGTCGGCGGCCCGCTCGGAGAGTTCCAGCGCCTCGCGGGTGTTGTTCGAACCGGAGCCGGCGATAACCGGCACATCGTCGACGGCATCGACGACCGTCTCGACGACCTCGATGTGTTCGTCGTGGGACATCGTCGCCGACTCGCCGGTCGTACCGACGGGGACGAGCCCGTCGACACCGGCGGCTTCGAGCCGCTGGGCGTGGTCGCGGAGTGTTTCGTGGTCGATGCGTTCCTCGTCGTCGAACGGCGTCGTCATCGCGGGGAAGACGCCGGTAAACGTGTCGTGTGTCATGGCTGGTGGGGTTGCTGTGGTCGAAGGCGGTGCGTCCGAAACCGACCTGCGACGGGGACGCCACACCCGCCGCAGACCGTGCTACGGACGTTTGCCTTTCGAGAAGAAACGCTGGGTGTGCTCGCGGCTGTCGGCTTCCGACCGGCCATCGAGCACGTGGCGTCGCATGTGTGACGACGCGTCGCCGAGTAACTTAGGCGTTTTGAGTTCCCTCGGCGTCGTCCTCGAAGAGTCGCTGCGTCTGGGCGTCAACAGCGGACAGATACCCTTCGAGCGCGACGACATCGCCGTCGTCTCCGTAGACCCCCCGACCCTGCTCTCGGACAACCCGTACGTCGCCCTCGACGGTCTGGACTCGGTAGGTGATATCGAAAGGCTCGCCCGCATCGAGTGACTCCTGTACTGCCTGCCAGACAGCATCCGAATCCTCAGGGTGGATAACATCACTGCCGAGCGAGATGGACCCCTCAAGCAGCGCCGCCGGGTCGTGGCCGGTTAGCTCCTCGATACCGTCGGAGGCAAACAGCATCGGCCACCCCTCGTCGTTTTCGACCCGGTAGGCGAACCCGGGGAGGTTGTTGATGAAGCCTTTCATGTGGCCGCTGATTTCGCGCTGGTCGGTCGCAAGCGCCGCCGCTTCGGACATCTGTGACTGCATCTCGGTTGCTCGTTCGTCAATGCGGTCGATGCGGTCAGCGATTTCGTCGACCGTCTTGGCCTGTGAGTCGTTGGCGGCGGCGATTTCCTCCGTGCCGTCGGCGCCAGCCTCTATTTTGTCGTCGATGTCCTCCAATGCGGACAGAATCTCCTCGACGACATCGACGGTTTCGGCGACCGCGTCGTGTGTTTGCTCGGCAGCCGAGAGCCCATCGTCGGTACGGGACCGCAGCGAGTCAATCATCGATTGAATCTCGTCTGCGTTCGTCGCTGTCTGGTCAGCGAGGCTCTTTACCTCATCGGCAACGACGGCAAAGCCCTCGCCGCCTTCATCGGTCCGGGCAGCCTCGATGTTGGCGTTCAGCGCCAGAATATTCGTCTGGTCTGCGATGTCGGCGATGATGTCGACGATGTCGGCGATGTCGTCCATCCGGTCGCTGACAGAGCGAATCGCCTCGACGAGGTCGTCGGCTTCCGCCAGCGTTTCTTCGGCGGTCGATTGGGCCCGTCTGCTGTCCTCGACGCCGGATTCAGCCAACTCGCGTGCGTCAGCGACCGCTTCGGCGACCTGGTCGGCCGACGCCGCAATCTCTTCCATCGTCGCGCTGAGGTCCGAAACGTCGTCCGAAAGCTCCGCAATCGCGTCAGCCTGCGTTTCGCTCGCCGTGACCGTCTCCTCGATGTGTGTCTGCACCGCCTCGGCCTGTTCAGTCAGCCGGTCAATTTCGCCCTGCGAATCCATTATCAGTCATACAGCCTGCACCTGAAAAACACCGCAGAGTGTTTCGATAGCTGAATCCGAGTACGTCGAACCGCCCGCCGGCCCGTCAGTGGCCGAAGCCAGAAGCCATTTGAGTTTGAGCGACGTACTGCGGGTACACATGCGACACGCAGGACTCAAGGCCAGAATGGCCGTCGTGGGGAGCATTCTCTTCGGCTTCTATGCCCTCCTCGCGCTCATCGCCTACTACGGGTTCGGCATCGGACTCGAACTCATCTTCCTCGGGGCAATCGCCTTCGCGGGCTTCCAGTACATCGTCGGCAAGAAGGCCGCGCTGTGGAGCTCCGGGGCAGAGGACATGCCCGAGGACAAATATCCGGAGATACACCGGTCGGTCGAGCGTATCTCCGACGAGATGGACCTCGAAAAGCCGCGGCTGATGGTCGCCGACATGGGTGTCCCGAACGCTTTCGCCGTCGGCCGCCGTGGAGCCGGCGTCGTCGTCGTCTCCGAGCAACTCATCCAGTTGCTCGACCACGATGAACTCGAAGCCGTCCTCGCACACGAACTCGCACACATCGACAACCGTGACGTCATCATGATGGTCATCGGCCAGTCTATCGCCTCGATGCTCGGGCTTGCGGTCCAGTTTGCCATCCTGTTTACCCGCGACGGCGGCATCGGGAATTTCCTCTTGGCCTACGTCGCCGGTATCATCACACAGATGATTGCGATGGTGTTCGTCCTCGCCATCTCACGGTACCGCGAATACGTCGCCGACTCCGACGCCGCACAACACGTCGGCGGCGACGCGATGGCACGGGCACTGCATAAGATTTCGAGTGTCGGCGAACGCCAGGAGGCCGAGATGGACGACAACGTCTCGGCGCTGTGTATCTTCGGCGGCGAGAAATCCGCCCTACAGAAGCTGTTTGCGACCCACCCGCCAATCGAAAAGCGCATCGAGGCGGTCCAGAGCGTCGAGCGCCAACACTACTGAGACGGTAGGGCTTTTTTAATATAGCGTCGCGTCGGACAGCAGTTCTTCGAGCGTCCCCGAAAGCGAGGCGTCTGGCACCGGCCCGTCCGGTTCCGGAGCCGTGACAGCGCCGTACTGGTCGAAGGTCGTCTCGATGCGGTAGGTGTACTCCCGCAGACGCCCGTCCTCGGTTTCCTGTTCGACGACGCGGCGGTCATCGAGTTCGAGCAGCCGGCCAGTCTCTCGGTCCAGCGTCGCCGCTATCGTGCTCCCGTCGCCAACGGCCGTCGCTGTCGTCACAAGCGGCGGGACGGCGACGTAATCCTCGTGGCTGTCCGTCTCGTAGGTGACCGTCGTCTCCGTCTCGTCGGTTTGTGTCCACGTCGCCGCCGCCGAGAGGACCGCTTCGGGGCGTGGCGGGCGGTCATCGCTGGACTGTCCGAGCCCCGGCCCGCGCATAACCCGACGGCGTTCGTCGTCAATCTGTGGCCGCGCGTCGACCGTCTCGGGCGGGTCACAGAGCGGGTCGTAAATGATTCGTCGGGCGGAAGCAAACGCCACCGTCGCGACCGGGAGCGTCTCGTCAGCCGCCGCGTCGGTCGCCTCCGTATGATGCAACAGTGCATAGATGCCACCACGGGTCGGGGGCGGGTTGCCGGAGACCGGCGCAAACGTCGAAGCGACGAGCAAATACCGGTGGCGCGAGGGACGCCACTCGTAGCGGTACCGCGACCGCCGGTAGGGGTCGCTGTCGGTCCCGTCTTCGAGAACAGTCACCCGCGAGACGGCGCGATGGTCGAGCACGGAGAGCAGCCGTGCGGCCGCAAAAATCCGCTCGCCCGGCGGCAGGTCTGTAGCAACGGTCCCGTTGGGGTCGTAGTAGCGGACATTGTTGAGTCTGACACCGAGCGTCGTCGCCGCGCCCGCAGCGAGGCCGCCGCCAGCGGCAGCGAGAAACCGGCGGCGGTTCATTCGTCCTCCCCGCCGAACTGGGCGAGCGAGACGCTGCGGTCACCGTCGAGGGCGACCCAGACGAGCCGGTGTTCGGTGCTGGGGTCGGCGTCGACGGACAGTTCAGCGCCCGGTTCGAGCGGAAAGGAGGCCGGCGCGCCATCCCCGCCGACCCACGGTGTTTCCGTCCGAGCGGCGTCATCAGTGACGTAGAGACGGTCGGTGTTGTCGTCGGTGACAGGGCTGCCATAGGCAAAGCGCAGTTCGAAGCCCTCGGTGTGGCGGTCGACATCGAGAAAGACGTTCGGGGGCGAGCCGGTTGGCGGCCCCGGTTCGGGGGCGGCAACGCAGCCGGCGAGGGCGACTGGGACAGCAGCAAGGACCTGTCTGCGGCGCATGGTTCCGCCGTCTGCCGCCGGGGATAAAAGCGTTTGCGCGGCCGGACCGGCACAGAACAGAGCGAAGAAACAAGCGATAAGCCTCTCCCCACACTGCACCGAGTATGGAGTACCACGAGGCGGCAAACTTCCTTTTCGACCTCCGCCGGTACCCCTCGCGGACCGGCGTCGAGCCGACACGGCGGCTGCTCGAACACGTGGGCGTCGCCGACACCGACATCGACATCGTGCAGGTCGGCGGCTCAAACGGAAAGGGAAGCACCGCCCGAATGGTCGAATCCGTGCTCCGGGAAGCCGGCTACGATGTCGGCCTCTACACGTCGCCGCACTTAGACGACCTCAGAGAGCGGGTCCGAGTCGACGGCCGGCCCGTCTCGAAGCAGGCGGTCTGTGACTACGTCGAGGATATCAAACCGTACGTGCGCACAGAGATGCCAGACGGTGCGCCGCCGACGTTCTTCGAGGCGATGACCGGGCTTGCGGCTCGGACCTTCGAGCGCGCCGGCGTCGACATCGCCGTGCTTGAAGTCGGCATCGGGGGCGAACACGACGCCACGAGCGCCTTTGCCCCCGATGCCGCCGCCGTGACCAACGTCACGTTTGAACATTCGGACCTGCTCGGCGACACCATCGCGGAGATCGCCCGCGACAAGGCGGCCATCGGGGCCGACGCGCCGCTTGTCACCGCTGCCGAGGGTGAAGCGCTGTCAGTTATCGAGGATATCGCCGCAAGCACCGAACGGGTCGGTACCGACGCCAGTGCGGACGTGGCTGTCAGGGACCGCGGCCGGGACGACATCGAACAGGCCGTTGTCCTCGACGGCGACGACTGGCACGTCGAGACGGCGCTACCGCTCCTGGGAGCACATCAGGCGCGAAACGCCGGTGTTGCGGCGGCGCTGGCTCGAACGGTCGGAAACGTCTCGACGGCCGACATCGAGCGTGGGCTGCGGAACGCCCACTGGCCGGGGCGGTTCGAGGTGATGAACCGCGAGCCGCTCGTCGTCCTCGACGGCGCACACAATCCGGGGAGCTGTGCCGGCGTCGCGGCAACGCTGTCGACGTTTGCGTACGACGACCTCCATCTCGTCTTCGGGGCGATGTGCGACAAGGACCACCGCGGAATGGTCGAAGCACTGCCCGACGCCACGGTTGCATACACCTGCCGGCCGGACATCCAGCGGGCCGAGACAGCCGATTCGCTGGCAGCGGTCTTCGAGGCGGTCGGCGGCGCGGCAGCCGTCGAACCTGTGGGTGCTGTCGAAGACGCCGTCGAGCGGGCGCTTGCGGCCGCCGGCTCGGACGACGCCGTCATCGTCTGTGGGTCACTGTTCGCCGTCGCGGCCGCCCGCCGCCGCTGGACGCGCCACTACGTCCCGACACGGATGGTCGACCGGGGGGCTGCTGTCGAGACACTCCGGCGAGCGGACGTGCCGGCTGCCGAGGCAGCCCGGACGGCTGGCAACAGCGTCTCCCAGACGGTCACCACTCGGCTGCGGCCGGCCGTCGCCGAGACGGTCGTATCCGAGTTCCGGCGACTGGGCGGTAGCTGTGCCGTCTCGGGGGTCGACGCCGGCGACAACGACCTCACCGAAGTCGTGCTCTCGGGAACGCTCGACCAGTTCGAACGGCTTGAGGGGGCGCTCTCGGACCACGGTGCGGGCATCGCCCGTCTCGGCGCGGCGCTCCGTTCCACGGCCGACGGCGAATCGGAGGGCAACAGCGGGTATCCGTGGGATGACGGCACCGCTGTCATGGGGATTCTCAACGTCACGCCTGACTCGTTCCACGACGGCGGGCGGTACGACACCACCGCCGACGCCGTCGAACAGGCAGAACGGCTCGTCGACGCCGGCGCTGACATCATCGATGTCGGCGGCGAATCAACCCGCCCGGGCGCGGAGCCGGTCCCGGTTGACGCCGAAAAGAGACGGGTCATCCCGGTCGTCGAGAGCATCGCTGACAGCGACGCGTTGGTATCGGTCGACACGCGGAAGGCGGCGGTCGCCCGCGCCGCGTTAGACGCCGGTGCGGATATTCTCAACGACGTTTCCGGGCTAGAGGACCCGGACATGCGGCTCGTGGCGGCCGACTACGATGTGCCGGTCGTCGTGATGCATTCGATACACACGCCGGTCGACCCTGCGGCCGACATCGAGTACGACGATGTCGTCGCCGATACGGTCGCGGCGCTGTCCGAACGGGTGCTGCTGGCTGAAAAGGCCGGACTGGACCGCGAGCAGATTATCATCGACCCGGGGCTTGGCTTCGGGAAGTCGCCGGCGGAGAGCTTCGAGCTGCTCGGACGGCTCAAAGCGTTCACCGCCCTCGGCTGTCCAGTGCTTGTCGGCCACTCCCGGAAGTCGATGTTCGGGCTTGTCGACCGCGACAGTGCCGACGAGCGACTCTCGGCGACTGTCGCCGCCAGCGCGCTGGCGGCCGAACGCGGCGCGGACATCGTTCGCGTACACGACGTTGCGGAGAACGTCGCCGCAGTCAAGACCGCGGCGGCGGCCAGCGACCCCGAGGCGTTCACCGAGTAACAGCCTCAGCGCGACTCGACGCCACAATCGCGGAAGAGTTCGAGATACTTGCCGGCAACGGCGGCGTGGTCGAACTGCTGGAAGGCCTTGTCGATATCACGGTAGCTACAGTCCCAAGCGGCCTCGATCGCTTCGTCGAGGTTCTCCATGTCGGTCACCCGGAAGCCGCGTTCGCGGCGCTCGACGAGTTCGTGGGCGCTGGAGTCGGACTGCATCTCGACGACACCGACACAGCCACAGGCAAGCGCCCACAGCAGTTCCTCGGCGAAGTTGGCTCTCCGGGCCGTCTGGACGAAGGTATGTGCGCCGCGGTAGACAGCGATTCGTTCCGCACGGTCGCAGTTGCCGCGGAAATCAATGCGGTCGAGGATGCGAAGGTCGCGGGCCTGGCGTTCGTAGTCGTCGCGTCTGGGGCCATCGCCGATGACCGTCGCGGTCCAGTCGCCGTCATCGCGGAGTTCAGCAAGCGCCAAAAGAAGGCTTTCGAGGTTCGCGTCGTCGTCGAGGTGGCCGGCGTAGACGATGTCCCGGAACTCGTCCGGGTCGGCGGCCTGTATTTTTGACATCGAAATGCCGAGCGGAATTGTCGTCGTGTTCGCTTCGGTACCGCCGAGTTCGCGGATGCGCGTTCGCTGGAGTTCCGAGGGGGCAACGACGCGCGTCGGCAGCGACGCCGCCTTGCCAGCCCACCGAGAGGACATCGCGTTCGGCTCGTCGCCGTACCAGTCGCAGACGACGGGCGCGCGTGCGAAGAGCCCGCCGAGCCACGCGGCGACGACGCCGCCGGGGGGCGACGCCGAGGTGAGTACGACATCCGGGCCACGGCGGGCTAACACCCCGGGCAGCCGCGTATAGAAGAGTGCCGGATGCTCGAAGGCGACGCCTTCGTGGACGAGGCCGTTAATTTCGATGCGTCGCTGGTCGGTCTCCCACCAGGGCTGACAGTAGACGGTCACCTCGTGGCCGGCCGACTGGATGGCGGCCGCAAGGCGCCGTAGCCGGACCGCGCCGGTCCGCTCGGATTGCGGCGGCGGGTCCCGGAAGACGACCGCGACTTGCATACGCCGGCTGACGTAACGGGACAGCAAAAAGGACCCGGAACCGGTCCGGCGGAGGGGGAACCGTTTTCCATCGGCGCACCCTACGCCGGAGTATGTACGTCCGGGACGCGCGAAACCGAGATGAGGCGTGGCTGTTGGACCACATCGAGGCGATGGGCCTCGACGAGACGTCCTTCCGGTCCCGCGACTACGTCATCGCGGTCGACGAGGAGTCGAACGCACGGGCGGGGTTCGGCCGGATACGGGTCCACTCAGACGACGGGACGGAGGTGTGTGAGCTCACAAGTATCGGCGTCCTCGACGGCTGGCGGCGGCAGGGCGTCGGCGCACACGTCATCGAGCGGCTTGTCGACAGCGCCGAAACTGAGGCGTTCGAGCGGGTCTACTCGCTGACGAGCGCCCACGACTATCTCGCGCAGTTCGGGTTCGAGCCGGTCGCCGAAGCGGAGCTTCCTGACGTGTTGGCCGAGCGGCTCGAAGCAAAGCAGGACACACTCGACCCGGACGCCGTGCCGATGCGGCTCGATATCGATGCGTTCGGAATGCCGGAGCGGCTCAGAGAACGATTCAAAACCGCAGCCGAGGACGCGGAGCCGGCCGAGCCTCCCGAGGAAGCGGAGGACTTCGGTATCGACCCCGACGAGGCGACCTACAAGTACGACACCGGTAGCTGACGGCCAAAACAGTAGGGCCGTCGTCTAGACGACGCCGATGTACGCGTCGCGAACGTAGTCGTCGTTTTTCAGCGTCTCGGCATCGCCCTGTCGAGTAATCTCGCCACGTTCGAGCAGACAGAGCCGCTCGGCGTGGTCCAAGGCGAACGTCGAGTTCTGTTCGGCGAGCAGGATTGTCAACCCGGCGTCGCTGAGGCGCTCGATGGCTTCCTTGATGTCCTCGATGATGACCGGGGCGAGACCGAGCGTCGGCTCATCGAGCATCAAGAGGTCGGGGTCGCTCATCAGCGACCGGCCGACGGCGAGCATCTGCTGTTCGCCACCGCTCATCGTTTCGGCGTGCTGGTCGCGGCGCTCGTCGAGCCGTGGGAACAGGTCGTAGACGAACTCGAGGTCCTCTTGGACCGCATCGCGGTCCTCGCGGAACTGCGCGCCCATCAGCAGGTTCTCGTGGACCGAAAAGAACGGGAACAGGTCCCGGTCTTCGGTACAGTAGACGAGGCCCCGCTGAACGATTTCCTGTTCGGTGAGGCCCCGTATCTCCTCGCCGCCGAACCGAATCGACCCCTCGTAGCCCTTGAATCCGCTAATGGCATCGAGCAGGGTCGTCTTGCCGGCCCCGTTCGGGCCGATTATGCCGACGATTTCGCCTTCCTCGACAGTCAGCGACACGTCAGAGACGGCGCTTGTCTTCCCGTACGATATCGAAACGTTGTCGACTTCGAGCATGGTTATACAGTCTCCGTGCCGGCGAGGTACGCCTGCTGGACCGCTTCGTTTTCGGCTATCGCTTCCGGTGTGTCATCGGCGAGCCAGTCGCCGTTGTTGATGACCATGATGCGTTCGACGAGTTGCATCAGCCCGCGCATGTTGTGGTCGATGATGACGATGGTGACGCCGTCGTCGCGGAGCTGTCGAATCTGGTCCGACATCTCCCGGATCTCCTGTTGATTGAGTCCGGCGAAGGGCTCATCAAGCAGCAGTAGCTCCGGCTCAGTCGCTATCGCCTTCGCGATTTCGAGCCGGCGGACGTCGGCATGTGGGAGCGAATCGGGCTGTTTGTCAAGCGCGTCTTCGAGGCCGACGCGGGCGGCAATCTCGTAGATTTCCTCGTCATCGGCGCCGCCGCTGAGCGCTGTCACGCTGTTGGGCAGCGTAAACAGCTTGATGTTGGCGGCGACGCTCATGCGGGCGATCGGGTTCGACTCCTGTGAGACCCGCGCCAGCCCCGAGTTGACCACCTCGTGTGTCTTGTAGTCGGTGATGTCCGTCCCCTGGAACTGTATCGACCCCTCCGTCACGTCGTAGATGCTCATGATGCAGTTGAAGATGGTCGTCTTCCCGGAGCCGTTGGGGCCGATGAGACCAACGATACTGCCGGCCTCAATGTCGAACGAGACGTCGTTGACCGCGACCAATCCGCCGAACCGCTTTGTCAGGTTCTGAATACTCAGGAGTGTCATTCGGCATCACCTTCGTCGTCGAGACGGTGCCACAACTTTCGGAACAGCCCATCGCGGGCGAGAACGATAACTACTAGGATGATGACCCACAGTGCGAGCCACCGCTCGGTGCCGCCGAGGAACGCCGGCAGGATGGCGTCTCTGAGGCCGACAAACAGGAACGCCCCGGCGAGCGGGCCGAGTATCGACCCCATGCCGCCGATGACGGCCATCGCGATGAACTCGACGCTGCGGTCAAGCAGGACGATGTCGGTCGGGTTGACCGACCCATCGAAGAAGGCAAGCAGGAAGCCGCCGATGCCCATCGGAATCGAGCTGAGCACGAACGACCAGACTTTGAACTTGTTCGTGTCGATGCCCGCCGATTCGACAGCGGCCTCGTTTTCCCGTATCGCGACGAGTACCGTGCCGACGTTCGAACGGCTAATCACGAGCAGCGCCGCCGCAATCAGCAGCATCGGCACGACCGTGATGATGAACCGCCACTCGGCGTCGAAGGCGCTGAATATCCCGTCAAACGGCGGGAGAACGGGAAGCCGGCCGATGAGCAGCCCCTGTTCGCCTTGGGTCCACTGGCTGAACGTCCGGGTACTGCGATAGAACAGTAGCCCGGCAACAAGGGTAATCAGCGAGAAGTACGGCCCGCTGAGCCGAATCGTCGTCGCCGCGAGGATAAGCCCCACGACGAGGGCCATCAGCACCGCGACCGGGAACAGCAGCCACGGGTTGATATCGGGGACAACGTGCGTAATCAGCAGCGCCGCCGAGTAGGCGGCTGCCCCTGAAAGTACCGCGTGTCCGAAGCTGATGTACCCGGTGTAGCCGCTCTGGATGTCCCACGCCATCGCGAAGATGGCGAAGATGTTTGCCAGCGCCAGCGTACGCAGGAGTGTCCCGCTCATCAACCCGACCGCTGTCAGCGCCGGCGCGACAACGACGAGCAACGCCAGCGAGACAACCACGAGAGCAAATTGCGGGACCGAGAGGTCCGCATACCGCGGCCCGAGCGTTTCGTTGACGCGGTCGACGATGCTACTCATCGACGAACTCCCTCCCGTAGAGCCCCTCGGGACGAATCAGAATCACGGCAGCGACGATGATGAGCGCAAAGACACCCCGGAACTCCGGACCGAGGAGTCCGACCGTGTACGTCTCGAGGAAGCCGATGAAGTACGCCGCCACGAGCGACCCCTTGATGCTGCCGATGCCGCCGATGACGACGATGATGAACGCCAAGGCAAGCGGGTCGAGCCACATGAGCGGCGAGGTCTGCTGGAGCGTGCCGAGGAAGACGCCGGCGAGACCGGCGAGACCGCCGGCGATGAGCCACGTGCGGGCGCTCACCGCGGCGATGTCGACGCCGGTGAGCTTTGCGCCGCGTTGGGTCATCGACGTGGCGAGAATCGAACGGCCGGCGTCGGTCTTCGTGACGTAGTACCACAGCGCTCCGATGGCGACCCACGAAAGCACGAAGCCGGCAATTTCGATATGCTGGATGCGGACGCCGATGGCGGGGAGGGCCGTCGACCCCGGCACGAACGGCGTCAACGACCGTGGGTTGGCGCTGAAGATGAGCTCCATCAGTTCCGCGAGAATGACAGCGACAACAACGGTCGCGAGGAACGTGATGATGACATCGTCTTCGATGAACTCGACGAGACCCTTGTAGAGAGCAAACGACGCCAGCGCCGCGACCACAATAGCGACAACGAGGCCGGCAACTGGCGGTATCACGATTGACGGGACCGTCGACGTCGACGTGACGACCAGATAGGCGTAGGCACCTATCATAATCAGGCCGCCGTGGGCGAGATTCAACACACCGCCGACGCCGAATATCATGGTAAAGCCGATGGCAATGAGCGCGTAGACGGCGCTTATCATCGCGGCCGTGACGAAGAGCCCGGCGAACGTCTCTATCGCCATCAGTGCTCCCTCCGGGAACGGCCGGCCGCCGGCAGTCCCGTGCCGACCCGAGCCGGTGAACGGTTCTCATAGACAGTATGGGTTGGGTGTAGCTGCATGGAATATCGATAAGACGAAACCTGCGTCAGATCCAGGGTGCTGCTTGGTGGTCCGCTGAGGCGATGTCACGCGGGTAGACGATTTCCTTGCTCCCGTCTATCCACTGTGTGACAGGGAACCCGGCGCCGCCGTCGGGACCGGCGATGACATCGTTGGGGAACTCCGAGCCTTCCTCGCCGAAGACGATTTGGCCGGTCGTGCCGGTGAAGTCGGTCGCACGGAGTTCATCAAGGATGTCTTGGAGATTGTTCCGGTAGTCGAAGGTGCCGGCCCGCTCTACGGCCTCGGCGTACAGCATGAGGCCGTCGTACGTACAGTAGCCCATGTACATCGGTAGCGTCGGGCGTTCGCCGTCGGCGACCGCCTCGTACTCCTCGGTGAACGGTTGGGTCAGGTCGGTAATCGGCGAGGCACCCGCACCGCCGCTTTCCGCCGTCGTTTCATACTGACAGCCGCCGTCGGTGTCGTCCCAGTATTCCGGGGACATCGACGGGACGCTGACGCCCTCTTGGCCGAACGGGTACTCGCTGTTCCGCCACTCAGAGAGCATCCCCGTGCCGGGAAGCAGCGAGAACTGCTTGAAGACGGCGTCGGCCCCTGTGGCTTCAATGGCGTCGAGAATCGGCGAGAAGTCGTCTGTCTCCGAGGAAATCCGCTCGTTGTACTCCACATCGAAGCCGCGGTCTTCGAGCGCCGGTGGCAGGTTGTCGGTGAAGAACTGCGTCCAAGCGGCCTGTTCGGCCAACTGTGCGAACGTCGTCCAGCCGTGTTCGTCGTTGAGGTATTCGGCGTAGCCAGCGAGTTCGTCGACTTGGTAGGAAGAGTTTGCCGGCCCCGGACGGAATATCATCTCGTACCGGTCGTAGTCGTCGCCCATGTAGTTCGTCGAGACCTCCGGCGCTGCGGACCCGGTGACGAGGAACGGAATTTCGGATTCTGCGACGAAATCGAGGATAGCGAGAACGACCTCGCTGGCGTGGGCCCCGATGAGCATGTCGACGTTCTCGTCTTGCACCAGCGTTTCGGCCTGCCGAGTCGCCTCGGACGGAATCGCGCTGGTGTCGGCATGGATGAGTTCTACGTCGGTGTCCATGACGCCACCGTTGGCGTTGAGTTCATCGACGGCGATGTCAGCACTCCGCTCGGAACCGGCACCCATGTCCAGTTCAAGCGGCGCGAGGTGACCGACCTTGAACGTCGAATCGTCGAACTCGCCGCCGTTGTCCGCACAGCCGGCGAGACCGAGGGTGACCGCACCGGCACCAGTGGCCTTGAGGAACCGACGACGACCGACCGACCGACCAGCGGCGCTCCGAACATTGCGTGAATCTCCCTTACAGTTGTTAACCATCGTCTGGTATGGTACATCTGCACAATACTACTTAAAATGTTCGGCAATAACCGGGGATGAACCGACCGGAATCGGTTGATTCCCGCTCGGGTGCTGTAGCGCCCGGCTGAGGCGGGAGTTCCGAACATGACATCTCGAGCATTCCGTCCGGTGTTCAATATATTCCGGTAATAGCGTTAGAGATAATCCGAACTGAGGAAACATTGGTCGACAGTTATTCGGTAAAATTAGGTCCGAACATGTACTTCAGCTGTTAGGGAATATTCAGATGGTACAAACATTGCTTACCATCGTGGCAAAGTTTTAGACAGTCGCTTCGCATATCGGGGTATGAGCGACCCAGTACTGGTCGACATCGAGGATGGCATCGCCACGCTGACGCTGAACCGGCCGGACAACCGCAACGCCCTCTCCGATGGGATGTCGCGGGCTATTGTTGACGCTGTCGATGATATCGAAGCCAGCGACGATGTCCGGTGTCTCGTCGTCACCGGCGACGAGGGGACGTTCTGTGCCGGCGGCGATGTTAACTCGATGGTTGAGCTGATGAGTGGCCAGCGAGAGCTTCATGAAGCCGTCGACCAGATTCAGCGGGTCACGAGCCGCGCCATCCAGCGCATTGCGGAGTTCCCGCTACCGACGATTGCGAAAGTCGATGGCGTCGCCTATGGGGCCGGGGCAAACCTCGCTATCGCCGCCGACATCACGCTCGCCTCCGAGCGGGCGAAAATTAGCTTCGGGTTCCGTCAGGTCGGCCTCGCCATCGATACCGGGACCTCGTACTTCCTGCCGCGGCAGGTCGGCCTCAGTAAGGCTAAAGAACTCGTCTTCACCGGCGAGATGCTCGACGCCGAAGCCGCCGAAGAGCTCGGCCTGTTCAACCATGTCTTCGAAGACGACTTCGAGGCTGAAGTCGAGGCGTTCATCGAGCCGATAGCGAGTGGCCCGACCGTGGCGCTGCAGACATCGAAACAGCTCATCGAGCAGGGCTTCGGTAGCTCGCTGAAAGACGCTCTCGACAACGAGGCGTCGGCGCAGGCGGCCGTCTTCGCGACTGACGACCACGAGGAAGGTGCAACAGCGTTTATGGAAGGCCGGGAACCGGAGTTTGAAGGTCAGTAGGGTTCGGTTCCGGCCGTTCCGCGGCACGACGAGAGTCCGTTAACGTTGTTCGCAAAGCAGGGGAATCTATTTTTCAGTGGAACCTCATTGGGCGGACATGACGCTCGAATCGACCACGCACTGCGAGATAGGCCAGTCCTTCGGCGGCTCGTCCGGAGCAGGGCAGGGGGGACCGAAACTAACACCACAGAGGGCGGTGACTACTCGCCCATGACATCAAGCGACGCGCCCGACTGGGATTTCAAGGAGCGGGACGTGCTGGTGCTGCGGGAGCTGTCGCGGGACCCACAGCTCTCCTCGCGTGACCTCGCGCGCATCCTCGAGGAAAAATACGACATCGACGTCTCACATGTCACCGTCTCTGAGTCGATTCGCGGGATGCGAGAGGAGGGTGTCTTCCGCGAGGCCGTTATCCCGAACGAGGAGTATTTCCACTTCGCGCTTTTCGAGTTCAAGTTCAATCCCGAAAACTTCGACGACGGCTGGCGCGATGCCATGGAGTTCATTCGTGACTCGCCGAACACGCTGTTTTACTTCCTCTCGGACGGCGAGTACCAGTGGAAGTCGGTGATGATGTTCTCCGACCGTGAGGCACAGTCCCAGTGGATACACCAGTTCTACAAGGAGCATGGCGACATCGTTCACAACCTCCGCAACTCGGTTGTGACGAACGTCCTGAAGTTCCGGACCGACCCCGAGGTACTTTCGAGCCTCCACGAGGGCGACGAGTAACCCCGGAGCCACAGGGCTATTTTACACCCAGCCCGTACCGGACGGTATGTCGCTTCACTCCCGGGTTCCCGGACCGATTGTCGCTGTCGGCGTCGCTATCGGGCTCGCCGCCGTGGCCTACGGCGGCGGGAACATCGTCGCTGCCGGCGTCGCCTTCGGACTCGCCAGCGCCGGTATCGAGTTGACGCTCAGACAGAGTTTCATTCTCTCGGTCGTCGTCCTGCAACTCGTCTTCTTTACCGGTATCTCGCTCGTCTATCTCAACTACCGGTCGCTGTCGCTTTCGGATATCGGAGTCCGAGTGCCGGGGCTTGAGGGCTGGATAGTACTCGGTGCCGGGTTTATCGGGATGATTCTGCTCTGGTTTGTCGCCTCGGTTGCTTCGGTCATCATCTCCTCGCGGTTCGGCATCGAGCAAGAACAGCAGGCGATATTCGAGATGGCCCAACAGGACCCGTTCATCTTCCTCCTGCTGGGAACGCTGTCGCTGCTCATTGTCGGCCCGACCGAAGAGCTGCTGTTCCGTGGTGTCATCCAGACGCGGCTCAGAGAGACGTTCGGCGTCGCCTCCGGCCTCACGCTCGCGACGGCACTGTTCGCGCTCATTCATATCGGCGGGTTCGGGATTTCGGCGAGCGGCCTGCTGGGTGTGTCCGTGCTGTTTGTCGTCGGATTGGTACTGGCTGTTGCCTACGAATACACTGGCAATCTCGTCGTCGTCGCCGTGATGCACGGCCTCTTCAACGCGACCCAAGCGACGCTCGGCTACATCGGCGTCCGGTTCGGTGACCCGGAAGCGATGGTGTTGCTCGCCGGCGCGGTTGTCGGAGCTGTTTGAAAAAGCAGCGCTCAGTTCAGTGCCGAGCCGGCACGGATGAGCGTCGCCTCGCCGAAGGCCGGTCCAACGAGCTGGAGACCGACGGGACCGTCGGCGGTCTCGCCCGCCGGCACCGAAATCGCCGGCAGATTCGCGAGGTTAACCGGGACGGTGTTGGCGTCGGCGAGATACATTTTGAGCGGGTCCTCAAGGCTTTCACCGCGCTCGAAGGGCGGGACGGGCATCGTCGGCGACGCCAGCACGTCAACCGACTCGAAGGCCTCGTCGAAGTCCTGTTTCACCCACGCACGAGCGTCCTGTGCCTGTTTGTAGTACTTGTCGTGGTAGCCCGCCGAAAGCGCGTAGGTGCCGAGCAGGATGCGGCGTTTGACCTCCTCGCCGAAGCCAGCTTCGCGGGCGGCAGCGAAAGACTCGTTCCAGTTACCGTCCTCGTCGCCGGAGGCCCCGTATCGAACCCCATCGAAGCGCGCCAAGTTCGACGACGCTTCCGACATCGCGATGACGTAGTACGCCTGTACGGCGGTCTCGACGGACGGCAAGGATACCTCTTGGGTCGTCGCGCCCGCCGACTCCAGCGTCTCGACGGCATCGTCGAACGTCTCGCGGACACCTTCATCAGCACCGTCGACGAGCTCGGTCGGAATCCCGACCGTCAGGCCGTCGACATCGCCGTCGGCGGCGTCAGCGTAGGTCGGCTGTCCCGCCGGCGGCTCCCGGGTGGTGCCGTCGCGCTCGTCGACGCCGGCGATGACATCGAGCAGTTCGGCAGCCTCCTCAACGGTCGGCGCGAGTGGGCCGATCTGTTCGAGCGAGTTCGCGTAGGCGACGAGCCCGTACCGGGAGACGAGCCCGTAGGTCGGCTTGATACCGACGACGCCGCAGAAGGCGGCCGGACAGCGGACCGAGCCGCCGGTGTCGGAGCCCAGCGCGAGGTCGGCATCGCCAGCGGCGACGGCGGCTGCGGACCCGCCAGAGGACCCACCGGGAACACGCCCCTCGGCGGCCGGATTCTCGGTCGGACCGAACGCCGATGTCTCCGTCGTCGTCCCCATCCCGAACTCGTCCATGTTGGTCTTGCCGACGATGGTTGCCCCCGCATCTCTGAGTCGCTCGACGACCGTCGCGTCGTATGGCGGGACGTAGTCGGCGAGCATCTCCGACCCACAGGTCGTCCGGACGCCATCAGTCGAGATGTTGTCCTTGACCGCAACGGTCACGCCGTCGAGCGGCCCGTCGTCGGTCGGCTCGATTGTCTCCTCGGTGATGAAAGCGTTGTGGCTCATGAGACCTTCGGACCCTTGAAGTAGCCGTCCTCGGTTTCCGGGGCGTTCTGAAGCGCCTCATCCTGTGTGAGCCCCTCGTGTACCTCGTCGGGGCGCATGACGTTCGCCAGTTCGGTTTCGGGCTCGACATCGGGAACGTCATCGAGCGCCTCGAAGTATTCGAGAATGTCGCCGAACTGCTCGGCGAACAACTCGACTTCGTCTTCATCGAGGTCAACGCGGGCCAGCGATGCGACGTGGCGAACCGCATCGTCGTCGACAGTCATGGGTGTTGCTGCGGCGGCGGCGTCACTAAGGGTTTCGAATGGGACGGCCCAGCTGACGGGGCAGGCGCCCGCCGACGCTGTGAGACACGCCGGTTTTTAACCGATGCTGCCCAATACGGCCGTATGGCTACGGAGGGCGGCGACCGGACGACTGGGACCGACCCCGCGGTCGACGAACGGGCCAGTTACGACTACACCGGCGGCGATACGGACCGGCCGGGGCTTGTCGCCGACCTCAAGCGGCTCATCGACGGCGAGGTGCGCTTCGACGAGTACACGCGGACGCTGTATGCAACCGATGCATCCGCCTACGAGGTCACCCCAATCGGCGTCGTCTTTCCGACAGACACCGACGATGTCTCCGCCGTCGTCTCCTACTGTGCCGAGCGGTCGATACCCGTATTGCCCCGGGGCGGCGGCACGTCGCTCGCGGGACAGACGGTGAACAAAGCGGTCGTGGTGGATTTCACTCGGCACATGAATTCGCTTTTGACCGTTGACGAGGAAGCCCGGACCGCCACCGCACAGCCGGGGGTCCGACTCGGCGACCTTGATAAACGGCTCGATGGGCTGACGTTTCCACCCGACCCGGCATGGGGCGACAAAAGCGCTCTGGGCGGCGCTATCGGCAACAACTCGACGGGGAGCCACTCGCTGGTCTACGGGAAGACCGACGCCTACATCGAATCGCTGGAGGTCGTTCTCGCCGATGGGTCGGTCCATCGGTTCGGTCCGGTCACGCCTGCGGAGTGGCAACGCCGCGCCGAGGAATCGTCGTTCGTCGGCCGTATTTACCGGACGCTCTACCGAATCGCCAGCGAGGAAGCCGAGCCGGTTGAGACGGCCTACCCCGAACTGAAACGGAACGTCTCCGGGTACAATCTCGACTGCCTCATCGAGCAGTACGAGGCGGCCGTGGCCGGCGACCGCGAGACGGTCAATCTCGCCCGCGTGCTTGCCGGCAGCGAGGGGACGCTCGGTGTCGTCACCGAGGCGACGGTCGGGCTGGAGCCGACGCCGGAGACGAAGGCTGTCGCCTTGCTCTCGTATCCCGGCCTCATAGACGCACTGGAGGACGTAGAGCCGATTCTCTCCTTTGGCCCGGCGGCCGTCGAGGTGCTCGATGACGTACTCTTGGACCTCGCACGCGATACCTCGGAGTTCGGCGCTCTCGTCGAGGAGACGCTGCCGTCCGATGCCGGCAGCGTCCTGCTTGTCGAGTTCTACGCCGAAAGCGACGCAGACGGCAAGCGGCGGGTCGCCGAGCTGCTCGCCGACAGACGACCGTCCGCGGAGACGACCGCTGACAGCACAGGAGGACCCACCACCGACGCACCGGTCCGGGCCATCCACGCCGACGAAGCCCACGAGAAGGCCGACAGAGAGCGGTTCTGGAAACTACGGAAGTCCGGACTCCCGATTCTGCTCGGCCGGACGACCGACGAAAAACACATCAGCTTCATCGAGGACACCGCTGTTCCACCCGAAAATCTCCCCGAATACGTCGCCGAGTTCCGCGAGTTGCTTGAGGCAAACGACACCTTCGCCAGCTTCTATGCTCACGCCGGCCCGGGCTGTCTGCATATCCGGCCGCTCGTCGACACGAAGACGACGGCCGGCATCGAGCAGATGGACGCCATCGCCGAGGGGGCGACGGACCTCGTCGCCGAGTACGACGGCAGTGTCTCCGGCGAACACGGCGACGGGCGGGCCCGGACCCGCTGGAACCGCAAGCTCTACGGCGACGAGGTGTTCGGCCTCTTTGAGGAACTCAAGGCCGCCTTCGACCCGGACGGCATCCTCAACCCGGAACAGGTCTGTGGCGATGTCGACCCGACCGAGGCGCTCCGGTTCGACCCCGATTACGAGTTCGACCCCGGCTTCGAGCCGGCGCTGCGGTGGGACAACGACAACGGCTTTCAGGGAATGGCGGAGCTCTGTCACGGCTGCGGCGGCTGCCGTGGGCCACAAGAGACGACCGGCGGCGTGATGTGTCCGACCTATCGGGCCGCAGACGAGGAGATACAGAGCACCCGTGGGCGGGCAAACGCGTTGCGGGCGGCCGCCAGCGGCCGGCTTGACGCCGCGGCGACCGACCCCGAGTTCATGCGTGAGGTACTCGACCTCTGTATCGGCTGTAAGGGCTGTTCGAACGACTGCCCGAGCGAGGTTGACCTCGCGAAGCTGAAAGCCGAGGTGACGTATCAGCATCACCGCGAGCACGGCGCGAGCCTTCGGGACCGTCTGTTTGCGAACATCGACACGGTCGCCGCGCTCGGGAGCCGTCTCGCGCCGCTCGTCAACCGCCTCAGTTCGCTTCCGGGAAGCGGCCGTATCGCCGAAAAAGCACTCGGCATTGCCCGCGAGCGGTCGCCGCCGACGTTCGAGCGGGAATCGTTCGTCGACTGGTTCGAGCGCCGGGACCCGACAGTCGCGGTATCGGAGACCGACCACCGGGTCGTGCTGCTACCGGACACGTTCACGAACTACGTCGACACCGATGTCGCGAAGGCCGCCGTGCGCGTACTGGAGGCTGCCGGTGTCCACGTCGACATCGTCGAAGCCGGGGGGACTGGCCGGGCAGCCTACTCGAAGGGGTTCGTAGAGACAGCCGCCGAACGAGCCCAGGATACCGTCGAGGCGGTCGAACCCTACGTCGAGGACGGGTGGTCGGTGGTCGTCTGCGAACCCTCAGACGCCGTGATGGTCCAGTCGGACTACGCGTCGCTGCTTCCGGAAGCAACCGTCGAACACGTCGCGGAAAACACCTACGGCGTCTGTGAGTATCTCGATGTAGCCGGGCTCGATGGGGGCGTTCCGACCGACGCGGGGGGCGAGCAACTGGTCTATCACGGCCACTGCCACCAGAAGGCGACAAAGCGCGACCACCACGCGGTCGGCGTGCTCCGCCGTGCCGGCTACGACGTTACCCCGCTCGATTCGACCTGCTGTGGGATGGCCGGCTCGTTCGGCTACGAGGCCGAACACTACTCGATGAGTCAGGCCATCGGGTCGCTGCTCTTCGACCGACTCGACGACGCCGACGGTCGCCCGGTCGCCCCCGGAGCCTCGTGTCGGACACAGCTCAGCGGCGACGGGCGAACGGCCGTGCATCCGATAGAGTGTCTTGCGGCGGCAATTCCGGAGCCGAATCGGTAAGCCGAAGGGGTTTATACCGAGGCGGGATGTAATTCGGTATCGATGGGCCGTTCCCGATACGTCGTGTTGGTCCTTGCGGTGGCCGCCTTCGCGGCCGTTGCGGCCGGCGCGGCGACAGCAGCGGCTGACAGCCCCGGCTCGGCAGCGGCGGAGACGGAATCCGCCGACTTCGCCGATATCGACGAGGACGGGTTCGAGGCAGACCGGACCAGATTCCTCATCACGACCTACGGGAACGGCAGCGCCGACTGGACATTCAGATACGAACAGCGGCTCGAAACCGACGACGATATCGAGAATTTCGGCGGGTTCGCCGCACGGTTTACCGAAACCGAGACCGACGCCTACACCGAGTTCCAGGCACGAGCAGACTCGCTCGCCGCCTCCGGTGAGGAAGCGACAGACCGCAGAATGGCGGCGAGCAGGTTCGACCGCGATGCGTACATCGAAGAGCGGCCGCCGGCCGGCACCGAGTTCGGCATCGTCGAGATGACGTTCCGTTGGAATGGGTTCGCGGCCATTGAGGACGACAGCGTCACCGTCGGCGATGTCTTTGTCGGGGGGCTCTATGTCGACCCGGACAACGAGCTTCAGTTCGAGGCCGGACCGGGACTGGCATTTGAGTCTGTCGACCCCGAACCGGACAGCATGGCTGGAGGCACCCTCGCCGAAAGCGAGACGGTGACGTGGGTCGGCGAACAGGAGTTCACCGACCGCCGCCCGCGGCTCGTTCACACCGAACAACAGGCCGACCGTCCACCGGCAGAGCAGAACGGCGACGAGACGCCAGCGCCGGCCAACAACGGAAGCTGGCTGGTGCCGCTTGCGGCGCTGCTCGTCGTGGTGCTTGCCGGCGGGACAGCAATCGCCTACCAGACCGGAACGTTCCCACGGCGGACAGAGAGCGGAGGTGACGGGACCGCCGAAAGCGACGCGGGCGGTGTCTCGACCACCGAGACGGTCGACGATGGGGCGGCTGCGGGCGGAACCGCAGTCGACGACGGAGCACCCGATAGGGACGCTGGGGGAAGCGCGGACACGGTGGCCAGCGGTGAACCGGCCGTCACAGACGAGATGCTCCAGCCGGACGAAAAGCGCGTCGTCGACCTACTGGAGCGGAACGGCGGGCGGATGAAACAGGTCGCCATCGTCGACGAGACGGACTGGTCGAAATCGAAGGTCTCGATGCTGCTTTCGGAGATGGAGGAGGAAGGGACGGTTTCGAAGCTCCGTGTCGGCCGTGAAAACATCGTCTCACTGGCCGGCCACGAGCCGGAGGCTGCCGGCTCACCGTTCGATGACGGCGAAGATGACACGGACGGGGACGGGAACAGTGACGGGACGTAGCCTGTGGCACAAGAAGCGCCGCAACCGCGACGTGTAGCTACTCCTGAACGGCATCGACGAATTCGACAAGCCTGTCGGCACCGACGAACCCCTCCGCCAGCCGGTCTGCGGGGTCGCCGTTTGTGAATAGTATGAGCGTCGGCGTCGAAGCGATATCGAACCGCTCGACCACTGGCACGGAGCCGAGGTCACAAAGCCCCACAGGAACGCCAGTTGCCCTCGCGACGGTGCCTAAAACCGGCTCCATTGCGGCGCATTTCGGGCAGCCCGTGGTGTAGAACTCGACGAGCACGACCTCGTGAGACGTGACGAACGCCTCAAAGTCGCGCTCGTCGTCGAGATGTCTGACGACAGCAGCATCCATAGCGGAGCCGGGAGCCGAGCGCCCAAACGATTATCGGTGCCCTGAAGCTTTTTGCCAGTCGGGGCTGAACGCTACGCTATGGATGACATCGTCGCCACGGTACGGGAGACGCTGGAAGCCGACGGATACACTGTCAACAGCGCCGGGGTGAATCGTGGGCAGGTTCGGGTGTCGCTGCTGGAAGCCGACGCGAGCGCCGCGGCGCTCCGGGAACTGGTAACGGACGCGGTCGGCGAATCCGCCGTTGTCGGGCTGTCGGTCGCCAACGAAGCCCCGGAGGGAGAAGACGACGTTCGGACCGTTATCACCTTCAGATACCGCGACGCCTGAATGCGAAACCGGCCCACAGGGGCGTGAAAGCGCAACCGTTATACGTCCTTCTGCGATACTGCACAGTGTACGCGAACGCTCCGTTGGTGTAGTCCGGCCAATCATCTTGCCCTCTCACGGCAAGGACCAGGGTTCGAATCCCTGACGGAGCACTTCTCAAGCGAACATCGTGAGCGCGAGAAGCGCACACAGAAGGGATTCGAACCACGGCAGACCGAGTGAAGCGAGGTCTGGCATCGGGTTCGAATCCCTGACGGAGCACTCTTTTGAGGAACGAAGTGACGAAGAAGACGCAATATGTTGAGGACTGATTATGTGAATAGTGGTTCCGTAACCCCCTAAGACTATTTATTTCACATCTATTTATATCAATATATTTCACGTGATGTAACGGCACGTATTGCCGCATCGGTACCGGCGGATTGGTCATTTACCAAGTGTATTGACGTTAGAACCGCGGCGCTCCGGTTCCGGCGATTTAATGCGACAGAGTGACTACGTTCTGCCAATGACACCGAATGAGGGAGACGCGACCGACGGTGAACCGGGCAAAGAGGATAACACCTCGATAGACGACATCGAGACACTCGTCGTCGACCCCGACGATGTTGTACAGGCACTCGCCTACAACGGTCAGGAAGAGGTCGGCATCGACCAGAAGGTCAGCTTCGAGCTGACCCCACCGTTCGAAGCCGAAGCCGAGCCGGAACTCGTTCACATCGAGGACGATACCACGAAGGTCGACCTCGAAGGGGCCGTCCGGATTCGCCCGTTCCGGTTCGTCGAGGAGGGACGGCAGGTCGTCGAACAGCGGCCGACGCGGGAGCTCGCACTCGAAGAACTCGATGCGGCCGACCCGAAGGAAGCGACAATCGACGAGTGGATAGACGAGGCGCTGGAAACCTGGAAGGAACACGTCCGGGAGCACCGCGCCGATGTTGTCGACGTCTACGCCTCACACGGGATGGCGATTATCGACGTCGAGTACACCGACAGTCAGGAGTCGTAGCCCGGAAGCGACCCAGCGACCGCTGGGAGGTCATCGAGTGCCTGCCGGAACGCCTCGACGCCGTCTTTTCCGGTCCGAGACGCATCAGCAAGAACCTGAACCTGTTCAGTCCCGCAGGGCACAAAGCCAAGTCCGAGTTTTTCCGCAGTCGCCCGAAGCCCGAGGCCGGCGTCGGCATCGCCCGACCGCACCTTCCGTGCCGGCGATTCGTGGGCGCGAACGGCCAGCCCGAAGCCGTCAATATCGCTGAACAGCCCCGCCACGTCGCGGTCGCGGTCGGCGGCGAGCGATTCAAGCGCCGTCTCGAGCGTTCCACGCAGTCCCGAGTCGGTCGTCCGATTGACAAAGCGTAGCTCCCGGTCGACGAGGTCGGAGAGGTCGCTGACATCGTCGGGATTGCCGGCCGGGACGACAAGCCCCCACTGGCGACGCCACCCGCCGAGCGTGACGGCACCGTCGATGTCGGCATCGCCGGTAACGACCGCGATGTCTGTGACGCCGTCCCGGAGCCGGCGGCGGCCCTGTCGGCTTCCGACGCCGAGGTGACGAGGGCGGTCGACCCGGTCGAGCAGCCGCGAGAGCGCCGGGTCGTCCTCGCCGGCACCGAACAGCGCCGGCGGGCGCACGTCCGGCGAGAACAGATGGACCGTGACCCGCTCGCCAGCGTCGAGATATTCGACATCGGGCGGCACCGAGACGACACCGTCGGCCTCGACGAGACTCGTCGTCGCGCCGCTGCCCTTATCAACCGGATACACCAGCGTGGTTCCGTCGCCGTCCGCAACGAGGCCGGCCGGCATGTACCGCTGTCGGCCCTCGCTGTACCGTTCGCGGACTGCCATCTCGCCGCTGACAGTCGCCGTCTCCGGTTCAGGAAGCCCAGCCGCCTCGCGGACAGCGGGAGCGACGAATGTCCGGAAAATCGTCAGCGCCGAGACCGGATAGCCCGGGAGGCCGATGTACGCGCTATCGGCGATTCGGCCGACGAGCATCGGCTTGCCGGGCTTGACCGCCACGCCGTGGAGGAGCAGTTCGCCGGTGTCCTCGATAACCCGGTAGATGACATCGACCGCCGACGCGGATGTCGACCCCGAAGAGAGGACGAGGTCGCAGTCGTCGGCCGCCTCACGTAGCACCGACTCCATCGCCTCGTAGTCGTCGCCGGCATGGGGATAGAGTCGTGCCTCGCCGCCGGCAGCCTCGACGGCGGTCGCTATCGTGTAGCTGTTTACGTCGTATATCTCGCCGGCCGACGAATCGAGGTCGCCGCCCGGCCGGACGAGTTCGTCGCCGGTCGAGATGATGCCGACGGTCGGCTGGCCGCGGACGGGGACCGAATCAACGCCAAGCGCCGACAGGAGGCCGATTTCGCGGGGCGTCAGGACGGTCCCGGGGCCGAGTGCCCGCTCGCCGGCCGCAACGTCCGCCCCCGCGAACATCACGCCGTCACCGGGCGCGAGGGCCGTCCGAACCGAGACAACGCCGGCATCCTCGTCGGTCCGTTCGACCATCACGACCGCGTCGGCTCCGGGCGGGACCACTGCGCCCGTCGAGACTTCGACACACTCGCCGATGGCAACCTCGACTGACGGCTCGACGCCGGCGTGGACCGCTCCGGCCAGTTCCAGCTCTGCGGGGTCGGCCTCGTCCGCGCCGAAAGTATCGGCCGCGCGGACGGCATATCCGTCGACGCTGGCGCGGTCGAATCCCGGCACGTCGAGTTCGGCGTCGATCCGCGAGGCGAGCACTCGGCCGCGGGCCTCCCGAAGCGGGACCTCGGTCGGCTCGGGTGCGAGGTCGAGAGACGCTATCGTCTCTCGGGCCGTCTCCGGGTCAGCGAGGTCGCGGAACTGTTTTCTAGACATTGTGCTCCCAGTCCTGTACCGCGACTGTTTCGTCGGCGGGAATCCCCTCACGCTGTTCCGGGACGACGACCCACCCGTCGGCGAGGGCGACGCTGGAAAGGACACCTGAGCCGCTGGCGCGAGTGGGCGTCGCTTCGAGCCCGTCGTCGGTCGGCGACAACGTCACTCGGGCGAAGGTTCTGACCCCCGGTTCGCTCCGTATCTTTCTGGTCAGAGTCGCCGCCTGCGAAGGCAGCGGCTCGCTCGGGAACCGGCCGAGATGTTTGATGAGCGGCCGGAGGAACTGCACCGCGTTTACGATGGCAGCGACCGGATAGCCCGGCAGCATGACAATCGTCACGCCGTTGACACGCCCCAGGGCGACCGGATGGCCGGGCTTGAGGGCGACGCCGTGGACGAACACTTCGCCGAGGTCCGAGACGACCTCGGGGATGAGGTCGCGCTCGCCGACCGAGGAGCCGCCCGTGGTGACAACGACATCGCGGGTGAGGTCGCGTTCGACGGCCGCCCGCAACGCCTCGCGGTCATCGGTAACGATGGAGCGCCGCGTTACGTCCGCCCCCCAACGCTCGGCGAGCCGGGAAACCGTAAACCGGTTCGTCTCGACGATTTCGCCCGGGTCGGGGTCGGATTGGACGAGTTCCTCGCCGGTCGGGATGACGGCGACTTCGGGGCGGGCGGCAACCTCGACAGTGTCGATGCCGGCACCCTTCAGCAGCCCCAAATCGGAGGGCCGGAGCTGGTGGCCCGGCTCGTAGAGGCGCTGGCCGTCCTCGACATCTTCGCCGATTGGGCCGACGTTTTCGCCTGCTCCGACCGCATCGAACACTTCGAGTTCGTCGCCGACCTGCTCTGTCGCTTCGACCATCACGACCGCGTCAGCTCCCTCAGGGAGTTCGCTCCCCGTATGGACACGGACGGCGGTGTTCGGCCCGACCGAGTCGCCGGGGCGGAGGACGGCCGGCGAGCGGTCCGACGCGCCGAAGGTGTCCTCGGCGCGAACGGCCCACCCGTCCATCGCCGCGCGGGCGTAGTGTGGGATGTTGCGGCGAGCCGCGACGGGGGCGGCGAGCGCGCGCCCGTCGGCGGCCGAAAGCGAAATCCGCTCGGTTCTGTCGATAGGGGGAATATCGAGCAGTTGCTCGCGGGCGGCCGCCACGCGAGTCCGCTCTTTGAACCCCGACTCTCGAACGTCAGCCATACCCCCCGTTCGGGCCGCCGGAGGCAAAAAGGGTCAGTTCGCGGCGGGGAAATCGCGGCCGAGAGACAAAACGCGAGTATTCCCACCAGTGGCAGGCCCAGCGTTCGGGGGCAGCACAGTCGCAGCAATGCTCGATGTCAGTGCAGTCGCAGTGATGCTTGCTGCCAGTGCAGTCGCAGTAACGCTTGGTGTCCACCCACGGCGCGCGCGAGGAACGTGCGTGAGGGACGGCCGAGCGGCGACCGGACGGCGAGCACAGCGAGGCGTTCCGGGAGCGGCGAGGCCGTCGGCTGGGGAGGAACGTGGCGGATAGTACCAGACACCGGACGGCGAACAGCCAGTTGACCGAAAGTTGACCGAACACACACTACTGGCGGACCACTATACTTCCCCGCTGCCGCCGAGGATTTATATATCCGAACGCGGCCAGCGGCCGTGTGCGCCGCCCGATGACCGACGGCCTACCGCGGATGTGCGGCGGACGGCCGTCGGCGCGCGCCGCGACCGGACCGGTCGTCGCGGACACTCCAATACTTCCGCCGCCTGTTCGCCACGAAACGCCGTGCAGCGTCAAAACGACGGTTGGCCGGAGCCAAGCCGGAGCCAAGCCGGAAACAAGCCGGAAGCGTGCCGGAAGCGTGCCGGAAGCGTGCCGGAAGCGTGCCGGAAGCGTGCCGGAGACGTGCCGCAGCGACAGTCCCAACTCAGCCGTCGACCGCGTAGACGACGACCGACCCCTGCTCGAAGGCGACGTCGAGGTCGGGGTGGTCCTCGATGGTGAGGTCATACCGCGTCCGCTCTGTCGGCCCCACGTAGACGTAGTCGACGCCATAGCGCTCGAACAGGACGGTCTGCTCGTCGGGAGCGCCCTCGTAGAGTGCCGTCACGGCATCGAGCCGCGCTTCATAGGGCTCGGTGCCGCGGTACTGTTCCTGATGGTGCCAGCCAAGCACCGTTGGAATGCCTGTCAGGCTCGCCGGGGCCGACGCACCCTCGCCTGCTTCGGGGTCCCACGTGTACCCGCCGGGCGCGGCCGTCACGAGCGTCGGCTGTCCGTCGCGGTCGTCTAGCCACTCGATTGCGGCCGCCTCGTCGGGGTACAGCTCGTGCGTGTAGGCCTGCCCGTCTAGGGTCGGCCCCGTCGCACCTGTCGGCTCCGAGTCGAAGTGTGCGGGAACGGCCAAAGCCGGGTACAGACCCATTGCAACCACCGCCAGCACGACGATGGCGGGGCCGCCGACCCGCCGCATCTGTCGCGCTCGGTGCCCCCACTGTGTCAGCCGCGCTTGGGCCGCCGCGTCGGGTCGCCACCCCGACGCGTTATCAAGGAGGCTCGCCGCCACGACGCCGGCGGCCGGTGCCCAGATGACCCACGCCTGGAAGTACGCCTTGAACACGGTGTTCATTCGCTCTAATTCGGTGCCCTGATAGCGCGGTTCGACGACGTACGCGAGCTCGACGAGGGCGACAAGCCCGAGCCCGCCGAGCAACAGCAGCGTCTCGAAGCCGACCCCGGCACGGTACCGAAGCAGCACCCACGCGGCCACGAGAAGGGGGCCGAAAAGCGCCGCGGCGGCGAAGCCGAACGCGAGCCACAGCCCGATGCCGGCGGCGAGGGCGCCCGCCGCAATGGCCGCCGCTGGCGGCCGACGGAGGTCGAACGCCGACGAGAGTCTGCCGACGAGAAACGGGACAAAAAGCAGCAGGAACCCGCCGTGGACGACAAGGAGCGGCCACATGTCGCTCTGCGGCGGCAGCAGACCGACGCTACGGGTGCTCGCCGTGCCGAGCCAGAAAAAGGGCACCGAGAGCGCCCCGACGACCAGTACCGCGAGCGCGACCCCCAGCCCGACCCCATCTCGGCGGAGCTCTTCAGCGATTCCGGTTCGGGGCGCTATGCGTTCGGCAACGGTGGTTGGCAGCAGCGTTGCTGGGTCACTCGGCGCAAATGCAACGGTCAAAAACACCAGCCCTGCAGCGACCGGGAAATCCCACGTGTTCGTTATCGCCAACAGTCCGGCGACCGGCGCGACAGCCAACAGCAGCAGTCGTCGCCGGGGCAGTTCCGTCTCCGGCGTCCGCCAGTAGCTGTAACACAGCGCCGCCGCAAGCAACGTAAACGGCGTGCTCAACATGTGCGCGTGGAGGTCGCCGTTGAGCCACGCGAAAAGCGGGAACTCGTTTATCGTCCCCTCGATGACGCGGGTGCCGTCCCAGTAGAAAAACTCCTCCGGCGTCCACCCGAAGGCCTCCGCGTCAGCAGCAACGCCGGGGAGTGCGCCGGCAAGCGATTCCGGAACGAGCCACGCTGCGGCGTGAACGGCCGTATAGAGATTGCCGGCCAAACCGACAAAGAAGGCAGCAGTCAACGCTGCTGCCCGCCGTGGGAGGTCGCTCGCTGCGGCAACAGCACCGGCGAGCCCATAGGCGGCCGTCACGAGCGAGGCGTACGCGCCGGCCAGCGCGAGGTTGTAGGCAAACCGTGGGGCAGTGCCAGTTATTGTCGTCAAAAGCGCCGCGAGCAGCTGCCCGCCAAAGTAATATTGGACAGGCTCGCCGGCGAACCACATGTCCTCGGGCGGTAACGCGCCGCTGCGGAGCAGCGTCCGCAGCAGGCCGTAATCGAGGAACTTCTCGCCGCTGGAAAGCGGCAGCGGAGCGATAGCAGGCGAGACGGACCGGACCGCCACGAGAAACAAGAATGCAGCAGTAAAGACGGCTGCCGCCTCGAGGAAACCACGGTCGTCGATAGCCTCGGTGTCACCGAGCGTCACGCTAGCCGCAACGAGGACAGCGAGGGCAACGAGGACGGCCGGCCAGCCGAACGCGAGGTGGCCAACAAAATACCCGACAAACAGAAGCACCGCAAGCCCGAGCGGAATCGCAAACGCCGCTCCGGCGTCGTGAAAGCGGGGAAACAGCGTCGCCGCAAGCGGCAACGCGGCAACGCCGACGGCGAGATACACCGCCAGCCAAGCGACGACGAGCCCGTACTCCATCGTTCGAAGGGCCGGCAGCGGGAAAGATATGGTTTGTGGAGTTCCACGGCCGCGGCGGGTGGCCGAAACCGCTGCCGACCGGAGCCGAACCGTTTTTCCTCACCCGGACGCGAGGAAGCGATATGAGTAGCCTCGGGGTCGTCGTCCCCGCGTTCCGCCCGGACGTGGAGCGCCTCGGGACGTATCTGCAGGATATCGCCGATACGCTCGACCCCGTGGTAATCCGAGTCGAGCTAGACGACCCCGACGAGGCGACAACGGCGGCAGTATCCGACATCGGAGTATCACCGGTCGTCGTCAACACCGTCGACACACGCCGCGGGAAGGGTGCGGCCATCACGGACGGGTTCGAGGCACTCGGCACGGACCGACTGGCCTTCGCGGACGCCGACGGGAGCACCGGCGCGGCCGAATTGGCGACCGTGGTTGCTGCCCTCGAAGACGCCGACGTGGCCGTCGGCTCCCGTCGGCACCCGGAGTCGGCCGTCGCGGGCCATCAGACGCTCGCTCGGCGGCTCCTCGGGGACGGGTTCGCATGGCTCGCCCGACGACTGCTTGCTGTCGGCCTCTACGACTACCAGTGTGGGGCAAAGGCGCTCAGCGCGGAGGCCTGGAGCGCGGTTCGAGACCACATCCACGAGCCGGGGTTTGCGTGGGATATCGAGCTGCTCGCGGTCGCGGCGGCGATGGAGCTGCGGATTCGGGAGGTACCGATTCGCTGGGAGGACAAGCCGGGGTCGACGGTTGCGCCAGTCAGAACGACGCTGTCGATGCTGCGGGCGCTGTTTGTCGCCCGCCATCGGGCGAAGCGACTTCAGAACAGCGGGGTCCACCGCCTGCTGGGCGTGGGCGAGGACCCGCCGGCACTCATCGACCGCGAGGAACGATGACCCGAAGGCAGATTCGGGAGACGCTGCTCTCGCCAGTCCGCTTCGGCCAGTTCGCGGGCGTGGGTGCGGTCGGTGCGGTCTGTGACAACATTGTGTTGCTGACGCTGGCGACGGCCGGCGTCACTCCCGAACTGGCGAAGTTCGTTGGCATCGAGGTCGCCATCGTCGTCATGTTCCTGCTGAACGAGCGGTGGACGTTCTCCGAGGCCGGCGCTCCCGGCCCGGTGGCGTTCCTCCGCCGGCTCGGAACCTCGAACGTCGTCCGGGTCGGCGGCATCGCCGTGCAGCTCGTCGTTTTTTCAGTGGTGTACAGGTGGCTCCATGTCGAGGTTGGCCTGTTCGGCGTCGACCTGTGGCTGCTCGTCGCCAGCGGTGCCGGCATCGCCTGCGGAATGGTCGTCAACTACGTCACCGAGAGCCTGCTGACGTGGCGAGTCCACAATTCACGGTAGGATTCCACAGACGGCACGTCAATCACAACCCTTAATTGACGCAGTCGACTACGAAGAGGTAGCGGGATGGGATAGCCAGGAGATTCCGCCGGGCTCATAACCCGGAGACCGGACGTTCAAATCGTCCTCCCGCTACTTTCCTTTCGGAGCTTCAATACAATAGGACGACGAGCGCCGTTAGTCGTCGGCCGGGGTGAACGACGTCTCGACGTGTTCGTTCGGGACGGTTCCGTCGTCGTTCCAGCCGCGGTGGTCGTAGTACGCCGACAGCTCTTCGCCGAGCCCTTCGAGTTCGTACGGAAGGTCGTCGTCGTCGGCACGGTCAAAGCCACGCTGGTTGTTGAAATGTCGTTCGAGGTCGACGATGCGGCCGCCAACCGACTGTAGCGTCTCCCAGTCCGTATCGAAGAGCCGGGCGTACCGTTCGGGGCCGAGGTTCGAGGAGGCGAACTTACAGAGCACGCCGGAATCGTGGATGGCGTTTTTGTTCTCCAGTTCAACGAGCTTCTCGGATTTCCCGGCAACGCCGTCGGCGTCGACCGCCTCTGCCGGCGGAACCAGCGGATACTCGTGGTGGTAGAACTCTCCGTACATGTGGTCCGCGCCGCGATTCGAGGTAGCGTAGCCCAGCCCCTGCCCGTTCAGCGTCCGACCGTCGTGGGCGGCAAACTCCATACCCTTCATGCTCCAGTTTTCGACCCCGAGTTCGTCGTGGACGCGGTCGATACCCTCAGCAAGCGTGTCGCCGATGCCATCGCGATGAGCAATCTGTTCGATGAGGTCGTGGATGAGGTCGACGTTGCCGAACTCGTCTTCGCTTTCGAGGTAGGCCGCGATGACATCGCCACAGGAAATCGTATCGAGGCCGAGCTGGTCGCACAGCTCGTTGGATTTCATGATGGCGACGAAGTCGTCAACCAGTGCGTTCGAACCGAACGCCATCATCGTCTCGAACTCGGGGCCTTCGGTTTCTAGGCCCGTCTCCTCGTCGCGGGTCGGGAGCTTACAGGCGAAGGCACACGACGAACAGGTGCCCTTCTTGTATTTGTGCTCGATGACGGCGCTGGAGCCGATTTGGTCGACCTTGTCGTAGCTGAGTTCGGAGAAGTATTTGGTCGGCAGCGCTCCAACCGAGTTCGCGTAGTCTGACACCGAGGTGGTGCCGGCGTCTTTCATCGGGCTGCCGGACTCGGAGGCCTCGCTGTGGATGTCCATGACGAGTTCCTCATCGATCCCCTCGACCGGTCGACGGGAGTCGCCGTCGAAGGTGAGGTACTTGACGTTCTTCGAGCCGAGGACAGCACCGAGACCACCGCGGCCGAACGCCCGCGAGCCGGAGGTCATAATCGATGCGAACCGGACCTCGTTTTCGCCGGCCGGACCGACGATTGCGGTGTGTTCGACATCGAGGTCAGTAGCCGCCTCGATGTGGTCGACAGTCTCTTCGACGGTCGCGCCTTCGAGGTCGGCAGCGGACTCGAAGGTGACACCTTCGTCAGTGACGTGAATGCCGACGAGTTCGTCGCTCGCGCCCGCAATCTCGACGGCCGCGTAGCCGGTGTCGGCGAACGGACGGGACATGAAGCCGCCGGCGTTCGACGACAACAGGCCGTCAGTAAGCGGTGACAGCCCGGTACAGGACATCCGCCCGGTGTAGCTCATAATCGAGGTCTGCAGCGGCCCGGTCGCAAACACCAAGCGGTTCTCGGGACCGAGCGGGTCGGCGTCGAACGGTATCCGGTCGTGTGCGAGCTTTGTGCCGACGCCACGGCCGCCGATATACGATTCGAGAACGTCGTCGATGGCCGCTTCGCTGGCCGTTCGGTCACTGACATCGATAGACAGCAGCGGTCCCTCTGTGTGAATCATTATCCAGCCACAGCAACGACGGCCCGCATAATAAACGGATTGCCACTAGCCCGGAGAGGATTCAAGTGGGCGGAAGCGGTCGTCGCAGGGCTTTATACCCACAGCGGCCAGAGGGGGCGTATGTTCGAGACGGTCGTGGTTGCGACGGACGGTTCCGCTAGCGTCTCCAGAGCTGTCGACTGTACGCTCGACCTCGCGTCGAAGTTCGACGCCACGGTACACGCGCTCTACGTCGTCGATGAGGGGCATCTCGAGGAACTGCCGACCGACCTCGAAGGCGACATCCGCGACGGCCTCGACGAGCAAGGACAGCAGGCCCTCAACGACATCGTGGCCGCCAACGAACGCCGCGAGGACCCGGTAGAGCTGGAAACAGCCGTCAGGGTCGGCCATCCGGAAAAACAGATTGTCGGCTACGTGAGAGATGTCGATGCGGACGGTATCGCGATGGGGACGCGGGGGCGAAGCGGGGAACACTCCTTTTTGCTTGGCAGCGTCGCCGAGCGCGTTGTCAGAACCTGTCCCGTCCCCGTGCTGACGGTCCGACAGCTAGAGGGAGCCGCGGACACGGCGGAAGCGGCTGGCGGCTGAGTCCGGCTATCGGGACCGAGCGGACCACGCAGACGCGGGACTTATTGGAGCCGCCCACGCGATACCGGTATGGACGATTGGCTCATCGACGACGAGACGATACCGCTTCACCGGCGGTCGATACTGCCCGGCGAGGGCTTCTTCGTGCCCGACTCCGTCGACGAGACGGAGACCGAACAGGAGGCACGCGAGACGCTGGCTGGTGCGGACCGGGTCGTCGTTGCTGACCCCGACGCCGACGGACTCGGCTGTGTCGCGCTGCTCCGTGTCGCATTCGACGACGCCAGACTGCTCCCGGCCGGACCCCACGAGCTTGCCGACGCACTGGCGTACATCGACGAGTACGGCGAGCCGGGGGCCGACGTGTTCATCTGTGACCTCTGTCCCGACTCGCCGAGCGACATCGAGCGACTGCAGTCGGTCGCCGAGGACGCTGCGGCTGTCCGCTGGTTCGACCACCACCAGTGGGACGACGACCTCACAGAGCGTGTCAGAGAGCACGCGGAGCTGGTCGTCGGCGACTCCGATACAGTCTGTACGACCGACGTGACGCTCGAAGCCGTCGCGTACGACTTCCCGGAGCAGTACGCCGAGCTGGCGGCGGTCACCAGAGACCACGACCTCTGGCTACAGGAGGACCCTCGAAGCGACGACCTCGCCGACTACGCCCACTGGGTAGAGCCCGAGACGTACGTCGAGACCGTCATCGAGCACGGGCCTGACCTCCCCGAGGAGGCGGTCGAACTGCTCGAAGAGCGGCGCGTCGAAAAGGAGGCGCTCATCGAGAAGGCCGTAGAGCGAGCCACCTTCGAGACGGTCGGCGAGTGGACGGTCGGTGTCACCTACGGCCGCTGTTCGCAAAACGAGGTCGCAGAGGCGATGCGGGAGGCAGGAGCCGACGCCTCCGTCATCGTCAAGCCCGCCGGGTCGGCTTCGATTCGGGGCACCGAGGCCTTCCAACGCTGCCATGAGGTTGCCCAACAGGTAAACGGTGGCGGTCATCCGAAGGCCGCCGGCTGCAAACCCGACATCTACGACGATATGCTCGATTACGCCCACCACTGGACGACCCGTGGCGCGGTCACAAAGCAGGTTATTCTCGACGCGTTCCGGTCGCTGGCCGACGAGCCCGCCGAAGCGGACGCGTAGGACCGTCAAGCTTTACCCGTATCTCCCAGTATCGGCTCCATGGACCAGCTTCAGCAGTCGCTTCTCGAAGCCCCGATAATCGAAAAGGACGGCTATCACTACTTCGTCCACCCGATAAGCGACGGTGTCCCGATGCTGGAGCCGAACCTGCTTCGGGAAATCGTCATCAAAATCATTCGGAAGGCACAGCTGGAGAACGTCGACAAGATTGTCACGCCGGCGGCGATGGGCATTCACATCTCGACGGCGGTGTCGCTGATGACCGACATTCCGCTCGTCGTTATCCGAAAGCGCGAGTACGGACTCGACGGCGAGACGCCGCTGTTCCAGCAAACCGGCTACTCGGAAAACCAGATGTACATCAACGACGTCGATGAGGGCGACAGCGTACTCGTCCTCGACGACGTACTCTCGACGGGCGGGACGCTGTCGGCCATCTGCAGCGCGCTCGAAGACATCGGTGCCGACATCGTTGATGTCGTTGCCGTCATCAAGAAGGTCGGCGGCGAAAACGAACTCGAGTCCTCGCCATACAGCGCCAAGACGCTCATCAACGTCGATGTCGAGGACGGCGAGGTCGTCATCATCGACTCGAACGGCGACAATTAGCGGCCGGCAGCGGCGGCCCGGCCGTCGTCGAATCCGGTCGGCAGGGGAGGCGACATCTTATATATCGTAACGGGGGCAGACCCCCCGTGGAAGCCTTCACCGACCTCGCGACGGCAGCGTTCTGTCCCCGAAAGCTCTACTACCGGCGAAAGCACGACGACGCGACACCTCCGGACGATGTCGCGGCAACCCGGAACCTCGCGTTCCGGTACTCGTCGCTGCTCAACGCGGAGTCGTCGCTCGATGCGGAGCCGGTGGTCCCCGAGCCGTCGGCGTATCGGGAGGCGTTACGGCGGCAACGGCAGCGGCTCGACCGCTGGCCCGACCTCGTGGACCCGCCGTCGACACGCGTGTTCCTGTCCGGAAAGGACGCCCACGGCATCGCCCACAAGGTGCTCGAATCGCCGCCGGCTCCGGCCATCGTCTCTACCGGCAAGCCGCCGGAGAACGGCGTCTGGAAACCCCACAGCGTCCGGGCGACTGCAGCGGCGAAGGCGCTTTCGTGGGAGCGACAACAGCCGGTCGAGACGGCGTACGTCGAGTATCCGGCGTTCGGTGACATCCGGAAAGTCCGGATGACGACCCGTCGGAAGGCGACCTACCGGAAGGCACTCAACACCGCCGAATCCATCGACGGACCGCCGCCGCGGCTCAAAAATGACAATCGGTGTCAGACCTGCGAGTACGCCGACGAGTGTGGGACACGAACGCGGTCGCTCCGCTCTCGGCTGTCGCGTTCACGGTAGGCGGCGCCCGCTGCGGAGGCCATCAGGAGAGCGTCAGGCGGAGACGATGTCCGCCCGGAACCCGGCGACGGCTTCGAGAACCTCGGTTCGCTCTCGCTCCGGCACGTCGAAGGCTTCGAGTGCGGCTTCGAGGTGGTCGACAGTCACGTCGAACTCCGCTTCCGTGATGCCGAGGTGGTCGTGTGCCGGCTCCATGTCTTCACCAGTATATTCGACCGGGCCACCGGTAAGCGAGCAGAGAAACAGCGTCTGTTGGGCCCGCTGCTGCTGCATGTCGACCTCCTCAAAATGGTGGCTAACGCGCTCGTCGTCCAACATTCGGTCGTAGAACCGGTCGACAACCGCCGCTATCGACTCCTTGCCGCCGAGCCGTTCGTAGAGCGTCTCCGTCATAGGTCAATGCTCGTAGGGAATGAGGGTAAACGTTCCGCGCAGTACAACGACAAGAGAACGCCGTCAGTGCTCTGTGAGCCACGCGTCGATGTCGTCGGCCTGTGCGCCGCGGCGGACGATGTCATCGGCCGCGATGTCGACGACGGTGCTTTCGGTCCCGGGGGTTTCCCCGCCGTCGACGACGACAGCGCGTTCTCGGATGGTTGCATCGACCGCCTCCGGGCGGCGGGCGCTGGGGTTGCCGGAGACGTTGGCGCTCGTGGCAGTGATGGGGCCAACCCGGCGGGCGAGGTCCCGGGCGATGTCGTGTGCCGGCACCCGGAGACCGACCCGGTCGCGGCCGGCGACCAGCACGTCCGGCACGCGGTCGCCGCGTTCGAGCAGCACGGTCACCGGCCCCGGCAGGAACGCCTCACAGAAGGCCCGCTCGCGGTCGGAGAAGGTGACGTATTCGGCGGCTGCCGCGACCGACGGCAGCGCCATCGAAACCGGCTTGTCGCGGTCACGACCTTTGGCCTCGAAGACCCGCTTGACCGCCTCCGGGTCAAGGGCGTCAGCAGCCAACCCGTAGACGGTCTCGGTCGGATAGACGACGAGGTCGCCCCGCCGGAGCGCCGCCACCGCGTCGGTGAGGTCGGGGGCAGTCATAGTGACTCGATTGCCGCCTCGATGTCGTCGTACGGCGGGAATTCGGGCCACTCTGCGGCGGCCCACGTGTACTGAACAGTCCCCTCCGAATCGATGACGAAGACGGCCGGTCTCGGCTCCTCGATGCCCGCCATCCCGTCGAGGTCGTGGCTGATGCCGTAGGCCTCGCCGACACCGTTGGCTGGGTCGGAGAACAACCGGAAGGCATGGAGGTTCCACTCGTCGATAAACCGGGCGTGCTCGTAGGGCGACGAGATGGAGAGCCCGACGACGGCAGCGTCGTAGTCGTCCCAGTTGCGGTCGCGAATCTCCTGCCAGATGTACGTCGCCGGGAAGTCACCGTCCATCGTGTGGCACACCAACACAACCGGGCCGTCATCAGTCAGTTCCGCGAGGCTCGTATCCTCCCAGTATTCGTCGGTAACGAGCGGGCGGGTGAAATCCGGGGCGTCCTCGCCGGGAGACGGTGGGTCGGCCACCGGAAGCTCGACGACGTCAAAATCGAGGTTCATTCGGCCCCACCCCCTCCATCGCCGTAGGTGGCCCGGAGGTACTCGACGATATTCGCGCTCTCGCTCATCGTGACGCCGGTCCGGTCGTCGACGAGAGCCGGGACAGTGCGGGCTCCAGTCAACCGTTTGACCACGTCACGCCGTGAGTGCCGTGCCTCGACGAATCGCGAGCGGTACGCAAGCCCCAATTCGTCGAGGACAGCGACGACGCGCTCGCAGAACGGGCACGCCTGCAGCCGGTACAGCGTGATATCGGGCTCAGACATGACCGAACGTAGCGTCGCTCGTCGCGTAAGCGTGTCGGACGGACCGCATGGCAAACCTTAATCCCGCGCCCGATGAAACCAGCACGTCCAGATGGGCACGCTCGCGTCGAACGCCGCCTTGGTCGTCCTACAAGCCGCGCCCGACGCCGGGGAGTTGCCGTTCAGCGACACGACCGTCGCTCTCCTCGGCAGCGCTGTCATCCTGCTTTTGTTGGCGCTTTCGGGGTTCTTCTCGTCGTCCGAGATTGCGATGTTCTCGCTGCCGGCACACCGCGTCGACGCCCTCGTCGCGGACAACATCCCCCACGCGGAGACGCTCAAGGAGCTGAAAGACGACCCGCACCGGCTGCTCGTGACGATTCTCGTCGGAAACAACATCGTCAACATCGCGATGTCATCGATAGCGACGGGGCTGCTCTCGTATTATGTTTCGCAGTCGATGGCAGTGCTGATAGCGACGTTCGGCATCACGGCGCTCGTCTTGCTGTTCGGCGAAAGCGCCCCCAAGTCCTACGCCGTCGAGAACACGGAGTCGTGGGCGCTCCGCATCTCACGGCCGCTGAAGCTCTCTGAGTACCTGCTCTTGCCGCTCATCGTCACGTTCGACTACCTGACTCGGCAGGTAAACCGCATCACCGGCGGCCGTGCCGAAATCGAGTCCACATACGTTACCCGCGAGGAGATTCGCGACATCATCGAAACCGGCGAGCGGGCGGGCGTCCTCGAAGAGGACGAGCGTGAGATGCTCCAGCGCATCTTCCGCTTTACCAACACCATCGCCAAGGAGGTGATGACGCCACGCCTCGATATGGAGGCCGTGCCGAAGGACGCGACGATAGAGGAGGCGATTCAGACCTGCGTCCAGTCCGGCCATGCACGGGTCCCCGTCTACGAGGGAAGCCTCGACAACGTGCTGGGTGTCGTCCACATTTCCGACCTCGTCCGCGATGACACCTACGGGGAAGCAAGCGACATCGAGCTTGAGGACGTAATCGAGGAGACGCTGCACGTTCCCGAATCGAAGAACATCGACGAGTTGCTCGCGGAGATGCGCGAAAACCGGCTCCACATGGTCATCGTCATCGACGAGTTCGGGACGACCGAGGGGCTGGTGACGATGGAGGACATCACCGAAGAGATCGTCGGCGAAATCCTGCAGGCCGACGAGGAAGAGCCGATCGAGTTCGTCTCCGACAACGAGATTCTCGTCAAGGGAGAGGTCAACATCGACGAAGTAAACGAGAAACTCGATGTCGCCATCCCCGAGGGCGAGGAGTTCGAGACGATAGCCGGGTTCATCTTTAACCGGGCCGGCCGCCTCGTCGAGGAGGGCGAGCGCATCGAGTATGAGGGCCTCGAGATTCGGGTCGAACGCGTCGAAAACACCCGCATCATGAAGGCTCGAATCACCAAGACCGACAACAGAGAGGGCGACGGCGAGCACGAGGCGGCAGGCGACGAATAGCAGTTATAGCCTGCTATCGCCCGGGGTGAGCGGATTGTGTCTGTCAGAAAGAGCCACAGATGACATCATAGCGACGTTGCGACGGCCGTGAGTCCGAAACTGAGCACGCCGGCACCCACGAGCGACCCAATCCACGCAAGGACTGTGTACAGCATCTTCCCGCGGCTGACGCCGCCCGACTCGGCGGCAGCGCCGGCCCCGACGACGGCCGAGACGATAATTTCGTTGAACGATATCGGCACGCCGAGCAGGATAGCGACCTGTGCGATGATGAACGACGGGATGAGCGCCGCAATCGAGCGGCGCGGGCCGAGCGAGGAGTAGTCCTGCGAGATGGCCTTTATCATCCTCGGGGCGGCCGTCCACGACCCAACAAGGAGGCCGAGACCGCCGCCGAAAAGCAGCGCGACGAGCGGAATCGCGACCTCCGAGGCGTCCAACAGCGGCAACAGCGGTCCCAGCGCGAGACCGACCTGGCTGCCACCGGCCGAGAACGCGACCAGCGCACCGAGCGCGATGAGAAAGTGCCGCTGACCGGCCGCCGCATCCCGGCGGACATCAGCGCCCATCAGTGCGGCGGCGACAGCGGCGATGAAAAGAGTGACGCCAACAACGCCGAGGCCGGTCGTCGCGATGGTTTGTGAGACGCTCTGTGCCGTGTCCGCCGGGCCGAGAAGTACGAATTCGACGTTCGCTAAAATCGCGCCAACGAGCGCTGCAAGCGCCGCGATAGCCGCCACATCGGGCAGCCACTCCTGGCGGAGCAGCCGTGCGGTCGCGTAAGCGACGCCGCCGCCGACGAACGGAGTTAGCGTCCAGACGGCGAGAATCTCGTAGTATTTCGCCCACGCCGGGTCGCCGCCGACGGCGAGGCCGGCCCCGACGACAGCGCCGGTGACGGTAAACGCCGTCGCTATCGGGTAGCCGGCGAAGACGCCGACAGCGACCAGCGCCGCCGCGATAAAGAGCGCGAGAATGGCCGCGATAGGCGGCAGTGTCGTACCGACGACGAGTTCGCGGCCGACCGCCTCGGTGACGTTTGCGCCCTGTAGCGTTGCCCCGAGCAGTCCGAGAATACCGACGAAGAAGCCGGCGCGCATCACCGAAATCGCGTTTGCGCCGACAGCGGGTGCAAAAGGAGTCGACCCGGAGGAGCCAGCCCCGATGGCCCACGCCATAAAGAGGCTCGCTACGCCGGCGACCACGAACGTCACGACCGTCAGAGGGTCCATCGGCACCGGATACGCCAGCCCGGCCCTTAATACCGGACACATCAGTCCGACAGTCGCCGACGGGAGGACGGCGACGAAACGGGTAAACCGCTGGCTGCGCTACCGCCGGTTGTGTCTTCGACGGACGCCTACCGGACAATCGACGGGCGAGCGCGGTCGGCCTTTACCGTGCAGGGGTCGGAGTTCATCGGCCACGCTGCCCCCGTCGAGACGGTTGCGAAAGCGGAGGCGTTCATCGACGACGTGGCGGCCGAACACGCCGACGCGACCCACAACGTCCCCGCCTATCGCGTCCGGGCCGACCCGTTCCGGGAGTACAGCTCCGACGACGGCGAGCCATCCGGCAGCGCCGGCAAGCCGATGCTGTCGGTGCTTGGCGGCCGGGAGCTGGAGAACGTCTGTGTCGTCGTCACCCGGTATTTTGGCGGGACAAAGCTCGGCGTCGGCGGGCTCGTTCGGGCGTATTCGAAAGCCACCAAGGACGTACTCGACGCGGCCGAAGTCGTCGAGGAAGTCCCTCGCGAGCGGTTCGAAGCGGTGGTCGAGTACGACGACTCCGGGACAATCAGAGGCATCCTCGAAAGCGAGGACGTCGAGTTCGACGCTGCGTACGGCGCTGACGTGGTGTTCGACATCAGCGCTCCGGTCGCCGAGGCCGAGCACCTACGGGACCGGCTCCGAAGTGCCACGAGCGGTCGCGTGGACCTGTAGCGATGTCAGCCATCCGTCTGACGTTTCGACACGAGAAGTATTCGGGGACGGAAGACGGGTCCAGAGGAAATAGAGGGGTGGAACAGCGGACAGCGAACCGCTGTACTGTCAGGTCCCGAACGCTCGGTCGCCGGCGTCACCGACACCCGGGACGATGTAGCCGTCCTCGTCGAGGCGTTCGTCCACACTGACAGTCAGCACGTCGGCACTCGGGATGGAGTCGTTTACCCGCGCCAGCCCGGGCGGGGCGCTCACCGCGGAGAGAACGACGAGCCGCTCGGGGGTGCCCTGCTCGAGTACCTCCTCGAGGACGGCGACCATCGTGCTACCGGTGGCGAGAATCGGGTCGGCGACGATGACCGTGTCGTCGGCGTCGATGTCGGGAAGCTTGACGTAGTCGACGGTTATTGGGAACTCACCGTCTTCGTTCATGCCAGCCGCTTCGTCGCGACCGGCAGAGATAACGCCTTGTCGGGCATGTGGAAACGCCTCGACGAGTCCCTCGACGAACGGCGTCGCGGCGCGCAGGACGTTGACGATGACGACATCGTCGAGTCCCTTGACGACCTCACCGGTCGTCTCCGCGAGCGGCGTCGTAATCGAGACGTACTCGGTGTCCATCATCCCGTCGATGATTTCGTACCCACAGAGCCGGCCCAGTTCGACGAGGCCGTTTCGGAACGCAACCTGGTCGGTCTCGTCCGAGCGAAGCTCCGAGAGGGTGTGCTTGGCGAGCGCGTGGGTGATGACATGGGCGTCATCACGGTCCTCGATTGGCATATCGGTACAGCGAACGCCGCAGGCATAAAGCCAGCCGTTGCGGCCGCTGCGACGACGAGCATAAGAGAGTGGCGGCGCTACGAACCACCGATGGACATCGAAGAGAGCGTCTCCGGCTTCAAGGCCCGCGGCGGCTGGGGGGATATCGTCGAACACGGCGAGCGAATCACACGCGCGCTCCGGGAACTCGATGCCGAGGAAGACCACGATGTCGACGGCGACGCGCTCGAAGAGTGGGACGAGTGGCGGCCGAAGGCCGACGAGCGCCTCGGCGAAGATGTTAGCCGAAAAACCGCCGAGCAGGCAAGCGTCGGCGAGGGGGAAGGCGAGAAGGCCGGAAAAGACCCCGACGAGGACCTCAAAACCGCCGGTGAGAAGCTCAGCGACTCCTATGAGAGCCTCGAAGAGCCGGGCGAGGCTGTAGATGAGTGGCGTGAATCGATAAACTACGTCGCCCGGGCGGCCGACTCGGCGACCCGAAAGGCGCTACGGAAGGTCGAAGGCAGCGTCTACCGGAACGTGATGACACAGATGTCGCCGTACTACTTCGATAACGAACTCGTCAGCGCGAATCTCACCCGCGGCGACTCAGCGGCCGACGACTACATTTTCGAGGTCAACATCAACGACGACGACCTGAAGATTCGGGTCTCGAACAAACTCGCCGACTACCAGACGTCCGTCGAGCGCTGGCACGTCGATACACCGAAAGACACCGACATCGCTGAAGCCGTCGAGGGACATGAGCCACCGCAAGATGAGCCAACGGACGGCGGCTCCGACCCGAAGCGGACGTAGCTTACTCCAGTTCGATTTTCCGGACGAACGGAAGCGCGCGAACCTCGTTTATTAGCTCGCCGTCGAGTTGCTCGTCAGTGACGATATAGAGTTTGGGTTCGTCGGTAAACTCCGGGTCTTCGCTTATTGTCTGGCGAATCGAAACTCCGTTGTCGGCCAGCAGGCTCGTAACGGCGGCGACGATGCCCGGCTGGTCGGCGTCGCCGACGCGAACGGTCAACACCGTCAGGTCCAGCACCGGCGCGAGGTCCATCAGTGATGGAATAGCGGAGATGTTCTGGAAGATACGGCGGAGCTCGTCGTCGTCGAGAATCGCGTCGGTCGTCGCATCAACGACACGGCGGTCGACATCGATTTCGCGGGCGATACCGGTGTTCGGAATCTCGATGCCACCGGAGACGACGCGGCCGTCGTCGTTGACCGAGAACCCGCGTTCGAGGAGGAGCCGGATGACAGCCTGCTGGCTCGGGCTGTCCTCGAACTTTCGCATTATCTCGTCGAACATATCAACCGACTCGGGGGCGACAGTGTTGTCAGTTACGACCGTCCGGGACCGAACGGGTTTTGGAATCGCAGCGGCCACAGAGCGTATGGACGTCACGGACATGTTCTCGGAGATGCCGTTCAACGACCATCTCGGTATCGAGGTCACCGAGGCGGCCGACGGCCGTGCGGTCGGCCATCTCGAACTCGGCACTGAACACTCCTCGAACCCGAACCGGCTGGTCGCACACGGCGGCGTGGCGTATGCGCTTGCTGACACGGTTGGCGGGGCCGCGGTCATCTCGGCGAACTTCACCGTCACGCCGACTATCGATATGCGTATCGACTATCTCTCGCCGGCGACCGGAGGGCGTCTCGACGCCGAGGCCGAGGTCGTCCGAAACGGGGACAGCGTCGCCGCCGTCGACATCGAGGTGACAGACGAGTCGGGAACGACCGTCGCAACCGCCCGCGGGACCTACAAAACGGGCGGCGGCAACGGCGGGTCTGCGTGGCACAGCGGCGACGACGAGTACACCAACGGTAAGTAACGAGCAGGCGGCGGGGGCTGCTGGCCGGCGGCGTGCCGCGCTCCCGCTGGACCGCCGGCCACGTGTTCTCAGCGCATATCGCCGATGGCCCCGGTATTGTATATAAACGTCCGGGGGGAAAGAGACGGAAGCGACGGCGTCAGTCGTCGGCCGGTGCGGCGCCGGTACCGGCGTCAGCGTCAGCCGAAGCCGTAATCGTCGCGTTCTTGGCGTCCAGCGCCTCGACGATGAGTTCAGCGATGTCGACGATTTCGATGTCGTCCTCGAAGCCGCCGGTCTTGCGGCCGTCTTCGTACATCGTCATGCACATCGGGCAAGCGACGACGAACTTCTCGACAGCACTGCCGGCCTCGGTGTCTTCGAGGGCCTCGCGGAGCCGTTCCTCGCTTGGCTTTTCTTCTTCTTCGAGTTCCATCCAGAGGCCGCCACCGCCGCCACCGCAGCAGAAGCTGTTGTCACGGTTGCGGGGCATCTCATGGAGGTCACAGCCCGTGGCGCGGACGAGTTCACGCGGCGCCTCGTACTCGTCGTTGTATCGGCCGAGGTGACACGGGTCGTGGTAGGTGACCGTGTAGTCGAGTTCGGTGCCATCAAGCGCGACCGCGCCGGTCTCGACGAGCTCTTCGACCGTCTGCGTCCAGTGCTGGACCTCGATATCGCCGCTTTCGTTCCAGTAGCCCTCGATGTCGAACTCCATCATGGGGTCGTCGGCGAACTCCTCGAAGTCGACCTCGGGGTACTCGTTTTTGAACGTGTTGTAGGAGTGGGGGTCCGTACAGACGATTTTCTCGAACGCACAGTCCTCGAAGGAGTCGATGAGCGTACCGGCCTGCTCGACGTAGAGGAACTCCTCGCCGACGCGTCGGATGTCGTTGCCGTCGTAGACCTCCTCGTCGTAGAGGATGCCGACCTCGGCGTCAGCGTGTTCGAAGATTTTTGCCAGCGAGCGGGCGACCTTCTTGTTGCGGTCGTCGTAGGAGGGGTAGTCACCGACGTACCAGAGGTATTCAACGTCTGTATCTCGGGCGTCAGTTACCTCGAAGTCAAGCTCCTCGGTCCAGTCGCCGCGGGCACCCGGCGAGTCGCCGAAGGTGTTGCCCTTCGTCATGACGTTCTGGAAGACTTCCTGCATACTCGGCTGGATATCACCTTGGTCTGCGAGCTGGCGGTTCATCCGCGTGAAGCTCTTGAGGTGCTCGATTTCGACCGGACAGGCGTCCATGCAGGCCATACAGGACATACAAGACTCCATCGTCTCGGCGTCGATGACCGATTCGCCGCCGTCGGCGACGATGTCCATCGTCTCGGCGTCGTCGTCCGTCTCAAGCGAGCGACGGTATTCCTTGAGGTCGAGGATGACGTCACGGGGGTCGAGCGGCCGTCCGGACGCCTTCGCCGGACAAACCGACGAACAGCGTCCACACTTCGTACAGGCGTCCTGGTCAAGCATCTCCTTCCAGGAGAAGTCGTCGATGGATTCGGCGTTGGTGGCGTCAAGGTCGGAGGGGACGCCCGGCAGCCGTGCGCCGGCCTTCTCGTCGCGAGTGACGACGTTCGCGAACGACGAGAGCATGTGGAACGGCTTGGCGTACGGGATAGCGGCGATGAAGAGGAACGAAAGCAGGGCATGAGACCACCACGCGACGGGGTAGACCGCGGCGGCTATCGACTCGTTGACGCCGATGCCGGCGAGGCCAAGCGCGGTTGCCGTGCCGACGAAGCTCACCGGCTCAACGGCCGTGATGGGCTCGCTTGCGCCGACAATGCGGAGCCCTTCGAGCAGGAAGCCGCCGATGCCGATGAGGAACAGCGACCACACGAGGAAGGCGTCCTCCCAGTTCGTGTGCTTGCCCCACAGGCGCTCGGTTCGGACGACGTAGCGTCGCCACAGAGCGATGCCGAGACCGACGACGAACAGCAGCCCGAGCGCGTCGGTCACGAGCTGGTAGGACAGATAGAAGTCACCGACCCAGAAGGACTGCCGCTCGCCGAGGGCGATGGTGAAGACGCGATACCACTCATCGATAAAGAGGATGGTCGTCGCGATAAGCAGCGTCAAAAAGCCCCAGAGGATGAACGCGTGCATCAGGCCGCCGACCAGGTCACGGTTGAATTGCTTTTCGTTCGAGGCGGCTATCTTCGCCGCCGAAGCGATGCGTCCGGAGAGGTTGTCGAGACGGTCGAACCAGTCGTCTTCGCCGTCGGCATAGCGGGCGAACCGCTGGTACGTCCCGTAGACGAACACCGCAACGGTGAGGGTCGCAAGGAAGTAAAACAGGACCTTCTCGTAGTTCGAGATCAGCCAGAAGGTCTGGCGGGTGACTTCCTCGTTTGCCTGTAGCGGAAACGCCGGTAGCATACGGTGTACCGAGGCGTGGACCCGCTTAAGTTTTGTTACACGGCGCCACGTAGCCCCGGAGTTGAGCAAAAATTGTCAGCACTTCCCAGATTAAAGCATAGAGTGTAAAGCAGCAGCGGAGAACGACACAGCAACAATAACCGCAAATAGGTCACCGGTCCCAAAGCGCAGTTGTGGCACAGTCGGGTTCCACGAGAAGCAACGGGCACGCAACGCGAGGGCGAGCCGGTCTGCGCGTTCGAAGGCGCGATTGAACGACGCGACGGCGATGAGCCGCATCCGGTCAGGGATGGGTCGTTCGGTCCCGAGGCGTGCCCGGTGGGCATCCCGAATCCGCCCGATGTCGGCACGTAACACCGGTAAGAAGCGAAAGACGAACGAGACGCTCATCCCGAGGAACTGGCCGACCCGGCCGGGGATGGCCCACTGGACGGCCGCCCGCGATTCGCGCACCGGCGTCGTCCGGACGTACGCGGCAGCGACGAGCAACACCAGCAGCACCCGGTAGCCGGCCAGCGCAGAGGGAACGGCGTCGGCGACGACGAACCACGGGGACCCCCACGTCAACCCCTCCAGCAGCGGGGCGATGAGAAGGAACACGAAGACGAAGCTGTAGGCTCGCAGCGCGTCGACAACGGGGGTTGCCGCCAGTCTGAGCAGCACGACCACGAAGACGGTGAGCACAGCAAGCCCCGTGGGTGTCGTGTACGCGAACGCAAGCGCCGCAAAGGACAGTTGGACCGCAAGCTTCGAGCGCGGGTCGAGCCGGTGGGCCGGCGAATCACCCGGAACGTAGCTCAGCACGGTCGAACGTCGACGTTGGGAAGCTCCTCGGCCACCGCCGACGGCGGACCATCGAGGACGATTTCACCGTCGGCGAGAGCGACGATTCGGTCGGTACGGTCCATCAGGTCCCGAAGGTCGTGGGTGACGACGATGACGCTCGTGCCGTCGGCCGAGAGCGCTTCAAGCCGGTCGAGAACACCGGTTCGAGCGGGCCAATCGAGGCCAGCAAAGGGCTCGTCAAGCACGAGATGTGATGGCTCCATCGCGAGCGCGCCCGCGATGGCAACGCGGGCCTGTTGGCCCCCCGAGAGCGTATCGATACGGACCTCACGGGCGTCGGCCATTCCGACTGCCGCAAGCGCACGCTCGATGCGGGCGTCGATGTCCTCGTGAGACAGCCCCAAATTCTCGGGGCCGAAAGCGACATCGGCACCGACTGTCGCGGCGACAAAACAGTCCCGCGGATTCTGAAAAACCATGCCGACGGCGGTTCGCGCCGCGACTGGGTTCTCCGCGACCGGCTGGCCGTCGACACGGACCTCACCGCTGTCGGGCTCGTAGAGCCCGTTGAAATGGCGCACCAGCGTCGTCTTTCCGGAGCCGTTCGCGCCGGCGATGACGACGAACTCACCGTCCTCGATTTGCAACGAGACGCCGTCGACCGCCGTCGTTCCGTCGTACCGGTAGACGAGGTCGGAGACGGATATCATTCAGCCCGGATGGCGTCGCTACGGACGATGCCGATTGCGGCGGCCATCTTCGCGGCCTCAGCAGGAATGAAGACGACACCGCCGGCGATAACGGCATTCAGAAGCGTCATTTCGAGGTTCCACCACATGAAGGGGATACCGAAGGCATAAATGACGACCGTCGAGAGTATCATCGCCGCAATCATCAATGCGGCAGAGACGGTCTCCAGCGGCTTGATATCGGTTCCGCGGTGGACGATACCGCCCACGATAGCGGCGGCGAACGGGTACGAAAGCAGGTAGCCGCCTTGAGGGCCAAGAATAACGCCGATGCCCGCCTCTCCAGCGGAGAAGACAGGCGCGCCGAGGACTCCCGCAAGCAGGTAGACAACCATCGCAGCGCCACCCCACAGCGGGCCGAGCAAGAGCCCAGCTAGGAAAACACCGAGCACCTGCAGCGTGACGGGGGCCGGCGAGAGCGGATACGGGAAAGAGACGTACGCGAACGCACCCATGAGCGCGGCGAAAAGCGCCGTTCGCGCGACGTTCAGCGCCATCTCCTCGCCGACGAGGTCGACATCGGCAGTCGAGGTGTCTGTCATACGCCGGTAATATTTGTCAACCGGCTTGTTTGTATCGGTTTACCGGCTCCCGGCGAACGCTTTTCGTCGTGCGGCCGCTTCGTCCGAACGAATGGACGAGAAGACCGAATCACTCCGGGACATCTTCGTGGAAGCGACCGGCACCGACACGGTGACCGAAACGCAGACCGAGACGCCCGGAACGCTCGAACCGGACGGCGATGTTGCCGAACGGCTTGCGGCGGTTGTCGCAGACTGCCGCGAGGAGTCGGCCTTCTCGACAGGCCTCTCGGATACGGAACTTGCGGCGCTTGTCGAGGGGTTCTACCAAGGGGCCGACGACGGCGAGCTCGCTGCGGAACTTTCGGTTCCGGAAGCGACGGTCGTCGATGCCCGACTCGACCTTCGGTTGGTTCGCGATGCGGACACCGATATTCCGGTACCGCTCGACACCGTTGCCGAAGCCGTCGAGGACGACACCGCAATTGCAGCCCTCGCCGACGAGGCTGAAGTCGACACAGAGCGGCTCCGCCGGTGTGTCCGGGCGCTCGCGGCGCAGGCGAGGCGGCGGAACGAAAGCGACCGCTATCGGGACAGGTTCGAAGATATCCTCGTCGATGCCGACCTCGAGTCGTCACACACAGCGGGGACGACCGATGACGGGCTCGAGGACGCCATCGAGGGGATGGAAGTAGACGTACCGCTTTAGCCGGAGATAAACTCGTTGTCGCGCCAGTTGACGGCGTTTTCGGAGTCCCGTTCCCGTGGGTCTTCGACGACTTCGATGCTTGCTTCTCGCTGTTCGCCGTCAACGATGCGGACGGCTTCGAGTTCTCCGTCGACTGTCGCGATAGCTGTTAGCGTCCCACTGTCGGCGTATTTCGCGAGGTCACACAGCACTTCGAACATCGGATACTGCAGCGCGGTGTTCTGCAGCACGGTTTCGCGGTCGCCCTTGAAGCAGGCGTACTCGACGAGCTTCGAGTTGACCTCGACTTCCTCTTCCTGTACCTGTGCGCCGTCGCTGAAGTTGCCCCACTGCGGGCCGTCATCGGAACCGGTCGAGCCGCTCTCGTGGTCCTCCGGCGGCGTCTCCTGCCAGCCGTCCTCGGTCTCGTAGAGCCGGTTTTCGGTGACGCTCGCTTTCAGCTGTGCGGTCGGTGTGTACTTGGAGATATTGTCTTCGGCCGCGATTGCGCTGACAATGAGCGTATTGTTTCGTCTCGTTACATCGACGTCCTCGATTTCGACGGGTAGGTCATACCCGTCGAAAAATTCGTGAACGTCTTCGAGTTGCAGTTCCAGCGTTGAGTGGAGTCTGTAAACACGACTGGTCATGGTATCCCTGTCCCACAGGGGGCAAGCCCCCTGACGCGAGTGGTCCGGATGGACATAGGTGCTCCCCACATATATCACCTGTCCTTCAGAATGAGACGCAATACCACAGGCAGACAACGACGCGAGCGGCCTGTGCTCGTCCGTGCGTCGTATACACAGCAGCCGGAGAGTTAAGCCGCTGGCGGGCCTACGATACGGCAGATGACAGACCACTACGAGGTGACCGTCGTTGGCGGCGGTCCCGCGGGTTTGACGACTGCGCTGTATACGACACGGCTCGGCCACGACACCGCTGTTATCAACCGCGGCGGCGGCCGCGCGGCGATGATGCTCGATACACACAACGTCATCGGAATCACTGAGGATACCTCCGGCAACGAACTCCTATCGAGGGCCACAGAACAGATACAGGAGTACGGCGCGGATTATCACCGCGGTACCGTAACCGACATCCAGTCGACCGACGAGGGATTCGCGGTAACCGCCGGCGACACCGAAGTGACGACGGAACACGTCGTGTTGGCAACCGGCTTCTCGGATAAGCGGCCCGACCCGCCGTTGCCGCGGACGGGCAAGGGCCTCCACTACTGTCTCCACTGTGACGCCTACATGTTCGTCGACGAGCCGGTCTACGTGATGGGGACCAGCGAGTCAGCCGCCCACGTGGCGATGATTATGCTGAACTTTACGCCCGATGTCGACCTGCTCACTCGCGGCGAGGACCCGGAGTGGTCCGACGAAACCGACACACAGCTCCGGAACCACCCGGTCGAAGTTGTCCACGAGGACATCACCGGTCTTGAAAAGGACGACGACGGCTGGCTCTCGGCGTTCGAGTTTGAAGACGGAACCGTTCGCGAATACCGGGGGGGCTTCCCGATGTACGGCTCGGAGTACAACACGGACCTCGCCGAATCTCTCGGCGTCGAGTTGAACGACGACGGTACTATCGGCGTCGACGACCACGGCCGCACGAACGTCGACGGCGTCTACGCGGTCGGCGACGTAACGCCGGGGCACAATCAGATTCCGGTCGCAATGGGTGAAGGAGCCCGCTGTGGCATCGGCAACCACTACGACCTGCGGGCGTTCCCGCGGAGCCTCGACGACATCGAAAGCGAGGGGCCGGTCACCGAGGCCGACGTGCCGGCTGTCTCCGAGAAGCTCAAGGAAGCGGCGACTACTCACGAAGGGCATCCGGGAGCCGGCGAGGCCGCCGGCGACGACTGACGGCGGCGGGCGGTGCTCCAGCGGCCACGCTTATGAACACATTTGTTATCGAGTACCAATATTACTACTGCGTCCAGTGTTGTCTCGTATTTAGTGAATATTAAGGTGGCTGGGAACGACAGAATGCGTATGGAGACACGCAAGGTACAGCGACTGGGGCCGTCGACGCTGGCGATGACCCTGCCCGCCGAATGGGCGAGCGAACAGAACGTCGAGAAAGGCGACGAGGTGTCGCTCCGGATGGGCAGCAAGGGAACGCTGACGGTCATGCCCGAGTCGGTCCAGCAGGAGGAAAGCGAGGCGGTCATTCACGCCCAGAGCCTCGATGCCGACGCGGTAGAGCGAGCCATCGTCGCACAGTACGTGCTCGGCCGCCGCATCATTCACGTCGAAGTCGAGGAGGGCGGCACCCTCGATTCGGCACAGATTAACGCCGTCTACAACGCCGAAACGCAACTGATGGGGCTGGGCGTCATCGAGGAGACGCCGGAGCGCATCGCCATCCGCTGTTCGGTCGACCCGGAGGACTTCACACTGGATAACCTCCTCGAACGGCTGGAATCGACCGGCTCGACGATGCGGAACGAGGGAGTCAAAGCCCTCGCCCACGGGAACCCCGACCTCGCACAGCGGGCGCTCAACCGGGAGCGACAGGCCAACAAGATATTCGTTCTCCTCTTGCGGCTCATCTTCACCGCCTACCAGAACCCGAACCTCGCCCGGGCAGTCGGGCTGAGCTCCGGCTTCCCGCTTATCGGCTACCGTTCCATCGCGAAGAATCTCGAACTGACGGCCGACAACGCCGAGGATATCGCCGAAATCGTCCTCGAAACCGAGGGCCACACCCTCAACGTCGACCAGAAGACGATGCGTCGCATCCGGGAGTTCACCGACGACGTCAACGAGATTACGGAACTCGGCGTCCAGGCCGCGGTGACCCGCGACTACGACCTCGCTATCGAAACGCGGGATGCCTTCGCCGACATCCGGAACCGCGAGGTCGAAATCCTCGACGACCTCGACGAGATGCCCAACGAGGACCTCCTTCGGGTCCGTGAGGTGCTTGTCAGCCTCGGCCAGACCGCCCAGTATGCGGTTCGGAACGCCGAAATCGCGACGAACCTCGCGCTCAACGAGGAAAGCGACCACGTCACGATAAAATAGCGGCCCCTACTCGTCGTCGGCGGCGCTCGGGTGCATCGTCGGCTCGTCGGGGTGGGCTTCGGCGAACGCCTCGGCCATCACCTCCATCGACTCCCGCTCGCGGCGGCGGCGTTCGGCCTCGTCGATTTCCTCACAGCCGGGCGGGACCTCCCGCCCGCGGTCGGTAAAGTATCCGTCCGGCGCGACCCAGTCGTGATAGAACGGCACGTCGGAGTCGTGAACGAGTGTCAGCGCGACATCAGCCCCATCGCCTGCACAGACGACGGTCTGGTGTGCCGCCCCGGCGGTTCGGCCAGCGGCGTAGAGTCCATCTAGGTCGGTTCGGCCGTCGTCATCGGTATCGACGTACGTCTTCGAGCCGCGCTCGGTGAGCCCGACTGCCTCCAGTGGTTCCAGATACGCCGTGTCGGCCCATGAAGCGGCGATGACGTAGTCGGCCGCGAGGTCGAACTCCGTGTCGGCTTCGATGCGGAGCCGAAACCCATCGTCGCCCGGCTCTACGGCGGTCACGAACCCCTGTTCGAAGAGACAGCCGTTGCGCTCGGCCTGCCGTTCCAGCAGGTCCAAAAAGAGCCGGGAGTTGACCCCGGCCGGAAAGCCGGGCACGTTCTCAAGGTGGGCGTTCCGGCGGAGAATCGACTCGCCGTGGTCGATAACGACGGTATCGAGTCCCGCACGGGCAAGGAAGGTCGCAGCGGTCAGGCCGGCGACACCACCGCCGATAACGGCGGCGCGCGGCGGGTCAGCGTCGGTCCCTGTCTCGGTGTCTGCAGCGGTCATACCGCGTCGTTCGACGCCGGGGGGTACAAACGCCCCGGTTCGGCGCGGTGGCGACGGGGAGTGTTTTTGTTCACGAAGGTACCAATTCGACCGTGACACGGTATGTGCTCTACGGCGGCAAGGGTGGCGTCGGCAAGACGACCTGTGCGGCGGCGACAGGCATCGCAAGCGGTCGACGCGGCGAGGCGACGCTTGTCGTCTCGACGGACCCAGCCCACTCGCTTTCCGACAGTTTCGGGGTCGATGTCGGCCCTGAACCGACCGCTGTCGCCGAGAACTGCTGGGCGGTCGAGGTCGACCCCGAATCCCGGATGGGACGGTATCGGGGCCACGTCAGCGCCGCCCTCGACGAACTGGAATCGCTCGGCATCACGCTCGGCGACGACGCCATCGACGATATCGCCGACGCCGGCATCGCTCCCGGAACCGACGAGGCGGCCGCCCTCGACCTGTTTGTCGATTACATGGATGACCCCCGATACGACCGCATCGTCTTCGATACGGCTCCGACGGGGCATACGCTCCGGCTGCTTGAACTACCGGCCGTGCTACAGTCGGCACTAGGTACGCTGGCGAACGTCAAATCACAGATGTCGAGCCTTGCCGACACCGTTCGCGGGATGTTCGGAACCGACGAGAACGACGACGACGGCGACAGCGTCGATGTCGACCTCCAAACGTTGAGCGAGCGGCTCGAACGGGTCGGAGCGGCGCTCCGTGACCCGGAGCGGACCGCGTTCCGGGTGGTTCTCGTGCCGGAGACGATGGCTATCAGGGAAAGCGAGCGGCTCTTTGCGGAACTCGACGCCTACGGCGTTCCGGCGGGACGGGCAGTCGTCAACAAGGTCATCGAGGACCCGACGCCCGGCTGTGAGCGCTGCCAAACACAGTATGCCGACCAGCAAGAGCGGCTGAAGACGGCCGCAGAGCGGTTTGACGTGCCGATTGCGGTGCTGCCGGAGCTGGATGGCGAGGTACAGGGACTCGACGCCGTCGAGACGATTGCCGACCGGCTCGACGCCATCGGCGACGGGTTCACCCCGTAGCGCCGGAACGCTTAGGCCGCCGCGGGACAACCAGCCTGTGTGGACCGTCTCGAAGTCTCGACGAACGTGTATCTCCCGCCGCAAGAGGTCTATGAGTTCTTACTCTGTTTCCGGGAGTACGCGGGCTACACGGAGCATCTGCGGGAGGTCAGACAGCACGGTGACGGCTCGCCTGGCACGCAGTACGAACTCGACTTCTCGTGGTGGCGGCTCGACTACACGGCGCGCTCGGAGGTGACAGCCGTCGAGCCGCCGGGCGATGCCGACCCGCCCTATCGCATCGACTGGCGGGCCGTCGAGGATATTGCCGCCGCCGGTAGTTGGCTCGTCGAGCCGGTCGACCCCAGCGGACCGGAAACGGACGTGACATTCGCCGTCGAGTACGCCCCGCAGTCGGCCGACACGTCACGGCTCGAACTGCCGCGGTTTGTCCCGTTCGACGCGGTCGTCGAGCGGGCGAAACCGTACATCGAAAACGAGGCCGAACGGCTCGTCAAGCGAGTCGTCGCCGACCTCGAAGGCCAAAAGCGGGACGTGGCGCTCGAAATCGAAACGCAGTAGCCGACCGACGCTGCCTACGGTGAGGAGTAGACAGCGGTCAGAACACCCGCGAGCACCCCCGCCGGGATTGCCAGCAGGATGGCGGCTTCGAGGAGAAGCCCGGACAGCGGAACGAGAAACGCAAAAAACACCGCAACCAAGACGCCGACTCCGACCCCGCGTTTCACGTTCCAGTCCCGCCCGGTGGCATCGCCGAAGGCGGCACCGCAACCCTGACAGTACTCCGCGTCGGCGGCGACATCAGCCCCGCAGTTGCTACACTGTGGCACACCCAGTACCGGAACGGCCGCCGCAAAAGCGTTTGCGGTCACGCGGGCGGTCTCTGCGGCTCCGGGGCGTCAGCGAACGCGTTCAGTACTCGAAGTCGGTGTCGATGTCACGGCCGGTTTCGGTCATCTCGACGGCCGCCTGACTGTACTGGAGGATTTTCTGCATGTCGCCCTCGATGTCGAACTCGCCGGACATCATTCCGTCAACCGGCCCGAGTTCGCCCTGGAAGAGCCGCTTCCAGTTGCTGTAGGGGCCACGGAAAATGAAGCCGTACTCCTCGTCGTCGGGGTCGGCAACCTGATAGGCGTCGGTACAGGACCCGTCCTCCAGCCCGAGGAAGAAATACAGCGGGTCGCCGTCGTAGGCGTCGTCGGGTTCGATGATGAAAACGAAGTCGCCGTTGAAGCCGACGCCCCACCCGGAGCCGGCTTCGGTGTAGTCGTCGTTGTCGTCGAGAAGCTCGCCGTACATCTCTATCCACTCGTCTCCCTCGCTGGGGAATGCAATCGACATACAGAAGTGAGAAGACGGTCTGACGGTTGCCAGTTGTCCCGGTTATACGGCGGAGTTTTAAGTCAGTCTGCCGTGCGACCGCAATCGAAGCGGCAGTCCGAGAGTCGACCGCTGTCGTAGCGCGTGGACCGCCACACCACAGTGGTTTTTATCGCAGCGCGCACAAGCGACGGCCAATGCTTGCGGGTACAAACGTCGCGCTGGGCGTGTCGGGCTCTATCGCGGCGGTCAAGACGGTCGAGTTGGCCCACGAACTCCGCCGGCAGGGAGCCGCGGTCCGTGCCGTGATGACCGACGCCGCACGGGGAATCGTCCATCCGTGGGCCGTGGAGTTTGCGACCGACAACCCGGTCGTCACCGAAATTACTGGCAGCGTCGAACACGTCGAGCTATGCGGCTACGACGGCTGGGCCGATGTCCTCCTTTTGGCCCCCGCAACGGCGAATACGGTCGGGAAGGTCGCCGCAGCCGTCGACGACACGCCGGTGACGACGACCGCGACGACGGCGCTGGGCAGCGATGTCCCCATCGTCGTTGCGCCCGCGATGCACGAGCCGATGTACGACCACCCCGGCGTACTGGAGGCCATCGAGACGGTCGAGGCGTGGGGCGTCGACTTCATCGACCCGCGAATCGAGGAGGGGAAGGCCAAAATCGCCAGCGAGGAGGCTATCGTCCTCGGTGTGGCACGGGCGGCCAGCGACCAGCCGCTTGCGGGCCGCCACGTCGTCGTCACAAGCGGTGCCACAAGCGAATCCATCGACCCGATTCGGGTGCTCACGAACCGCTCGTCGGGACGGACGGGCCGAGAGGTGGCGAAGGCGTGCTATGTCCGTGGCGCGGATGTGACGCTTGTCCACGACGGCGAGACCGTTCCCTACGCCGACGTACACCGAGTCGAAAGCGCCGCCGAGATGCTCGATGCCGTCCAAGCGGTCGCCGACGGCGCCGACGCGCTGGTGTCGGCGGCGGCCATCGGCGATTACACCGTCGAGACAGCCGACGAGAAAATCAGGTCGGGACAGACGCTGACGCTGGAACTCGAACCGACCCCCAAGCTCATCGACAGCGTGCGGGAGGCCCACCCGGGGCTGGCTATCGTCGGCTTCAAAGCCGAAACGAGCGGCGATGACGACGCGATGGTCGGGAAAGCACGGGAGACACTCGACCGGGCCGACCTCGATTTCGTCGTCGCCAACGATGCAAGCGTGATGGGCGAATCGAGGACCCGAGTGCTGTTCGTCGACGAGACCGACGTGACCGCTCACGAGGGCGACAAGGCGGCCATCGGGGGCCACATCGCCGACGAACTCGCCTCGGTGCTGGAAGGCTGAAAATCCCGTTGTAGCCACCGGAGGGGTTTCAGTAGCGGGGGGACAGGAGACGGATATGGGACATGCGCTCGCCGCCCTGGGCGACAGTATCGGAACGCTTCGACGGACACCCGCCGCAGCCGGGCTGCTTGGGCTGTTGGCAATCGTCGTCTACAGCCTCTATCTCGGGCTGTGGTTTGTTCCCTACGTCGGCTGGCTGCTCTCGATTGTCGTGTTCGCGCTCGGTGCCGGGGCACTGTATGCGGTCGCTTCGACCGCCATCGACGAGGAGACGGCGTCGATAGCCGCCGCCGTCGATGTCATCCGTGAACGGTGGCTGTCGCTTTTGGGTGCGTACGGGATGCTCATCCTCCTGTTTATCGGCGTCTTGGCGCTTGTTTTCGTCCTGTTGCTGGTAGCGGCAATCGCCGGCGCAGCAACGATGGAGGTTGTCGACGACCCGACAGCAGCCGGCGGGTTCCTGATACTCGTTGCCGTGCTCTACGTCGGGCTCTACCTCCTGTATGCGCTGGTAGCACAGTTTGTTTTCCCCGCGGTCGCTATCGAACGGACCTCGGCGGTCGACTCGGTTGGAACTGCCTACAGCGTCGTCCGGTCGGCACCGGTTTCGGTAGTCGGCTTCACCCTGCTGCGGGTCGTCATCGAGTATGGGTTTCTGATTCTCGGCGTCGTCGGCGCGGCAGCGGTCGCGTACGTGTCCGGCGGCGAGACACTTGCTGAGACCGACCCGGAGGCTGTCGACCCGACGATACTGGCCGGGGCCGTTGATACCGTCGGTATCGTGGTTGCATTGGGCATACTGCTTTTCGGTGCCGCGCTCGGGCAGCTACTCCGCATCACCTACACGGCTGCGTTCTACAAGCGAATCCGGGAGCCGGGAGGAAGCAGCGCTGAAGCGGCTGAGAAGCTCTGAAAGGACACCTGTCAGCAGACGGTATCAGTCGAGAACCCACTTTTCGGAGTAGGTCGTCCCGCACGCACACGCCGCGTAGCCGTGGGCGACATCGCCGTCGGCGTAGATGCCGCCGACGCCCTCGTTTTGTTCCTCGACAAACGCGAAGACGAACTTCACGTAGTGGTCATCGTCCGTATCGGCGTCGGGGCAGGTGCCGCCGGTACAGTCGTCGTCGATTGCGCCGTCGGTCTGCATCGCCATTCCGGCAAAATCCATCGCATCGAGGCCGGTCGCCTGCTGGAAGGCGGCGCGGCCCTCGTCGCCGGGCAACACGAGAACGACGCCATCGTCGACGCGGACGCCGATGTCGAGCAGCGACTCCATCGACCCGACACCCTCCTCGTGGAGGTAGACGAGGATGTCATCGGGGCGCTCGCCGCGGAGGAACGCTTCGTAGCGCTCCTCGACCGTGGACTCGCCGCTCATTGGGGGCTCCGATAATCAAGCATGAAACGGTGCGTTACTCGTCGTCCTCGCCGCCGAGCAGGTCGTCGATGGACTGCTCGCCGCGGGAGACGATGGAGGCGTTAATCTGTCGGGTGTCTTCGGAGACCTCGGCACCGCGGACGGTCACGCGCTTCCGCTCGCCGTCGACGGTCGGGTTGAAGCCGACGCCACCCTCCGAGAGGATGGCAGCGGTCTCTGCGCCGTTGATATCGCCGTGCATCGGGCGACCCGACTGGTCGGAGCCGCCGGTGATTTCGAGTTCGTAGCCCGGGAGCCCGACCGCGTCGCCGTCGACCGTCTCGCCGATAGCGCGTCCGATAAACCGGTTTGCGTCCTGTCCGTCGACCTCGAACGAGTAGGCGGTCCCGTCGTCGTCGCCGACGACGACCTGAAAGTCTGCCATACGGGACGAAACTCGATGCGACGGCAAAAGGGTATTGAAACTCCGCAGCCAGCCGGCAGCGGTCAATACCGACACACGAGACCGGGAAACCGGGTTTATAGCCAGTCGGGTCCAAGGAACGTCGATGGATGAGACGGGAGCCACGGACAGTAAACGAAGACCCAGCGAACGATGAATAAGCGACCGGCGAGTGGCACCGGGCATTCGGTACTCCGCAGGTCCACGAGACGGCAGCTACTCGGCGCGGCGGCCGGAGCGACGGCGGCGCTCTGTGGATGTCTCGATGACAACGGAACGGACCGGACGGAGCCACTTGATGTTTCTATCGGAGATGTCGCAACCTACCGGTACGGGCCGCAACGCCGTGGGGTCGCTGACACAACCGTTCCCGAGACAGCCCCGGACGAGCGGTGGCGTCTCAATACCGACTGGCCCGTCCGGGCGGCTCCGGCTGTCGTAGGCGGTGTCGTCTACCACTGCGGGAACGGCCTCGCTGCGGTCGATGCGGTCGACGGCGAACGGTTGTGGCGCGTCGACACCGACGGGCCGTCCGAGACGCCGCCAGCGGTCGCCGACGGAGTGGTCTTCGCCGGAACCCACCGCGGCCGGCTACACGCAATCAACAGCGACGGGACGGAGCACTGGACGGCGTCGGGAAACGGACGCATCGATGCGGCCCCGGTGGTTGTTGACGGCCGCGTCTACACCGCGAGCCGGGCGACCGACGGCGAGGTGTACGCGTTCGAGGCTGGTGGCCGTGAATGGACACACGAGGCCGTCTACCGCGTCAACTCACCGCCAGCGGTCGCAGACGGACTCGTCTTTGTCGGCGGCTGGGAAGGAGCCGTCTACGGAATCGACGCCGACAGCGGCGAGCGGCAGTGGCGGACTGCGACCGACGGGCCGGTGCTCTCCAGTCCCGCAGTCGCCGACGGCCGTGTCTTTGCCGGCGGAAACGACGGCGTCGTCCGCGCACTTGACGTGGCGGACGGGGACGAGCGCTGGCAGGTCGAGACAGCTGCGACGCCGACCGCGCCCGCGGTCGCTGACGGGAGTCTCTACGTCGGCGACGCTGACGGTCGTCTGCGGCGGCTGGACGCGGCGACGGGCGAGGAGGGCTGGCAAGTCACCGTTGCTTCGGGGATCGGCGTTCCGCCGACAGTCGTCGAAGGGACCGTCGTTGTCGGGACCACCGACGGCGGGGTCGTAGCGGTCGACGCCGCCGACGGCACGGAACGCTGGCGCGTCGACACCGGGGAGCGAATCCGGAGCCAGCCGGTGCTCGCGGCCGGAAGGGTCTTTGTCGGAAGCGGCCGGCGGTTGCTCGCACTCGGCAAGTAGACGAAAAGAGGCGGACGGCGTTAGTCGGACTGTTCGAGTGCCGCCGTCGCGCGCCGGAGCCGCTCGATGTCCGTGTCCATCGGCCCGCGGAGGGCCCGGCGGAGTGTCCGCTCGGGCGTCCACCCGACGATTTCCCGCTCGAAGGTATCGAGGCCGACGCCGAACCGGTCGGCGATGATGGCCGCGGCTCGCTCGCGAGTAGACCCGTCGATGTCGTCCGGGGCGGCTGCGGCTAGCTGCTGCATGCTCGCCTCCCATTCAGCGTCGCTTTGGCCGGCGAAAGCGCGGGCGTCGTCGGGGCGTTCGAGCGCGTCGGGCGCTTGCTCGGCGCAGAAGTACCCCCAGAGGTCGCCACGGAAGTGATGCGAAACAAGCAGACAGAGCTGGTCGATGCGTTCTTCGGCCGGCGGACGGTCGGGCGGCGGGTCGATGCCGAGCGCCGCGTAGTGGGCCTGTATCGCCGCACGAAAATCACGCTCCATGCCGGCGAAGGCGGCCGCGACGGCGCGGACTGCTTCGTTTTCCGCGGGGTCAGTGAGGGACTCGAGCGGGCCCATCAGATCATTGTTGCCGCGGTGGCGAGCATCCACATCGCCATCAGGAACGCGAAGAACACCGCGAACAGTTTCTGTCGGTCCATACGTGGAGTTATCTTCTCACGTCATATAATCTTCTCGCTCAGTACGAACGCGCGAAACGGCTCCGGCGGGGCCGAACCCGAAGCCCCGTATGCCAGCGGGGCGAAACAGCCCGCGGATGGACCGACCCGGACGGGCGACGCTGTGGGTCATTGTCGCCTCCGCGACGCTGACGGTGATGGCAGGGGCGATACTCGGCCCGGTGGTGCCGGGGATTCAGGATGGGCTCGATATTACCGAGTCGCAGGCCGGCCTCGTCATCACGACCCACGCGGCGTTCATCGTGCTTGCGAGCCCGCTGGCCGGCGCAGCCATCGACCGGTTCGGGCCGCGCCGCCCCTACGCGTTCGGACTCGGTATCTATGCGGTCGGCGGCGGAGCCGGCTTGGGTATCGACGCCTACGTGCCGCTTTTGGCTTCGCGGGCCGTCCTCGGCGTCGGCGTCGCCTTCGTCCACACCGGCATCACGGTGCTCATCTACGAGTATTACACCGGGCAAGCGATGGACAGAGCGCTGGGGCTCCGGACGGGAGCAAACAGCGTCGGCGCGGCCGTCTGGCCGCTGGTCGGTGGCGCACTGGGAGTCATTGCATGGCAGGTCCCCTTCGCCGTCTATCTGGTCGCCGCACCGCTGGGGGTGGCCGCGCTCCTCGTGCTGCCGGAGCCGCTCGACGCAGCCAGCAGCGAAGCAGCCGGGGGCGACGCGTCCACAGCGGCCACCAGCGACGACGCACCCGCAACGGTGGACGACGACAACGACAACACACCCGCAACGGCCAGCGGCGTCGTCGGCGTGTTCGCGTCCCGGCCGTCGCTGCTGGCGGTGTATCTGCTCTATGGAGCCGCCAACGCGCTGTTGTACGCCATCGTCGTTTTCTATCCGCAGTTGCTGGAGACGCTCGGCGTCGCCTCTGCGCTCGGAATCAGCCTTTATTTGTCGGCCAACGGCGTTGCCGGCGGCATCGCGGGAGCGTCCTACGACCGGCTCAAGCAGGCCACCGGGAGTCTATGGCTCGTCGCCGTCGCGTTTCTCCTGTGGACCATCGGTTTCGGGACCGCGGCGGTCGTCGAATCGCCCGCCGCCGCGTTCCTTCCTGTCGTGCTGTTCGGTATCGGGTTGGGGCTCGTCTTCCCGTCGTCGTTCGTCTGGGTCGAACGGCTCGCACCGACAGACAGACAGGGGCAGTTCGGCTCCTACGTTGCGATGGCCGGCTACATCGGGCAGTTCTCCGCACCGGTCGTCTTCGGCCCGCTCGTCGCGCCGTTCGGCGTCAGGGCTGTCTTTTCCGCGGCGGCGCTGGCTGCCGTGGGTGGTCTCGCAGCCGTCGGGGTCGCCCTCTGGCGGTCGAATCAGTGAACGCGGGCGTCGACGACGCCGTGGACGACACCGGCGCTGTGGCTCTTGACCGTCCGGGTCGCGAGTATCTCGACCGTCCGACCGGCGGCCCCAGCAGCCTCGGTCAGCCGGTCGCGGGGGCGGGCCGGAAACGCCGGTTCGGGCGTCGCCTCGTGGAGGTGAACGACGCCATCGGGGGCCAACGCCGAAAGCGCCGCGTCGAGATACTCGTGAGCGTCGTAATACCCCATCACGACGCGGTCGGCCGTGGTCGCAACGTCGCGGCAGTCACCAAGCACCGGACGCACCGCGTCTGAAACACCGTTGAGCTGGAGGTTTTCGACGAGCAACCGGTAGGCATCAGGGTCGATTTCCGCTGCCGTGACCGTCGCGCCGGAGCGAGCCATCGGGAGGGTGAAGTAGCCGATGCCGGCGAACATGTCGAAGACGCGCTCGCCCGGCGTGACGACCTCACCCATCCGGGCGCGTTCAGCCTTGTTACCCGGCGAGAACATCGTCGACTCGAAATCGATGGCGTATTTCGTCCCGTGCTCGACGTGGACGGTCTCCGTGTCGCCGATGCCCGCGACAACCGCTACGTCGGGGTCTCGGCAGCGGCCGGAGACGCCCCCGCGAGCCAGCACCGTATCGGCGTTGGCGTGTAGCTCAAGGAGCGTCTCGGCGACCAGCGTCCGTTCGTCAGCATCGAGTGTCTCGGGCGCGGACACGTCACCGAAATCAACGAGGATGATGCTGCCGATGACCGCCCACGAGGAGGGGGCGGCCTCGATGGTCGCCGCATCGACGCCGTGGGCTGCAAGCAGGTCAGCCAAATCGCGTGACCGGGGCGGTAGCTCGACGTGTTCGACGCGTTCGACGGCCGTATCGGTCGGCGGGGCCGACACCGGCACTGCGACGTGGTCGTCGCCGTGGGCCTCAATCCGCCGGCTTGGGTCGTATCGACCCTCGTTGCGGAGCGCCTCGATGACCGTCTGTGTCTGTGGTTTCTCGACGATAGCGGCGAGGTCCGCGTCGGCGCTGCCGTCCGTCATAGCTCGTCGTCAGGGAGGACGTGGAGCCCCTGCCGGTGTTTCAGGACCGGCACTTCATCCGCGTCGGGGTCGAGATACGACGGGCGCGGCACCGTCTTCGACTCGAAGGTTTCGGGGTCGAGCACCTGCACAGCGTGGGCGTCCTCGACGGCGACAAGCGTCGTCGATTCGGCGTCTTCGCGCGTGCCGAGCGTCCGGGCGTCGGGGTCGATTCCCTCCTCGAAGTCGGCCTCGTAGCGGTCACCGGTCGCCAGTCGGACGCCCTTGAGGTTGCCGTGGGCGCTCGTCACGAGCACCGGGCCGTCGCCGTCATCGAGGTCGATGACATCGCCGGGCGTGTACGGCGGCAGCCGCGCGGTGAACGTAACCCGATAGACTTCGTTGCCGTCGCCGTCCTCGGTGACGAGCGTGGGAGCCTCCGAGACTGTGCCGCCGAGTTCGGCGACGATGCGCTTTGCGATACCCTGTCCCATCTGGTTTGTCGATATCTTCATATCGACGCCGTCGTCGGTCCGGCTCGTCTCCGTGATGAAGGCGTTGCGGTCGCCGGTCGCCTCCCGCTCTGCGATGTAGGACTCGGCGATTTCGACCGCGCGGTCGTTTTCGTCCGTGGTCGGCGTCCGGTCGGTACCGCGAACCTGAATGATGCTGGCGTAGTAGTCGCCGGCGATGCGACCACAGCGGTCGCAGGTCTCGCGGGCGACATAGACCGGCACGGTAACTTCCTCGGAGACGGCGGTTCCGCGGATGACACCGCTGAACAGGCAGTGCATTCGGATGGTGTTTTGGTCGACCTGCTCGGGTTCGACACCCCAGTCGACCTCGCGGGCGTCGACGTGGACCGCAAGCCGGTCGGCCGTCTCCTCGACGGCGATGTCGGTGTAGTCGCGCGCGCCGACATCGACCCAGCGATTGCCGCGATGGAGCGCGCCACACTGGCTACAGACCCGTACCTCGATGCGCTCCGGCGCGTCGACGAGGTCGAAATCCTCGAAGTAGCAGCCGTCACACAGCACGGCATCGGGGTCGGAGGGGCCGGACGGGAGGTCGATGTCCGACGGACGCGAAATCTCATCGCCACAGCGCGGACAGAACTCCCCGGAGCGTGAACCGGAACTCATGACGCGTTGCTACCGGTCCAAGGCGGTTAAGTCGCCCGGAGCAGCGGCCACTACCGATACCCCTCGGTCAGCCGCTCGACGTATTTGGCGACAACGTCGACCTCGATATGAACCGGGTCCCCGACCGACTTCGACGACAGCGTCGTCAGCTCGTAGGTTGCCGGAATCACGGCGACAGAGAAGTCGTCCGCTCGCAGTTCGGCGACGGTCAACGAGATGCCGTCGACGGCTATCGAGCCTTTGTCGACGACGTACGGAGCAAGCGACGACGGCAGCGAGAAGCCGAACGTCCAGTCGTCGCCGTCGGTCCCTTCGATGGCGGTCACCTCGGCGACGCCGTCGACGTGGCCCTGCACGAAGTGGCCGTCGAAGCGGCCGTCGGCGGGCAGCGCGCGTTCGAGATTAACCGGGTCGCCGACCGCCACCTCGTCGAGATAGGTCTTTTCGAGCGTCTCTTCGGAGAGAAATAACTCGAAGCTCTCGTCGTCCCACGCTTCGACGGTCAGACACGCGCCGCTTATGGCGACGCTTTGGCCGTGTTCGAGTTCGTCACAGAACGGGGCGGTAACGCGGATTCTGCGGCCCTCGTCGGTGTCTTCGACGGCGGCGACGTCGCCGGTCGCCTCGACGATTCCGGTGAACATACACGCGCTTGGGGCGAGGGGGCCGAAAGGCTATCGTCGGCGGAACACTGCAGTCACCGCGCCGGTGACGGCGCCGGGTCGGTGTAGCGCCGCACCGCGCCCGTGATGAGGTAGACAAACGGCGTATCGACGACAGCGATGAGCAGTTTCAGGAGGTACTGGCCGACCATCAGCGAGACGACGGCGGCAGCCGGGAGTTCGGGACCGAGGCCGACGTATTGGGGGAAGACCCAGAAGGCGATGCTGACGAAGATGACGGTGTCTAGCAACTGGCTCGTCCCCGTCGAGGCGATGTTACGGAGCCACAGGTGGTCGCCGTCGGTCAGCTCGCCGAGGCGATGGAAGACGACGACGTCGTAGTTCTGGCTGACCACATAGGCCAGCAGGCTCCCGGCGACGATGTTCGTCGACGCGCCCAAAACCAGCTCGAAGGATTCGGGGTCGATGCTGGAGGGGGCCGCCGGAGCGAGAATCGTACTCCAGACCAACGCGAGCACGAGGAAGTTCATCGCGAACGCGACGTTGACGAGTACCTGCGCGGCGCGTTTGCCGTAGAGCTCGGTGTAGCAGTCGGAGGCCAGAAACGTCAGTGCATACGCCAGCGCCGCGCCGGGAAGCGCCAACTCAGCGCCCGCAAGCGGCAGCGCAAACGGCAGGTCGAACGACAGTACCTTCGCGGCGGTGAGCTGGGCGGTCGCCAGCGAGGCGACGAAGACGGCCGCAAGGAAGACTGCGCCCGCCGGCGGGGACGGGCGACGGGCGGTATCACTCATCGTTCTCATCGAGCCGGTCGTGTCGAGCGTCGATCTCGTCGAGCATGTCGAGCGTTTTCCGGATAGAGGCACGGACGGCGTCGCTTCGGTTGACGAACTTGCCGTCGTCGCCGACGTGTTCGTCAAGGTCCGCAAGCAGCTCCTGTGGGATTTCGACGCTTATCTTGGGCATACCTGAGGAATACCCGAGGAATAATAAAACCGCTTCGAAGCGACGCGCTGCTGGTCTCTGTGAAACTGTTCGGCGTGGCACCGGTCAGTCGGCGGGTTCTACCTGTCGCCGCTCCCGCCGACCGTCGAGCGTGAGCATCCACAGCAGTCCGAGCCCGACCCCGTAGGCGAAGACGACGGGGATACCAAGCAGGAACATCGTGAAGATGCCGCGCGGCGAGAAGACGGCCGCGAGCCCGAACACGAGGACGACGAACTCCCGCCAGCGGGTTCGCATCGTCAGGTAGGGCACGATGCCGCCCCGGTAGAACAGCAGCATCGTGGCCGGAATCATCGCGAGGATACCGATACCGACAGTCAGGAAGAACACCATCCAGCCGTAGTTGTTGATACGGTAGGCGATGACCATCCCCTCTCGGCCCGCCGTGAGGACATCAGCAGCGAGCCACGAGATGACCGCCGGAGCGACATGGAAGAAGCCGAGATAGCTACCGATGCCGAGCGCGGTCACGAGCGTGCCGCCCCACACCAGCAGTACCCGCCGGTCGCCGCGGGCGAGGCCCCGTGTCTTCAGCGACGGCCATGCGAAGTACAGCAACAACGGCAACACGGCGGCAACGCCGAGGACGACTGAGACTTTCACCATGAAGATGAGCGCCTCGACCGGATGGAGCGTAACGATAGAGACCTGTTCGGCAGTGAACTGTGATGGCATCCGGCTGACGAACTGTTCGTGGAGGACGCCGATTCCCCCGCGGTAGAGGAGGAAGAACGTCGCAGCCATGATGCCCGCGAAGACGCCGAACAGGTAGAATGACTTCGAGGTGATGCTGTCGACGACGAAAGCGATATCGTAGGCGTAGCCGCCGACATCGTCTTCGTCGATGTCGTCTTCGCTGAACGCATCAAGGACACCAGCGCCTCGGCTGGCGAGGAAACTGCTCTCCGCCTCGTCGCCGGCAGCGGCGGCAGTAGCGGCACCATCGCCAGCGGCATCGTCGGCAGCGTCGTCGTCAACGTCCCGGTCGGCGTCCGCGTCCGACGCCTCGGCGGCTTCCTGCGCTTGGTCGAAGCGGTCGAGGATAGCCTGCGCGCGCCCGTGCTCGTCGGCTTCCATGGCCTGTCCGGCTAGTGCGACGGCGCGGTCCTCGTCGAGGTCCTCGAAGACGGCGTCGGGAGCCGCACGGATGCTCGCGGCGTCCAGTTCCTGCAGGTCGATATCCTCGGGGTCGTCAGCGATGAGCGCGTAGCCGTCGTCGGTCGACTGCAGGCCGCTGTAGACGAGGTAGCCGAATCCTGCGGCCGCAAAGACAGCGCCGTAGATAGCGCCAGCGATACCAAGATAGATCGTCTCGGCGATGCCGTAGCCCTCGCCGGGCGGCAGGAACCGATAGCTCGAATCGACAGCGGCGAGGGCGTCATTGACCGCAAGGTAGCCGCCGTAGGTGTAGAAGGCGTAGACGGCCGCCGCGCCGACGACGAACAGCCCGGCGAGGATATTCCAGCGGGCTCTGGCGGTCCCCTTGAGGTCGATGGCATCGCTGGACCGCTTGGCCGTAACGACGATTTTTGAGATATACAGCGAGACGCCGTACAGTGTGACGAGCGGAACACCCCACATGATTTGGGTGAAGGGGTCCGGTGGCGAAAACAGCGCCCCGAAAGCGAAGATACCGATAACGGCGTATTTCCACTTATCCCGGAAGGTCTCATAGCGGACGATTTCGCTGTACGAAAGCGTCCCCATGAAGAGCGGGAGTTGTGCTGCCAGCCCAAAGGAAAACGCCAACAGGAAGATGAACTGCGCCCACATCGAAATCGAGTACGTGGGCTGGAAGCCGGCGTTGACCGCGTTGCCGGCGAGGAACGAGAACATGATGGGGAAAAAGAGGTAGTAGGCGTATGCGATACCGCCGACAAAGAGCGTGGCGCTGGCGATGACGAAGGAGACGGCTTTCCATCGGGGGATGTTCTGCGGCCAGTAGCCTCTCGCCTTCAGCGAGTTGCGGCTGAAGTAGGCAAGCGCCGGCAGCATAATGATAACCCCAGCCGCCAGTCCGATTTTCGCCTGCAAGAGAATAACCTCAAACGGCGTGATGGCAACGACGACGATGTCCGGATGGGCGTTCAGGTCCCGCTTGAGAATATCCCAAATATAGAGCCGCAGGGCCATGAACGTCCCCAGAAAGCCGAGCAGAAAGACGATAAAGACCTTCTGCAGATGCTTCTGTGCGTTCCGCAGAAGAACGCCGAGCGAGGCACGGCCCTGCGCGACCGTGCGGGCGACATCATCGTCTACAGCGCTAGACACGGTGCCCCGTAGTCTACTCGCAGTTATCAACCTTTTCCGTTCGGTACGAGACGGCGTCGGGGGTTGCTTTGTCGGCTGTCGACAGCAATGGTCGAGAGAGAAGGCTTACAAGCGGCGGGAACCGACCGGAGCCTATGGTAGAGACCGCCGACGGGAGCTACGACGCCGACGAGGGTGTCGTCGGCGACGGCCCCGAAAGCGACGAGGAGATGCCGCTGGCGGACCACATCGAGGAGATGGTCTACCGGCTCGGCGTCGTTCTCGTCGCCGTGGCGGTCGTCGCGGGCGTCGTGTTCCCGTTTGCGGCCTACATTATCGACTTCCTGTGGTATTCGGTGCTTCCCGGCGGCGACATCGCCCGGCCGCGGGTGTATCACCCGCTGGGGCTCATTCTCGCGCGGTTAAAAGTGGCGACGCTTGCTGGGTTTGTTATCGGGCTTCCCGTCTTCGTCTATCAGACGTACCTGTTCATGCGCCCGGGGCTCTATCCGCAGGAGCGTCGCTACTATCTCGCCTCGGTGCCAGCGAGTCTCGTGCTCGGAATCTTCGGCGTCCTCTTTGCGTACTTTCTCATTCTACCGGCCATCTTCACGTATTTCCTCACCTACTCGCAGGACGCCGCCGTCATCGCCTTCGGGCTGACTGAGACGTTCGACCTCATCGTCCTGATGATGGGGCTTTTCGCGGCGGTGTTTCAGATTCCGCTGTTCGTCATGCTGGCGATTATGATGGGGCTTACCACCCGAGCGTGGTTGGCAGAAAAGCGGCTCTACTTCTGGGGTGGCTTCCTTGGGGTTGCCTTCCTCTTCAGTCCCGACCCGACCGGCATGGCCCCGTTCCTCGTCGCGCTGACGATGATCGGGCTCTTCGAGGCGACGCTGCTCGTGCTGAAGTGGGTCGGTCGGTGAAGTGCCTCGGGGTCAAGCCCCGTGGCATTCGCCTTGCAATTCTGTAAAGCCCTCGGGAGCGGCTAGATGCGCCCGAGAACGTCCCGGTTTGCCGCCTCGTATCTAAGCCGCCCGTCGGCAACCTGTGCCCGCCGCTGTCGCGCCCACGCGTCGGCATCGAGGCCCGTCTCGCCGACTGCGGTCCGAATCGTCTCGATGAGATGCCGGAGAACAGTCCGTTCTGCCGCCGTGTACGGCGGCTCAATTCGCCACGGAGAGGCGGCGTCGGCAAGCGGCTCCGCGAGCGCCGCCCGCAGGCGTCGGGCCGCTTCCGGATGCCCGGGGCGGTAGCTCCGCATGTGCTCTTCGTACCGGGCGAACACCTGTTCGTCGGGCTCCATCGGTGGTGCGACGGTCGTTTCGCCGTTGTACGTTATCGGCGCGTACACGAGGTCTGTACAGGGGCGGAACGTCGAAAGCGCCCGCTCGATGTCGACGATATCGAAAAACGCGTTTCCGACAACGGCATCGAAGCGTCGGCGGCTACCACCGATGTGCTCGAAGACATCAGCGACGACGAACTCGACTGTGAGGTCTCCGAGCGACACCGTGTCGCCGTTTCGCGTTGCGTCCGGCCGACCGGCGAGGCGGTCACGGCCGGCCGTGACGGCGGCCGCGTGGCTATCGACGGCGACCCACGTCCCGGCGTCGAGGAGCCCCCACTCGAAAAGCCGTTCCGGCATCGTCGCGGTGCCGCAGCCGGCTTCGAGCACCGTCGGGGAGGCCGGCAGCGCGTCGACGAACGCCGACAGTACATCCCGGTCCAGCGAACGGTCATCAAGCGGGCGTTTGGCCTCCAGATAGCTCACGTGGTCTGACATTGTGCCTCCAAGAAATCGACGGCGTCGTCGAGCGTCACTTCCCATGTCGGGTGTTGCTCAAAGGCCGAAAGCGCCGCTGTCGAAATCGCAGCAAGCGTCTCGCGGTCCGCGAGTTCGGCCAATCGGTCAGTGATGGCGGCCGGCGATTCCGGCGGGACCAGACAGCCAGTCTCGCCGTCACGGATGAACTCGGCTGGGCCGCCGTTGGTCGTCGCTATCGGGACGCAGCCGTAGCCCATCGCCTCCAGATACGCCATCCCGAACGGCTCGTATCGCGACGGAACGGCGAGAGCGTGCCCACGACGGAGGTGGGCTGCAACCTCCGCGTCGGGAAGCCGGCCGGCATACGTCACGCGGTCGTCGATGGCGAGCCGTCGGGCCAGTTTCCGGGTCGACGCCGTATACGCAGGGTCGACAGTCGTGTCGCCGACGACGGTCAGCCGCCAGTCGGCGTCAAGCGCCGCCAGGCCCTCCAAGAGCGTATCGAGGCCCTTTCGTTCGACGACGTTGCCGAGAAAGACGACCGAAAGCGGTCCCTCACCGGCTCGCTGTCGGACGGACGAGCGGCTGGGCCGCGGCAGGTCGAAGCGGTCCCGGCCGGGCGGGATGACGGCCGTATGCGGCGGTGACGCGAGCCGTGTCCCCGCCTGTTTTGTCGCGGCGCTGTTGTAGATGGCGGCATCACAGCTCCGGAGGAACGACCGCTCGGCGACACGGACCGCCAGCGGTGCCGTCGACGCCGCCTGTGACCGGAGCATGTGGACGACTGCGACGGTTGGCACACGAAGCACTCGGTTAACAGCCAACAGCGCCGGCTGTGCCAGTCCGTCCTCGACGACGACATCGAATCGGCCGCGAAGGTCGAGACGCCGCGGCGAGAGGGCGGCAAGCAGCTGGCGGCCGTAGGAGCCACGCGGCACGGAAACGACGGTCACGTCGTGGCCGCGTGCGGACAGCCGCTCGCGGAGCCGCCGGTCGTAGTAGAAGCCGCCGGAGCCGCTGTCGATGTCGCCGGCGACGACGAGTCCAACGTGCATCAGTCGACGGCTGCGGTGTAGCTCGCGACGGCAGTGTCGTCCTCGCTGATGGCGACTGTCAACTCCGTCACGGCGGGCGCTTCGAGCGACGAGAGGTCCGCAAAGAGAGCGACCGCCAGCCGCTCGACGCTGGGGTTGCCGTCGAGATGGTCGTTCAGCGTCTCGTCGCGGTACGTCTCAGCGGCTGCTGACAACGCCTCGCGGGCGGCGTCGATGTCCAGCAGATAGCCGTGCGGTCCGAGTTCGGGCCCGCGGAAGGTGACCTCCGCCTCGAAAGTATGGGAGTGAAGCGTCGCCTCGTCGGCAGGCGGGTCCGGGAGCGTCAGGAAATGCTGTGCGACGAACGTTTCGGTGACGGTGACAGTGAACATCAGTAGGTAAGCAAGACCTGTAGCGTCTCGTTGGGGTGTTCGGTCAGCTGTCGGTACGCGGAGCCGGCCTCGGCCACATCGACGCGGTGGGTGATAAGCGGCCCAAGGTCAAGCGACTGGAGCCGACGCCAAGCGGTCTTTCGGCGGCGGGTGCGGTCCCACCGCCCCCGAAGCGACGGGTCGATGGTGCTGACTTGGCTGCTTTCGATGCTGATTCGGCCTCGGTGGTAGTGGTCGCCGAGACTGAGCGGTTCGCGTTTCGTCCCGTACCACGAGCCGACGAGCACGCGGCCGTCGTACCGGGTCGCCTCGACCGCCGATTCAAGCGTCTGCGGCTGGCCGCTGACCTCGATTGCGACGTCAACGCCGTCTGTCAGCTCTTCGACGGCTGCCGCGGCGTTCTCGGCTGTCGGGTCGACAGTTTCGTCAGCCCCCATTCGTGCGGCCAGTTGGCGGCGAAACGGATGGGGCTCGACGGCAACGAGCGTCTCGAGCGGCAGCTCAGAGAGCAGCGCCGTCGTCAAGAGCCCGACAACGCCCTGTCCGAAGACGGCGACGCGCTCGCCGAGCCGCGGTGACGCATCGAGCGCAAAGTTGACCGCCGTCTCGACGTTGGCAAACAGCGCCGCCTGTTCGGGAGAGACCCCCTCAGGGACGACATGAAGCGCCTCCGGCTCGGCACGGAAGTGGCTCTCGTGCGGATTGAACGCAAAGACAGTCCGGTCGTGCCAAGCCGGGGCAACCTCCGCGCCGGTCGCAACGACACGGCCGACCGCGGAGTATCCGTATCGAACCGGATACGAAAGCGTCCCGTCGAGCGCCGGCAGCGATTCGTCGGCAAGCGTCTCCGAATCGACATCGCCGTGGTAAACGAGAAGTTCTGTCCCGGCGCTGATGGCGGAAACGAGCGTTTCGACGACGACGCCCTCCGGGTCAGGCTCCGGCGACTGTAACGGAACGACGTCGACGTCTTCAGGGCCGATGAACTGGACCGCACGGCCGTCGGTCGTGCTCACGGAACATCCCCCAGTCGAAACACGGCGTCTGCGTGAGCGGACACAGAACACGATATGCCACCCACCAACATTGTTTTTGTGCAACCACCCACTAGTAACCGGGTTACTGAATCAGAGAGACAGCCGACGGGAAACGTGAAGGGCTCCCGCCGAGTAATGGTAGCTGATGACACGGAATGCAAGCGGGGAGGCGGGGCAGTTAACGCCGCTCCACTGGGTCGGCATCGGTGCGGCACTCGTGACCGCCGGGGTGCATTTCTTCCTCGGCGCGCAGGACCTCGACGGTCTCTTCGGCATTTCGTTTCTATTCGCCGGCATCGGGTTTCTCGCCGGTATCGCAGCCATTGTCGTCGGCTGGCGGCGACGGCTCGTGTACCTCTTGGGAGTGCCGTTTACCGCCGGGCAGATTGTGCTGTGGCTCGCGCTGAATCAACCGATTCCACCTATTTCGGCCCCCGAAGCCGTCGACAAGGTGGCCCAAGTGGTCCTTGTCGCCGTGCTTGTCGTGCTGCTGTACCGCGAGGGACTCCCGGGACGGTGAGCGCGACTCGGTGCCGCGGACGCGAGCGGAGCGGCAAACAATGACCGAAAACACGCCGTGGAAACGACTCCGTGGGGTCGCCGCGCTGTCGGTACAGCGCGCCGGAGCGCCACTCCGACAGCGTGTTCCGTTCGGTCTATTACGGCGTGGACACCGACTGCTGCGGCGGGCCGCTCCCCGGCACTGGACCAGTGCCGACCCGTTCAGTGTCGTCGCTGTCGACCCGAGCCGGATTACCCACAGCATTCTGGAGACAGCACCAAAACATCCGCAATGGGGGCGCACAGTGGGCGGGCGGTGGGACGTAGATACGGCACCGTTCGCCGACCGACCGGTGGCCGTGGCGGTCCGGCAACACGTCGATGAAGGCGTTCCGTGGGCGGAAACCGAGCTCCGAACCGCGTTCCGCCGCCAGCTCGACCGGTTCGGAACCGCTTGGGGACACACCTCAATGGACGGTTTCGAGACGCGGTGTCGGACCGTGAGACGGCTCTACGAGTCGATACGCGACGACGGCTACCGGCGGCAGGAGGAGCTTCCCGGAGGGGTGCCGGTACTCGACGAAATCAACGTCGACATCGGCCGGAACGGAGAGCTGCTGTGGCGTGGGTACGGACAACACCGGCTGGCGATAGCAAAGACGCTGCATCTCGACGCGGTGCCGGTGTTCGTTCACCGACGCCACCGTGAGTGGGAGCGGAAGCGTCGGAGAGGAGACGTTGCGGCGACCCATCCCGACGCCGGTCACCGGTCTCGTTGCTCCTGACACTCGCCGAGTCGGCCGGTCGCGGCCGCCCAATCACGGGCGAAACTCACACACAATGCCCCAAGGGCGATGGCTACGACCACATCCGGCACAGAGAGCACGGCAACGGGAGCAAGCGCCACGCCGATGATGAGAAACTGGCTGACCCCGATGGCTGGTCGAAGACGGCTCTCCGGGAGGCTGAAGACGGGACGGCCGGCCCGCTTGCGGAGCGACAGGGACCCGGCGTACGCGTACCAGACGCCCCCGGCAACCAGGTACCACCACGGCAACGCACCGACAGAGACGGCGACGACGCTGCCGACGAGGACGGCAAGCGCGTCCATCGCGGCGTCCAACCGTGCTCCAAGCGTCGTCTCGTGCGTCCGTCTCGCAATCGCGCCGTCGACCGCATCCAACGACACGGCAAGGACAAAGAGACTGGTCACAAGGCCCATCGGCGGTGCCGAAACGACCGCAGCGCCCGCCAAAAGTGCGAGCAACCACCCGCGGAAGAGCGTTACCGCGTTTGCGACTCCGAGTCGCACCCACGGAGCCCGTTCAGAGCGGCGCGTAACCCCGAGGAGATGCCACGCGTATCCGAGAATGCAGAGCCAAACGGCGACAGCGATGGCGGCCCACAGAACCGACACCCGAAGCGCAGCCAGCACGGGAACGCCGGCACCGAACGCGCCGAGGGCAACAAACCGAGGGCGGATGACAGGGGCGTCGGACACCGGAAGCGCGTCCATGCTCGTTTCTGGTGCGGAACCGTCTTCGGGATTTGGGTCGAGACATGCCGTGGAGAACGCTGATGTGCGACGGGAGCGTACTGCCGAAGCGTGACCCGAATCGTCGCCGTCCGGCACGGCGAAACCGACTGGAACCGCAACGGGCGGATGCAGGGCTGGGCTCCGGTCCCGCTCAACGAAACCGGCCACGAGCAGGCGGCCGCCGCCGCGTCGTGGCTCAGCGACACCTACGATATCGACCGTGTCATCGCCTCAGACCTCCATCGGACGGAACAGACAGCAGAGCGAATCCTCGATGCGACAGAGCCGGCCGACGTCCGATTCGACCCGGGCTGGCGGGAGCGAGACCTCGGCGTGTATCAAGGACTCACCTACCAAGACATCGAATCGAGGTTCCCGGAATTCGGCCTCGGCGAAACCGCCTACGAGGCGACGCTGGCGCTGCCCGAAGGCGGTGAGTCGCTGCGCGACATGGCCGACAGGGTAACAGGGCAATTCGAAACCGTCCGCGACCGGTATGCCGGCGAGACGGTACTCGTCGTCACACACGGTGGGCCGCTGCATGTGCTGTTGGGCTACGCCAGAGACCTGTCGCTGCCGGCTGCGCTGAAAAATCACCATCTCGACAACTGCGCAGTAACCGAGTTCCGGGTCGCCGGCAGGGAGGTCGAAGTCGTCCGCGAAAACGACACTCGGTGGCGCTAGAGTTGGTCGACGACGGCTTCCGCAAGCGCCGCAAACTCGGCCGTTCCGGGGACGACATCAACCTCGATGCCGTGCTCGGCGGCGGCCTCGCGTGTCGGGTCGCCGATAGCGCCGACGACCGCCGTATTCAGTCCTTCGAGCGCCGCATCCCGGCAGCCACGGTCGGCGGCGGCTTCGAGGAAGTACTCGACCGTAAGCGGGGACGTGAAACACGCGCCC